>NZ_JBGFSH010000012.1:0-85282 GCF_041365715.1 Rhodosalinus sp. FB01 | reverse complement strand
TGGTATGCTCGCTATCGAAAATCCAAAATATGAAGCTTCTCCAAGCGCATCATTGGCTGTTGCTATGGCGAAAATGCTAAAGATTAGGGAATAAATAGTGGTGCGACCATAGCGCGCAGTTATCTCATTTTCAATTTCGCAAAGATTTTCAATATATTGATCGTTAACAAAATAAGGATTATTGTTAACCTCTGCATAAAAACCAAAAACTGCGCGACCCAGAACTGTCTTCCATATGTGACGAGGCGAAGACTCATGTTCCAAGCCTTTAGGTGGCGTGAGTTGTTCATTTTGGCCATTCATGGCATTTACCTCCCCCTCCTCTTCACATTCCCCCCACGCTGCCCCGCACGTCCCCCTGTGGAGCGGCCTCTTTTTCCCGCGGCATCCTCGCTCGCCTTCTCCACGGCCTGCTGGCGGGCCAGCGGGTCGTCGTGGACGGCGAGGTCCACCGCTTCCAGCCGCTTGACCTCGTCGCGCAGGCGCGCGGCTTCCTCGAACTCGAGGTTCTCGGCCGCCTTGCGCATGTCCTCGCGCAGCCCGTCGAGATGGGCCTGGAGGTTCGCGCCCGCCATCGGCTTTTCCACGGTCGCCGTGACCCGGTTCATGTCCACGTCGCCCTGGTAGAGGCCGGCAAGGATGTCCTCCACATTCTTCTTCACCGTGGCGGGGGTGATGCCGTGTTCCTCGTTGTAGGCGATCTGCTTGGCGCGGCGGCGCTCGGTCTCGGCCATGGCGCGCTCCATGCTGCCGGTCACGCGGTCGGCATACATGATGACGCGCCCGTCGACGTTGCGCGCCGCGCGCCCGACGGTCTGGATGAGCGAGGTCTCCGAGCGTAGGAAGCCCTCCTTGTCGGCGTCGAGGATCGCCACCAGCCCGCATTCGGGGATGTCGAGGCCCTCGCGCAGCAGGTTGATGCCCACCAGGACATCAAACGCCCCGAGCCGCAGGTCGCGCAAGATCTCGATCCGCTCGATCGTGTCGATGTCGGAATGCATGTAGCGCACGCGGATGCCCTGCTCGTGCAGGTATTCGGTGAGGTCCTCGGCCATGCGCTTGGTGAGCGTGGTGCAGAGCGTCCGGTAGCCCTTCGCCGCCACCTTGCGCACCTCGTCCAGAAGATCGTCCACCTGCATCTCGACAGGACGGATCTCGATCTGCGGGTCCAGAAGGCCGGTGGGCCGGATCACCTGCTCGGTGAAGATGCCGCCGGTCTGCTCCAGCTCCCACGGCCCGGGCGTCGCGCTCACGAAGACCGACTGGGGGCGCATGGCGTCCCATTCCTCGAACTTGAGCGGGCGGTTGTCCATGCAGGAGGGCAGGCGGAAGCCGTGCTCGGCCAGCGTGAACTTGCGCCGATAGTCGCCGCGATACATGCCCCCGATCTGGGGCACGGAGACGTGGCTTTCGTCGGCGAAGACGATGGCGTTGTCGGGGATGAACTCGAAGAGGGTGGGGGGCGGCTCGCCGGGCGCGCGCCCGGTCAGGTAGCGTGAGTAGTTCTCGATCCCGTTGCACACGCCCGTGGCTTCCAGCATCTCGAGATCGAAATTGGTGCGCTGCTCGAGCCGCTGCGCCTCCAGCAGCTTGCCATCGTTCACCAGCTGGTCGAGCCGCTGGCGCAACTCCTTGCGGATGCTCTGGATCGCCTGCTGAAGCGTGGGCTTCGGGGTGACGTAGTGCGAGTTGGCATAGATCCGCACCCGCTCGAAGCTGCCCGTGCGCGCGCCGGTCAGGGGGTCGAACTCGGTGATGCCTTCGAGTTCCTCGCCGAAGAAGGACAGCCGCCAGGCCCGGTCCTCCAGGTGCGCGGGCCAGACTTCCAGGACGTCGCCGCGCACCCGGAACGCGCCGCGCTGGAAGGCCTGATCGTTGCGGCGGTACTGCTGCGCGACGAGGTCCGCGATCACGGCGCGCTGATCGTAGCTTTCGCCGGCTTGCAGATCCTGGGTCATCGCGCCGTAGGTCTCGACCGAGCCGATGCCGTAGATGCAGGACACCGAGGCGATGATGATGACATCGTCGCGTTCCAGAAGCGCCCGTGTGGCCGAGTGGCGCATCCGGTCGATCTGTTCGTTGATCTGGCTTTCCTTCTCGATATAGGTGTCCGAGCGGGGCACATAGGCCTCGGGCTGGTAGTAATCGTAGTAGCTGACGAAATACTCTACCGCGTTGTCCGGGAAGAAGCCCTTGAATTCTCCGTAAAGCTGGGCGGCCAGCGTCTTGTTGGGCGCGAGGATGATCGCCGGGCGCTGGGTGCGTTCGATCACCTTGGCCATGGTGAAGGTCTTGCCCGTGCCCGTGGCGCCAAGCAGCACCTGGTCGCGCTCGCCCGACAACACGCCTTCGCTGAGTTCGGCGATGGCGGTGGGCTGGTCGCCCGCGGCCGCGAAGTCTGACTTCATCTCGAACGGCCTGCCGCCCTCGAGCTTCGGGCGCGCGCGCACGTCCGCCGCCGCGGCGTGCAGGATCGTGGCGGAGTTTTCGGGCGGGGACTTGTCGGAATGGGCGTAGGGCATGAGGCGTCTCCTTCCCCTTCAAGATCGCGCTTCCCCGCCCGGGTTCAACCCCGGCGGACGATCGCGCCGCCCGCCGATTGTGATTGCGAAAAGGGACATTCGTGACATATCATTTAACGGCAAGCAGCGCCTTGGCCTTTCGGCCGATCGCACATACCCACCCCTCGCTCCCCGCGAAAGTCCGGATGGTCAAGGTCTGCCTGCACCGCGGTCCGCGAGGGATCTTGTCGCCGGCTGCGGCATCCTTCATAACCGTCGCAAGACACGGAGGAAGTCATGCGCGCGCGCATCTACAAACCGTCCCGATCCGCGACCTCGTCTGGCACCGCGAAGACCCGGCAATGGGTGCTCGAATACGCGCCGGCGAGCCCGCGGGAGATCGATCCGCTGATGGGCTGGACCTCCTCGGCAGACATGGAATCGCAAGTCCGTCTGCGCTTTCCCACCAAGAAAGCCGCGCTGGCCTACGCCCGCGAACACGGGATCGAGGCGATCGTGTTCGAGCCCCACAAGCGCCGCACCAACATCCGCGCGCGCGGCTACGGCGAGAATTTCGCGACCGACCGGCGCGGCTCCTGGACGCACTGACGCGCTTGCGCATTTCCGCCCGATGGCCGAAAACGGCGCGAGCGGTCCCGTAGCTCAACTGGATAGAGCAGCCGACTTCTAATCGGCAGGCTGAGGGTTCGAGTCCTTCCGGGACCGCCAGACCGACCGAGGAGGCCGCGGCCCTGACCGAGCACCCTCCACGCCTTCGCCTGCGCGTCGTGGTCGGCGCCGACGCCATGCTGGGCCCAGGCAAGGCGGACCTGCTCGAACTGATCGAGCAGACCGGGTCCATCGCGGCGGCGGGCCGCGCCATGCGGATGAGCTACAAGCGCGCCTGGAGCCTCGTGGAGGAAATGAACGCCGCGTTCCGGGCACCGCTCGTGGCGCGCAGCCGAGGCGGCGCCCCTGGCGGCGGCGCGCATCTGACCGAGACGGGAGCGACGGTGCTGGCGCATTACCGCGCGCTCGAACGACGGGCGACCGACGCCGGAGAGGCGGAGATCGCTGCGCTGCGCGCCCTGCTCGCGGAGGCGGGCGCGTCCGACATGTCCGGCGGGAAATAACGCTTGCCATTGGCGGGGGTGCCGGGCGATATGTTTCGTGAAACATATCAACAGGAGAGAGACGCCCCGGTGTTCAAGCCAGCTTGCATTCGAGCGGCCGCCCGCACGACAGCGGCTGCGCTGGTCATCGCCATGTGCGTCCCCGTGCAGGCCAGCGCGGACCGGATCACGGTGTTCGCCGCGGCCAGCATGAGCGACGCGATGGCGGAGATCGAGCAGGGTTTCGAGGCCGCCACCGGCCACGACGTCGTTGTCTCCCTCGCCGGATCCTCCGCGCTCGCCCGCCAGATCCAGCAGGGCGCGCCGGCGGATGTCTTCATCTCCGCCAACCCGGGCTGGATGGACATGCTCGAGGCCGACGGCCTTGTCGAAGCGGCCACGCGCTTCGATCTCCTTGCGAATTCCCTCGTGCTGGTCGCGGCGGGTGGCGCCGCCGCGCCGGTCGAGATCGGTCCCGGAATGGACCTCGCGGGCCTCTTGGGCGACGGGCGGCTGGCCATGGCGCTGGTCGACGCGGTGCCCGCGGGCATCTACGGCAAGGCGGCGCTGGAAAGCCTCGGGCAGTGGGACAAGGTCGCGGCGCAAGTGGCGCAGGCCGACAATGTCCGTGCCGCGCTCGCCTTCGTGGCGACGGGCGAGGCGCCTTACGGCATCGTCTACGCCACCGACGCGGTGGCCGAGGATGATGTGACGGTCGCCGGCACCTTTCCCGCCGCGACCCATCCGCCCATCGTCTATCCGGCCGCCGCCCTCGCCGAGAGCCAGAGCGCCCTCAGCCGGACCTTCCTCGACTTCCTCCGCGGCCCGGACTCGCGCAAGGCGTTCGAGCGTCAGGGCTTCGTGGTCCTCGCCGAATAGCGCATGTTGGACTGGCTCGGCCCTGATGAATGGCGGGCGGTGGCGCTGTCGCTGCGCGTCTCCCTCTGGGCGACGCTGGTCAGCTTGCCGCTGGGTATCCTCACGGCTTATGCGCTGGCCCGCTGGTCCTTTCCCGGCAAGCAGCTTCTGAACGGCATCGTGCACCTGCCGCTCATCCTGCCGCCGGTGGTGACGGGCTACCTGTTGTTGCTGACGTTCGGCACGCGCGGGCCTGTCGGCAGCGTCCTGGCCGATTGGGGCATCGTCCTCGCCTTTCGCTGGACAGGCGCTGCGCTCGCGGCGGGCGTCATGGCCTTTCCGCTGATGGTGCGCGCGATCCGCCTGTCGATCGAGGCGGTGGACCCGAAGCTCGAGCAGGCGAGCGCGACGCTCGGCGCGCCGCCGCTCTGGGTCTTCCTGACGGTGACGTTGCCGATGGCACTGCCGGGCATCGTGGCGGGCGCCATCCTCGCCTTCGCCAAGGCGATGGGCGAGTTCGGCGCGACGATCACGTTTGTGTCGAACATCCCCGGTGAGACTCGCACGATATCGTCCGCCATCTACGCGTTCCTGCAGATCCCCGGCGGCGAAGGCCCGGCGATGAAGCTGGTGATCGTCTCGGTGGTCGTGGCGATGGGGGCGCTCTTATTGTCGGAAGTCGTGGGCCGCCGCGTCGCCGCGCGCGTCGGCGGCGCCTGATGCTCGAGGTCGAGGTCAGCCACGCGTTCCCGGGCTTCGAACTCGATGCACGCTTCGAGGCGCCGCCGGGTGTCACCGCGCTTTTCGGGCGCTCCGGGTCGGGAAAGACCACCGTGGTGAACGCGGTGGCGGGGCTTCTGCGCCCGGACAAGGGCCGGGTCGCGGTCAACGGGGAGGCGCTTTTCGATATCGAGGCCGGGCTCTGGACGCCGCCTCACCGCCGACGGGTCGGCTACGTGTTCCAGGAGGGGCGGCTCTTTCCCCATCTCACGGTGCGGCAGAACCTGCTTTACGGCCGATGGATGGCGCGTGCCGCTCGGGATGCGGCGGCCTTCGACCGGATCGTTGGGATGCTTGGATTGGAGCCGCTCCTGCCGCGCCGCCCGGGGGGCCTGTCGGGCGGCGAAAAGCAGCGCGTCGCGGTCGGGCGCGCGCTTCTCGCCGCGCCGCGCCTCATCCTGATGGACGAGCCGCTCGCCGCGCTCGACGAGGCGCGCAAGGCCGAGATACTGCCCTATCTCGAGCGTCTCCGCGACGAAACGGAAACGCCCGTCCTCTACGTCAGCCACTCGGTCGCGGAGGTGGCGCGGCTCGCCACTACGGTGGTCGCGCTGAAGGAGGGCCGCGTGCTGCGCGCGGGGCCTGCGGCCGAGGTCATGTCCGATCCGGCGGCTGTGCCCGCCTTCGGGCCGCGCGCGGCGGGCAGCGTGATCACCGCCCGCGTGGTCGCGCATCACCCCGACGGCCTGACCGAACTCGCCGCGCCGGGCGGGCGGCTTTTCCTGCCGCGCGTCGCCGCGTCGGAGGGCGCACCGCTGCGCGTGCGCGTGTCGGCTCAGGACGTGATGATTTCCACGACGCGTCCCGACGGCCTTTCGGCACTGAACCTTCTGGAGGGCCGGATCGCCGCGCTCCGTCCGGGCGAGGGGCCGGGCCTGCTGGTGCGGATCGATCTCGGGGCAGGGGAGATCCTGGCACGAATCACCCGCCGCTCGGCCAAGGCGTTGGCGCTTGCCGAGGGGCAGCAGGTGGTCGCGGTGGTCAAGGCGGTGTCGGTGGCGCCGGGCGACGTCGGCGGCGGCTGAGCCCCGCCGCGTCAGACGCTTTCGATCCGAAGCGCCACCACCTCGCCGGCCAGAACGCCGGTGCCCGGCATGGCCTCCAGCGCCGCATCGAGCGCGTCGCGCGCCGTCTTGTGGGTCACGATCAGCACCGGGGCGGTGTCGGCGGCGTGCTTGTACTGGCGCATCCGGTCGATGGAGATACCGGCCTCGCCCAGAACGGTGGCGATCTGCGCGAGCGCCCCGGGGCGATCCTTCAGTTCCATGCGCAGGTAGTAGGGCGCGGGCGTCGCCGTGCGCGCGGGCGTGGCGTGGGCCAGCCTTGCGGCGGGCACCCCGAAGGTGGAGACGCGCGTGCCCCGCGCGATGTCGAGCACGTCGGACATCACCGCGCTGGCCGTCGGGCCCTCGCCGGCCCCCGCGCCCCGCAGCACGATCTGGCCCACCGCGTCGCCTTCCAGGACGCACATGTTCGTGGGGCCCTCGAGCTGGCCTATGGGCGAGCTTGCCGGCACGAGGCAGGGCGACATGCGGGTTTCCAGCCCCCGCCCCGTCATCTGCGCTACGCCCAGAAGCTTGATGCGGAAGCCGAGGTCGCGCGCCCGGCGGATGTCGTCGATGGAGATGCGCTCGATTCCCTCGATCTCGACCCCGTCGAAATCCACCCGCGTGCCGAAGGCGATCGCGGCCAGCAGCGCGAGCTTGTGGGCCGCGTCGATGCCGCCCACGTCGAGGGTGGGGTCGGCCTCCAGGTAGCCAAGCTGGTTCGCCTCGTCGAAGACCGTGTCGTAGGACAGACCGGCGCTTTCCATCCGGGTCAGGATGTAGTTGCAGGTGCCGTTCATCACGCCCATCACGCGGGTCAGGTCGTTGCCGGCCAGCCCCTCGGTCAGCGACTTGATGACCGGGATGCCGCCGGCCACCGCCGCCTCGAAGCGCAGCACGCGCCCCGCGGCCTCGGCCGCCTCGGCAAGCGCCTGGCCGTGGATGGCGAGCATCGCCTTGTTGGCGGTGACCACGTCCTTGCCCGCGGCGAGCGCGGCCTCGGTCGCGGCCTTGGCGGGGCCGTCCGAGCCGCCCATCAGCTCCACGAACACGTCCACGTCGCCGCGCGTGGCCAGCGCGACGGGATCGTCCTCCCAGCTGTAGTCGGCAAGGCTCACGCCGCGGTCCTTGTCGCGGGTGCGCGCGGAGACGGCGGAGATCGTCACCGGCCGCCCGGTCCGCGCCTCCAGCAGTTCGGCCTTGCGGCGCACGATCTTGACGACGCCGGCGCCCACCGTGCCGAGACCGGCGATGCCGAGACGCAGGGGATCGGACATGGGCTGGCTCCTTTCGGGTGGGGACGTTCCTGGTAGGCTTCCGGCGCGATCTATCCCGATCGCCGCGGGCGTGCAACGCCAAGCCGCCGCGCGGCGCTTACGCCTACTCCGCGCGAAGCGCGCCGGCCCGCAGGCGCAGCGCGTCCGCCCGCGCCGAGAGCGCCGCGGCCTCGCTGCCCGTGGCGGTGCGCGCCCGGGCCTGCAACGCCGCCGCCTGCAGCGACAGACGCTCCGCCGCCTCCGGCGTGGCGCGGGGCGGGCGGTCCGGGCCGAGCACCTCCTCGATGGGCAGAAGCCGGGGGTAGGGCGCGTTCGCCACGTCCGGCGCGACCGCCGCGTCGAGGTCCGGGAACTGCGTGCAGGCGGCGAGCGCGGTCAGGGCGAGCATGAAGAGGCGGGGGCGCATCGGGCGGCTTTCCGGCTGGGTCTGTCACCCTCTTGCCTCAGGGCGCGCGGGGCTGGCAAGCGCGGCGGTTGATCTGAACGGGCGTTCAGTAAATCCTGCCGCCCATGGCACGCACGGCAGGATCGCATGCGGGGGTGACCGGCCCGAGGATGCGCGAGGCCGCGTTGAAGCTTTTCGCGCGCCACGGCTACGCGGCGGTCTCGATGCGCCGGATCGCCGCCGAGGTGGGTGTTCAGGCCGGGGCGCTCTACAGCTACACGCCCGACAAGCAGACGCTGCTCTTCTCGCTTCTCGAAAATCACATGGAAGAGTTGCTGGCGGCGCGCATGGCGCTGCCCGCCTCGGGCCCGGCGCTCGCGCGGCTCGAGGCGTTCACCCGGTTTCACATCCGGTTCCACCTCGAGCGCCCCAAGGCGGTCTTTATCTCCTACATGGAGCTTCGCAATCTCGAGCCGGAGAATTTCGCCGTGATCGAGAGGCTACGGCGGGATTACGAGACCTTTCTGGAAACCATTCTGCGCGATGGCGATGCCGAGGGCGTTTTCGCGGTGCCCGACACCAAGATCGCCGCGCTCGCCCTCATCGCCATGCTGAACGGCGTGAACACCTGGTATCGCGCGGGCGGCCGGCTCTCGCTCGCCGAGGTGGAGGCGATCCACTGGGACATGGTGCGCAAGGCGGTCGCGCCGGCCTGACCGATCCGGGGCCGGGCCGCGCCCCGGCCCGCTCCCGGCGCGCGGTCAGTCGGCCCGGATGAAGGTGCCGTTCCGCAACTCGGTCACGGCCTGCAGGATCTCCTCGCGGGTGTTCATCACGATCGGCCCATGCCAGGCGACGGGTTCGCGGATCGGCGCGCCCGAGATCAGCAGGAAGCGGATGCCCTCCGGCCCGGCCTGCACCGTCACCTCGTCGCCGGTGCCGAAGCGCACGAGAGTGCGGTCGCCCGACAGGTCGCGGATGTTCACTTCCTGGCCGGCGATCTCCTTCTCGAGCAGCACGCCCGCGGGCTGGCTCGCGTCGGCGAAGACGCCCGCGCCGTGGAACACGTAGGCGAAGGCGCGGCGGTAGGTGTCGATGCGGAAGGTCTTCTTCACGCCCGCGGGCACGAAGATGTCGAGATATTGCGGCTCCGCCGCGATGCCGTCCACCGGGCCGGTCCTGCCCCAGAACTCGCCCACGATCACCTTCACGCGCGTGCCGTCATCGTCGATCACCTCGGGAATGTCGGTGCCTTTCACGTCCTGATAGCGGGGCGCGGTCATCTTCAGCGACGACGGCAGGTTCGCCCAGAGCTGGAAGCCGTGCATCTGACCCGCCGCGTTTCCCTTCGGCATCTCCTGGTGCAGGATGCCCGACCCGGCGGTCATCCACTGCACGTCGCCCGCGCCGAGCGAGCCGACATTGCCGAGGCTGTCGCCGTGATCGACCGTGCCCTCGAGCACATAGGTGATCGTCTCGATGCCGCGGTGCGGGTGCCAGGGAAAGCCGCGCTGATAGTGCTCGGGCACGTCGTTGCGGAAGTCGTCGAAAAGCAGGAACGGGTCGAGCTCCGAGGGATCCTGGAAACCGAAGGCGCGGTGCAGGTGCACGCCCGCGCCTTCAAGCGTCGGCTGCGCGCGGCGGGTCTCGACGGTCGGTCTGAGTGACATGGCGCTCTCTCCGGATTCATGTGACATCACGGCAGATAAGGGGCGTCGCGTCCGCGAGCAACGCGGGGGGCGAGAGGGCAGGTGTGCGGCACCGCACAGTCGCCGGCCCCTCGCCATCGCCGCGTGCCCGCGCTAGAGCAGGCGTCGAACCAGCGGACGGGGCAGGCATGAGCGAGCGGGATGAGCGGCACGACAGTGTGGAGGTGCGGCTTGCGCCCTCGCCCGGGCGGCGATGGTTCGGGCTGGGCGTGACCTACGCTCTCGGCGCGCTTCTGCTTTACCTCGCGCTCGCGGCGCCGCCCGCGCCGGCCTGGCAGGTCTTTCTCGTCCTCGCGGCGGGAGCCGCGCTCTGGACCGGCGAGAAGATGCGCCGCGCGACGTCGGGCGCGGTGGAACTGACCGCCCAGGGGTTGCGTGATACGGACGGCACGCTGATCGCCCGCCTGGACGAGATCGAGGGACTGGATCGCGGGATGTTCGCCTTCAAGCCGTCCGGCGGCTTTCTTCTGCGCCTTGCCACGCCGCGAAGCCCCCGGGTCTGGCGCCCGGGCCTGTGGTGGCGCACCGGCCGCCGGGTCGGCGTGGGCGGCATGACCTCACGCGCAGAGGCCCGCGCGATGGCGGACCTCATTTCGCTCAGGCTGGCAAAGCGGGATCGCTGAGCCTGCTCAGCTGTCCGACCAAACGAGTTGCGGCGCGAAACGCGGGCGCGTGAAGACGAAGGTCTCGAACTGCTGCTGGCCGATACCGACCCTGAAGAGCGGATTGTAGTCGGCCCAGGTCTGCACCAGGATGATCTGCTCTTCATCGCCCATCGACGGCAGGACGCCGTCCCAATCCGCGACCTGATCCGGCGTCAGTTCGCCGGCCCCGCCGCGCGATTGGGACCAGCGCAGGTCGTAGCTTTGGGTGTCCTCGTCCCAGCGCACGACCGAGACGCGGACGCCCGGGTTTTCGAGCTCCCCGTCGGTCAGCATGTCGAAAAGCGTCAGCGTGTTGTCGAGGTAGGTCGGCGTGATCTCCAGCGTCTCGCGCGAGAGCATGTCGCCGATCGTGAAGGCGGCCTTGTGGGTGACGCTGTTCTGACGGAACATGTCGAAGAAGACGTAGGTGGCCGAGAATGCCCAGAGAATGATGGGCATCAGGATCACCGCTTCCACGGTCAGGCTGCCCCGCGTCTCGTCGAGGAAGCAGCGAAGGCGATCGCGCCAAAGTGTCATCATCCCGCCATACTCCTCAGGGTTCCTGCACGAAGGCAGAGCTCACGACGAGCGCGACATCGCCCGATGCGTCGGACGCCATGTTCTGGCCGAGCCAGCTTGCGGGTGTGAGCGGCGCGAATTTCAGGCAGGCGCGCAGCAGCATCAGCTCGTTCGACTTGCCGGGCGTCCACTCGCGCAGCGGGTTCACCTCTTCCGACCGGTCCACGCAGTCGGGCTTGTCGGGCAGGGATTGCCAGGCGCGCATGTCGTTGGGCACCATCTCGAGCTTCAGCGCGTTGGTGCAGTCCGGAATGATCGCCGCGTTGTCGCAGATGCTCTGCCGAAGATCCGAGTATTGCGGCGGCGCACCGGTGCTCAGCCGCAGATCGCGCACCGCCATGTCGAGACCGCGCTCGAGCATGGCGTGGCGCATCGTGATGATCCCCAGCTCGATCGTCGCGTAGAGGATCATCATGAACAGCGGCATCCAGATCGCGAACTCGATGGTCATGAACCCATCCTCGCGCCCGAGCCATCGCGCCAGCCGGGACTTGCCGCGTCTCATTGGGTAAGCCTCAGCTGGTTGATCTGGCTCGCGATCGCGACGAAGGCGTCGGAGATCTCAAGGCCGTCGACGTCGAAGTAGTGGCTGGGCGAGGAGGCGCAGTTCCGCATCTCCGTTCGGGCGTTGCTCGGCGCCTCGAACGAGATCGTGTAGACCGTCACGCCGTTGTCCTTGGCGAAGTTGCAGAGCGCGTAGAACCGCGAGAGGTTCGTCGAGCGCGAGGACAGTTGTTCGCGCTTGGAACTGGACTGGTTCTGAAGTTCGACGGTGGCGTTGTCGGGGTTCATCGGCTCGGTCGGGCGGTACTGGTCGGTGATCTGACCGTCGGTCATGAGGACGATCACCTTGCGCCAGCCTTCCGCGTTCCAGTCGGACGGACGATCCGTGAAGTCGGCCGGCACCTGCCCGTGGCCCGCGAGATGCGTGAAGGCCGGGCGCGTGGCCGGGTCGAGCAGCGAGAGACCCCACTTCAACGCATAGTGGGTCCCCGTGCCGTCATGCATCCGGATGTCCCGGATGAAGCCACGCAGAGAGCTCTCGTCGTTCTGCGCATACTGGATGCGGGTATCGTCCTCGGGGCACCAGCCCCAGTCCATCACGTTCGCGGCGATGTCCCAGTACATGAAGTGCGGCACCTGGCCCAGGCCGGTCTGCGGCAGGCCCGAATGCGTGAAGTCCGCCGATTCAAGTTCCAGGCAGGAGGAGACGTTCGGGAACTGGTTGGCGAAGAAGTCCGAGTAGCTGAGTTCTAGGTCCACGTCGCGGAAATCGGTCGGGCCGCTGTCGGGCGCGGCCGTGCCGCCCTCCTCGTAGGCGTAGTACTCGGTGGCCTGACGTCCGCCCTTGATAGAAACGCCGACGGTCATGCGGCTTTGATCCAGGTCCGGCGCCTGCGAGGCGATGTAGGACCGCGCGAGGTGGAAGAAATCGTCGAGGTCGTTGCTGATATGCGTTCCGGTGCCGCTGTCCGGGAAACCGTCGATCTTCACCGCGAAGTCGTCCTCGTCGACCGTTCCGAACGGCTCTTCCGTGTCGTAGTAGAACACGACGTTCGAGATGTCCTGCGCCCATTCCGGGAAGTGGTCCGCCCCGGTTTCGTGGTAACGGACGCCGTTCAGGTAATCGAACATCACCGGGCCGGGGTTCGTCTGCCCGGCATAGGGAACGACGTTGACCGAGGTCGTGTCCGCCGCGTTACCGCGCAGCACTGTGCTGATGAACTCCTCCGCCGCCGGCTTGAGGTTGTTCATGCGATTGTTGTAGCGCATGGAGCCCGAGATATCGAGAATGAGCGAGATCTCGATGTTGGGGATCTCCTCCTCCGCGGTGCCCACGGCCGGGGCGCTGAGGTAGTCGATGCCGAGCATGTCGATGAAGAGCGTCCTGGTCTGGCTCGACGCGTCTGCCGATACGGAGCGGAAATTCAGGCCATCCGTCACCGCAGTCTCGGCGAGGAAGTCGCCCATTCCGGACTTGTCGAAATAGCTTTGCACGACGCCCTTGGGCGAGAGCGTCTGATCGAGGTCGGCCGCGGCCAGCACGGCCCGGTCGAGCGTGGCCTGAAGGCGCGTGCGCTTCATCTCGTTGAGCATGAAGTCGACGCCGATCCCCGCGACCATGAGCATCATGAGGAACATGTAGATCGACCAGATCGCCATCCCGCCGCGTTCGTCCCGGCCGAAGCGGCCGAAGCACCGCGCGATCGCTGTTTCACTCTTGGACGACGCCTTGCGGCACGCGTCCAGGAAACGCTGCCCTCGTGCCAATTCCACCATGATCGCTACCCTTGCCAAGCCCCCAGCCCAGCGCGCAGACCTTTTTATTACTCTGAAAAGTGGCGGAAATTGGACGACACCGCGCCACTTCGGGCGTCATTGCGCTGCAATTGCGCTGCAAAGGTTAACAAATCCGGCGTTCCCGCTGGAAACTCCGGAGTGCGGAAACGATCCCGCCGGGCGACACCCGAATCGTTTCTGCCGGTCCGCGGGGCGAAGGCCGGCAAAAAATCCCTCGCATCTGGACGCGCGGGCATCCTACGGTCGGCGGAAAAGAGCGGCACGACTCGGGCGCGTTGCGCGGGGACTGCCAGGAACCGCCAGGGGAGGACAGTGAAAATGACGGCGCCGATTCGCGAACCGAGCTTCCGCGAGAGCGTGGACCTGATGTTCAACCGGGCGGTGGCGCTCATGGACCTGCCGCCCGGTCTCGAGGAGAAGATCCGCGTCTGCAACGCCACCTATACCGTGCGCTTCGGCGTGCGCCTGCGCGGGCAGATCCAGACCTTCACCGGGTACCGGTCGGTGCATTCGGAGCACATGGAGCCCGTGAAGGGCGGCATCCGCTATTCCCTGGCGGTGAACCAGGACGAGGTCGAGGCGCTGGCCGCGCTGATGACCTACAAATGCGCGCTGGTGGAGGCGCCGTTCGGCGGCTCGAAGGGCGGGCTCTGCATCGATCCGCGCGAATACGAGGAGGACGAGCTAGAGCGGATCACCCGCCGCTTCGCCTACGAACTCATCAAGCGCGACCTGATCAATCCCGCGCAGAACGTGCCGGCACCCGACATGGGAACCAGCGAGCGCGAGATGTCCTGGATCGCGGACCAGTACAACCGGATGAACACCACCGACATCAACGCGCGCGCCTGCGTCACCGGCAAGCCGCTCGACGGCGGGGGAATCGCCGGCCGGGTGGAGGCCACCGGACGCGGCGTGCAATACGCGCTGCGCGAGTTCTTCCGCCATCCCGAGGACGTCGCCGAGGCCGGTCTCGAGGGCGGGCTGGACGGCAAGCGCGTGATCGTGCAGGGCCTCGGCAACGTTGGCTACCACGCCGCCAGCTTCCTGTCCGGCGAGGACGGCTGCCGCATCACCGGGATCGTCGAGCGGGACGGCGCGCTCTACAATCCCGCCGGGCTCGACGTGGACGCGGTGCGGGCGTGGATCCTCAAGCATGGCGGCGTCACGGGGTTCCCGGACGCCACGCACACCGCCGAGGGCGCGACGCTGCTCGAGACGGAGTGCGACATCCTGATCCCCGCGGCGCTCGAGGGCGTGATCAACATGGGCAACGCCGAGCGGATCAAGGCACCGCTCATCATCGAGGCGGCGAACGGTCCCGTGACGGCGGGCGCGGACGACATCCTGCGCCAGAAGGGCTGCGTCATCATCCCCGACATGTACGCCAATGCCGGCGGCGTCACGGTCAGCTATTTCGAGTGGGTCAAGAACCTCAGCCACATCCGCTTCGGCCGGATGCAGCGCAGGCAGGAAGAGGCGCGTCACGAACTCATCGTGCGCGAGCTCGAGCGGCTCGACCACATGCTGGGCGACGCCTGGAACCTGTCGCCCGATTTCAAGAAACGGTATCTGCGCGGTGCCGACGAGCAGGAACTCGTCCGCTCGGGGCTCGACGACACGATGCGCACCGCCTACCAGAAGATGCGCGAGGTCTGGCACGCACGCGAGGACGTGCAGGACCTGCGGACCGCCGCCTACCTGGTGTCGATCGACCGCGTGGCCGCGAGCTATCGCGCCAAGGGGCTCTAGGCCGGCGGCGCGTCAGCCGGTCATGGTGTCGCAGAACGTGGCGATCTCGGTGGCTGCGGAACTCTTTCCGACGCGGCCCTCGGGAAGGTGAAGCGTCGCGGCCGGCCGCCGCCGGGCCTCGGCCGCCATTTGCCTGAAGGCGCCATCGGGGCGCTTCGCAGCACCGCTGGTGATCACGAGGCCGATCCGGTCGGGCAGGGCGGGCCGGGTGTCGAGCCAGCGCGACATTGGCAGCGCGGGCTTTCCGACCCAGAGCGGGGCCGCCAGCACGGCCCAGTCCGCGCTGCCGGGGTCGAGCGCGTCGGGCGCTTCCACGGGCGTGGCCGTTCCGAAGACGGTGCGCATGCTCCAGACCACGAAGGCCAGCGGGCCGGGCCCCGGTCCCGGCGCCGCAAGCTGGTGCAGCGGCGCTCCGGTGAGCTCCGCGATCCGCTCGCAGACCTTCCGCGTCGTCCCGCCAAGCGAGTAGCACACGACGATACCGCCCATGATCCCCCCGTCCCGGTTGCGATCCTGCCCAGAATGCAGGCACGAGACGGCGTGTGCATTGATGTCGCGCAACGCGCAGTCGCGGATCGGCCCCGATTTGTCGAAAAGCGATTGGGCAGACCTGTTGCCCCATTGCTATCACGGGGCCGAATTGGTTCAGTCGGGCCGGCCGGCGGTGCGGCGCGCGAAGGAGCGGATGATGCGGTTTTCGGGGTTCCGGGTTTTCCGGGAGGGCCTTGCAGGCAATCGGGGCGGGGCGCCGCACTGGCGCGACCCCGAACCGAAGCCGGAATACGATATCGTCATCGTCGGCGGGGGCGGCCATGGCCTGGCCACCGCGTACTACCTGGCCAAGGAGCATGGCCTGACCAACGTGGCGGTGCTCGAGAAGGGCTACATCGGCGGCGGGAACGTGGGCCGGAACACGACCATCGTGCGCGCCAACTACTTCCTGCCGGGAAACTCGGAATTCTACTCGCATTCCCTCAAGCTCTGGGAAGGGCTGGAGGACGAGTTGAACTACAACGTGATGCACTCGCAGCGCGGGCTCATCAATCTCTTCCACTCGGACGGCCAGCGCGCCGCCTTCGCCCGCCGCGGCAACGCGATGATCAACCAGGGCGACGACGCGATCCTGCTCGACCGCGAAGGCGTGCGCAAACACCTGCCCTACCTTGATTTCGACAACACCCGCTTTCCGATCTACGGCGGCCTGCTGCACCCGCGCGGCGGCACCGCGCGTCACGCCGCCGTGGCGTGGGGCTACGCCCGCGGCGCGGACCGGCGCGGTGTGGACCTGATCCAGAACTGCGAGGTGACGGGCATCGACATCGAGGGCGACCGCGTGACGGGCGTTCAGACCACCCGCGGGGCGATCCGCGCCAAGAAGCTGGGCATCGTCGTCGCCGGACGCTCGAGCCAGGTCGCCGCGATGGCCGGGCTGCGCCTGCCGATCGAAAGCCACATCCTGCAGGCCTTCGTCACCGAGGGGCTGAAGCCCGTGATCGACCACGTCGTGAGCTTCGGCATGGGGCACTTCTACATCAGCCAGTCCGACAAGGGCGGGCTGGTGTTCGGCGGCGACCTCGACTTCTACGCCTCCTACGCGGCGCGGGGGAACCTGCCCATGGTGGAGCACGTGATGGAGGCGGGCATGACGCTGATGCCGATGATCGGCAAGGCGCGGGTTCTGCGCAGCTGGGGCGGCATCATGGACATGACGCCCGACGGCTCGCCGATCATCGACAAGGCGCCGGTGGAGGGGCTCTACCTCAATTGCGGCTGGTGCTACGGCGGCTTCAAGGCGGTGCCGGGCTCGGGCTTCTCCTTCGCGCACCTGATGGCCACCGACCGGCACCACGCGCCGGCGGCGGGCTACCGCCTCGACCGGTTCCGGACCGGGCAGGGGCTGATGGACGAAGAGGGCACGGGCTCTCAGCACAATCTGCACTGAGGGGCGGACGATGCGGCATGCTGCGGGCGCGAGAGTTGCGGTGACGGGCGGGCGGACGGCGGTGCGGCCCGCGAACGGCGAAGGGATGACGGGCCGATGCGCATAGACTGCCCCCTCTGCGGCGCGCGCGACCTGCGCGAGTTCACCTACAAGGGCGCGGCGGTGGCGCTTGACCGGCCCGCGCCGGACGCGGGCGCGGAGGCATGGGACGACTACCTGCACAACCGCGAGAACCCGGCCGGGCGCACCCGCGACCTCTGGTATCACGAGGCGGGCTGCGCCGCGTGGCTCGTGGTCGAGCGGGACACGCGCACGCACGAGGTTTTCTCCGCCGCGCTCGCCCGCGACGTGACCGCCGGGGAGGGCGCGGCATGAGGGTCGCCGGGGCAGGACGCAACGCGGAGGCGCCCACGGTCTCCTTCCGCTTCGACGGGGTGGACTATCGCGGCCGCGCGGGCGAGCCGCTGTCGGCCGCGCTGCTCGGGAACGGGATCCGCCTGATCGGGCGCAGCTTCAAGTATCACCGCCCGCGCGGCGTGCTGACCGCCGGCTCGGAGGAGCCCAACGCGCTGGTGACGATCGGCCGGGGCGCCGCGGAGGAGCCCAACATCCGCGCCACCATGCAGGAGCTCTACGAGGGGCTCGAGGCGCGCAGCCAGAACCGCTGGCCGTCGCTTTCGTGGGATCTGCTGAGCGTCAACGACCTCTTCGCGCCCTTCCTGGGCGCGGGGTTCTACTACAAGACCTTCATGTGGCCCCGCAGCTTCTGGGAGAAGCTCTACGAGCCCGCGATCCGCCGCGCGGCCGGACTCGGCGCGCTCTCGCGCGCGCACAATCCCGACCGCTACGAGAAGGCCTTCGCGTTCTGCGATCTGCTGGTGATCGGGGCGGGGCCGGCAGGGCTGATGGCGGCGCTTGCCGCGGGGCGCGCGGGCGCGGACGTGATCCTCGCCGACGAGAACGCAGAGATGGGCGGCCGCCTTCTCGCCGAGACCGAAGAGGTCGGCGGCCAGCCTGCCCACGGCTGGGCGCGCGAGGTCCTGGCCGAGCTTGCCGGGATGGATAATGTGCGGCTGATGCCGCGCACCACCGTGACGGGCGCCTACGACCAGGGCACCTACGGCGCGCTCGAACGGCTGGCGAGCCACCGCGCCGACCCGCCCGCAACGCTGCCGCAGGAGTGTTTCTGGCGGATCGTGGCAAAGCGCGCGATCCTCGCGGCGGGCGCGCTCGAACGTCCGGTCGCCTTCGCGAACAACGACCGCCCCGGCATCATGACCGCCTCGGCGGTGCGCGCCTACCTCAACCGCTGGGGCGTCGCGGCGGGCCGCTCCGTCGTCGTCTTCGGCAACAACGACGACGCCCACCGAACCGTGCGCGACCTGCAGGCCGCGGGTGTGCACGTGGCCGCGCTGGTGGACAGCCGCACCGACGCGCGCGGCCCCGAGGGCGTGCGCGTCTTTCGCGGCGCGGTGGTCTGCGGCACCGAAGGCGACCGGGACGGGCTCGAGTCCGTCACGATCCGGCTGGAGAACGGCCGCATCGAGCGCATCCGGACGCAGTGCCTGGCCATGTCGGGGGGCTGGAACCCGTCGGTTCACCTGACCTGCCACATGAACGGCCGCCCGGCCTGGCGCGAGGACATCGCCGCCTTCGTGCCGGCCGAGGGCGCGGTGCCGGGGCTGATTCCCGCGGGCGCCTGCGCGGGCGATTTCTCCACCCACGGCTGTCTCGCGGGCGGGCTGCGGACTGCGGCCGGCGCGCTTGCCGATCTCGGACGGCAGCTTCCCGACATCCCGCTGCCCGAGGCCGAGGACGCGCCGTACCGGCTGCGGCCGCTCTGGGCGGTGCCGGGCAAGGGGCGCGCCTGGCTCGATTTCCAGAACGACGTGACGGTGAAGGACGTGAAGCTCGCGGCGCAGGAGAACTACCGCTCCGTCGAGCACATGAAGCGCTACACCACCCAGGGCATGGCGCCCGACCAGGGCAAGAACTCCAACGTCGCCGCGCTGGCCGTCCTTGCCGACGCGACCGGGCGCGGCATCCCCGAGACCGGCACCACGACGTTCCGCCCGCCCTTCGTGCCCGTCTCCATCGCCGCGATGGGCGCGGGCGCCCAGGGCAAGGGCTTCGCGCCCGAGCGGTTCACCACGAGCCACCGCGCGAGCCTCGAGCGCGGCGCCCCGATGATCGAGGCGGGTCTCTGGTACCGGCCGAGCTATTTCCCGCAGCCGGGCGAGACCGGCTGGCAGCCCGCCTGCGCGCGCGAGGTGACGATGGTGCGCGAGGCGGTGGGCGTGGCGGACGTCTCCACCCTGGGCAAGATCGACATCCAGGGGTCCGACGCCGCGGCCTTCCTCGACTTCGTCTACGCCAACACCTTCTCGACGCTGAAGGAGGGGCGGGTCCGCTACGGGCTCATGCTGCGCGAGGACGGCCACGTCATGGACGACGGTACCACCGCGCGGCTCGGAGAAACGCACTACCTGATGACCACCACCACCGCGGCGGCGGGGGAGGTGATGCGCCACCTCGAATTCGTGCACCAGGGTCTGCGGCCCGAGCTCGACGTGCGCTTCGTCTCGGTGACGGAGCAGTGGGCGCAGTTCGCCGTGGCCGGCCCGCGGGCGGCGGAACTCCTCGACGGGATCGTCGATGGCGGCCTCGACAGCGACGCCTTCCCCTTCATGGGATGCGGGCCGGTCTCCGTGCTGGGCGCGGCGGGGCGGCTCTTCCGCATCTCCTTCTCGGGCGAGCAGGGCTACGAGGTCGCGGGGCCCGCGCGATACGGCGACGCGCTCTTCCGCACGCTGGTGGCCCGTGCAGAGGCGCTGGGCGGCGGGCCCTACGGGATGGAGGCGCTCAACGTGCTCCGGATCGAGAAGGGCTTCATCACCCATGCCGAGATCCACGGGCGCACCACCGCCTTCGACATCGGCATGACGCGGATGGTGAGCGCGAAGAAGGACTGCGTGGGCAAGGCCGCCTCCGAGCGGCCGGGCCTCGTCGGCGATCACCGCGAACAACTCGTCGGGCTGCGCCCGCTCGACGCGGCGCGCCCGCTCGGGGCCGGTGCGCATCTTTTCGAGGAGGGCGCGGCGCCCGTGCGCGAGAATTCCCAAGGCTACGTCACCTCCGTGGGGCCGTCGCCCACCTTCGGCTGCTGGCTGGGGCTCGGCTTCCTGCGCAACGGCCGCGCGCGGCATGGCGAGACGGTGATGATGGTGGACCACCTGCGCGGGCGGCGCGTGGCCTGCCGGGTGCAGGACCCCGTCCAGTTCGACCCGGAAGGAGAGCGGATCCGTGGCTGAATTGCCTCCCCTCACGCCCTGCGACGGGCTTCTGCCGGTGGAAACGGGCGGCCTGCGGCTCACCGAGGTGACGCCGGGGCACCTCACCTCGCTCATGCCCGGGCCGGACGGCGCGGCGGCGCTGGGCAAAGCGCTCGAGACGGCGCATGGTCTCGGCTGGCCCGATCCGGGCCGCGCCGTTCTGGGGGCGGACGCCGCCGTGGTCTGGACGGGCCACGACCAGGCGATGCTCATGGGCCCTGTGCCCGACGCGTCGCTTGCCGAGCACGCCGCGCTCACCGACCAGTCCGACGCCTGGGCTGTGGTGACACTTTCCGGGGCGGACGGGCCGGAGGCGCTCGCGCGGCTCGTGCCGGTCGACCTGCGGCCCTCCGCCTTCCCGGAGGGCTTTGCCGCGCGCACGCTTCTCGGCCACATGAACGTGAGCCTCGTGCGGACCGGGCCCGAGGCGATCCGGATCATGGCGTTCCGCTCCATGGCGCAGACGCTCGTTCACGAGCTTCGCCAGGCGATGGAAGGCATCGCGGCCCGCCGCGCCGGGTGACAGGCGGGCGCCCGCGCGTTATGTCCTGACGGGACGCATCCCGAGGAGGTTCCATGACCCGCCTGACCCTGACTGTCGCCGCCGCGCTTTTCACCCCCCTGGCCGCCGCCGCGCAAACCGGTCCGGAGGACTGTGCCGCACAGGCGAGCATCGTCGCCGCGGCGGTGGAGCAGCGAAGCGCGGGAGAGGCGCCCGAGGCCGCCACGCAGGCCGTGGCCGGCGCGCTCGAAGGCCGGGCCGAGGCCTATGCAGAGGCGGTGCCGCTCATCGTGGAATGGGTCTGGTCGCTTCCCGAGGGGCAGCTCGGCGCCGACGTGGCCGACACCTACGAGGCCGCCTGCCTGAACCAGTGACCCCGACCGGCCGCGGCGCTGCCTGATCCTTTCACGGGCGACGCTGGACAGAGGCGCCCGTGCGGCCGATATTCGGGCCATGAGCCTGCCCCCCGGATTCCTCGACGAATTGCGCCCCCGCACCAGCCTCGCGCAGGTCGTGGGCCGCAAGGTTCTGTGGGACAACCGGAAATCGAACCAGGCCAAGGGCGACATGTGGGCGCCGTGCCCGTTCCACCAGGAAAAGACGGCCAGTTTCCACGTCGACGACCGCAAGGGCTTCTACTATTGCTTCGGCTGTCACGCGAAGGGCGATGCCATCTCCTTCGTCCGCGAGACGGAAAACGTCGATTTCATGGAGGCCGTCGAGATCCTCGCCCGCGAGGCGGGCTTGCCGATGCCCGCCCGTGACCCGCAGGCGAAGGAGAAGGCCGACCGCAACGCCGAGCTCGCCGACGTGATGGAGCAGGCGGTGCGGCATTTCCGGCTCCAGCTCTCCACCGGCGCGGCGGCCGAGGCGCGGGCCTATCTCGCCCGCCGCGGCCTCGACGACGCGGCGCTGTCGCGTTTCGAGATCGGCTTCGCGCCGGACGCGCGCCAAGGGCTTTACCGTCATCTCCGGGATAAGGGGGTGGCGGACGACCTGATCGTGGAGGCCGGGCTTTGCGCCAAGCCCGACGATGGCGGCGCGCCCTACGATCGCTTCCGCGACCGCATCGTCTTTCCGATCCGCGATCCGCGGGGACGTGCCATCGCCCTGGGCGGGCGGGCGATGTCCCCGCAAGCCCGCGCGAAATACCTCAACTCTCCCGCGACGCCCCTCTTCGACAAGTCGCGCAACCTCTACAACCACGCCCCCGCGCGCGAGGCGGCGGGCAAGGGGCAGCCGCTCGTCGTGGCCGAGGGCTACATGGACGTGATCGCACTCGTCACCCACGGGTTAGAGGCGGCGGTGGCGCCGCTCGGAACGGCGATCACGGAAACCCAGCTGGGGCTTTTGTGGCGGATCGCGGACGAACCGGTGGTCGCGCTCGACGGCGACCGCGCCGGGCTTCAGGCCGCCTATCGCCTGATCGATCTCGCGCTGCCGCTTCTGGAGGCGGGCAAGGGGCTGCGCTTCGCGTTGATGCCGCCGGGGCAGGATCCGGACGATCTGCTGCGCGCGCAGGGGCCGGCCGCGCTGCGCAAGCTCCTCGACGAGGCGCTGCCGATGGTGCGCCTGCTCTGGCGGCGCGAGACCGAGGGCCGCTCGCTCGACAGCCCCGAGCGCAGGGCCGCGCTCGACAAGGCGCTGCGCGCCGCGGTGGGCCGCATCCGGGATCCGTCGATCCGCACGCATTACGGCGAGGCCTTCCGGTCCCTGCGTTGGGAGCTTTTCCGCCCGGCGCGGCAAGGATTCGGCGGGCGCGTACGCCCTGGCAGCGGCCAGCGATCCCTGTCGCCGATGTCCAGCACGCGGCAGTCGCTGCTGGTCTCGGCCGGGGACGAGGTGACGGGGCATCTGCGCGAGGCGGTGATTCTGGCCACGCTGCTGGCCCATCCCGCGCTGATCGAGGAGGTGGCCGCACCGCTCGAGGCGCTGGAGTGCCGAGACCCCGATCACGACGCGCTGCGCACGGCGCTGCTTGCCCGCCCTGATGCCGACGCGGCGGAGTTGCGCGCGGCGATCGAGGCGACGCTCGGGACAGAGCCCCTTGAAAGGCTGGCCGCCACGGACCATGTGGCGGTAACGCCGTGTCTGCGCCGGCCGGGGGATGTGGAGCTGGCGCGCCAGACACTGTCGGAGGAGTTCGCAAAGCTCGACGCGATTCGCGGGCTGCAGATGGAGATCCGGGAAGCGGAAGAGGATCTGGCGCAGGTGGCCGACGAGACGCTGACATGGCGTCTTGGCCAGGCAGCAGAGGCCAACCACCGCGCCACGCGCATTGGACATGAGGACAAGGTCGAGTATGAAACTGGCCCAAACGGCGCCCGCGTCAGCCGAGCCGAACGAGACACGCTTCGGGCGCTGCTCGACAGTATTGCGGACAGCAAGGGCCGCAAGTGAGGTCGGGCCACGACAGCCCGCGAAAAACCGACCTGCGCGGGGTGTCCGAATCGCCGCGCCGCGCTATTGATTCGCGTTAACCGAATCGACCCTGTCAGCCGGGAGATCTGAATGGCCGCCAAGGATACCGACGACCGCAAGCCCGAGGACCAGGATCAGGAGGCCGCCCTGACGCTCGACATGAGCCAGGCAGCGGTCAAGAAGATGATCGGCGAGGCGCGCGAGCGCGGCTACATCACTTACGACCAGCTCAACCAGGTTCTGCCGCCCGACCAGGTCTCGTCCGAGCAGATCGAGGACGTGATGTCGATGCTCTCTGAGATGGGCATCAACATCATCGAGGAGGAAGAGGTCGAGGACGACGACGACAAGGGTTCGACCGATCTGGTCCAGGCGTCGACCTCCAAGGACGTGGCCGTGGCCGGGTCCGAAAGCGAGAAGCTCGATCGCACCGACGACCCGGTGCGCATGTATCTGCGCGAGATGGGGTCGGTCGAACTCCTGTCGCGCGAGGGCGAGATCGCCATCGCCAAGCGGATCGAGGCCGGCCGCAACACGATGATCGCGGGGCTGTGCGAGAGCCCGCTGACCTTCCAGGCCATCACGATCTGGCGGGACGAGCTTCTGTCCGAGGACATTCTGCTTCGCGACGTCATCGACCTCGAGACGACCTTCGGAAACCAGCTCGGTGACGAGGAGGCGGACGCCCCCGTGGTCGACAGCGGGACCGTGGCGGCCCAGCCTCAACCCCAGGCGCAGCGCGCGCAATCCGAGGAGCAGCCCGAACTCGACGCCGACGGCAACCCGATCGCGCGCGAGGACGAGGACGACGAGGAAGAGCAGGCCAACATGTCGCTGGCCGCGATGGAGGCGGCGCTGAAGCCCCGCGTGCTCGAGACGCTCGACCGCATCGCCGAGGATTTCGAGAAGCTGCGTCACATGCAGGACGCGCGCATCTCGGCGACGCTGAACGAGGACGGCGCCTTCAGCGACACCGAAGAGAGCGCCTATCAGACCCTTCGCGCCGAGATCGTGCAGCTGGTCAACTCGCTGCACCTGCACAACAACCGCATCGAGGCGCTGGTCGACCAGCTTTACGGCATCAACCGCCGGATCATGTCCATCGACAGCGCGATGGTGAAACTCGCCGACCAGGCGCGGATCAACCGGCGCGACTTCATCGACGCCTATCGCGGCTACGAACTCGATCCCACCTGGCTCGAGCGTATCTCTCAGAAACCCGGCCGTGGCTGGCAGTCCTTCCTCGAGCGCTCCGCCGACAAGGCGGCCGAGTTGCGCGCCGACATGGCGCAGGTGGGCCAGTATGTCGGCCTCGACATCTCGGAATTCCGCCGCATCGTGGCGCAGGTCCAGAAAGGCGAGAAGGAGGCCCGGCAGGCCAAGAAGGAGATGGTGGAGGCGAACCTGCGTCTCGTGATCTCCATCGCCAAGAAATACACCAACCGCGGCCTGCAGTTCCTCGACCTGATCCAGGAAGGCAACATCGGCCTGATGAAGGCCGTGGACAAGTTCGAATATCGCCGCGGCTACAAGTTCTCGACCTACGCGACCTGGTGGATCCGTCAGGCGATCACCCGCTCGATCGCGGACCAGGCACGCACCATCCGCATCCCCGTGCACATGATCGAGACGATCAACAAGCTGGTGCGCACCTCGCGCCAGATGCTGCACGAGATCGGCCGCGAGCCCACGCCGGAGGAGCTGGCGGAAAAGCTCCAGATGCCGCTCGAGAAGGTCCGCAAGGTGATGAAGATCGCCAAGGAGCCGATCTCCCTCGAAACGCCCATCGGCGACGAGGAGGACAGCCAGCTCGGCGATTTCATCGAGGACAAGAACGCGGTCCTGCCCCTCGACGCCGCGATTCAGGACAATCTCCGTGAGACGACGACGCGGGTGCTCTCCTCGCTCACCCCGCGCGAGGAACGGGTGCTGCGTATGCGCTTCGGCATCGGGATGAACACCGACCACACGCTCGAGGAGGTGGGCCAGCAGTTCTCGGTCACCCGAGAGCGCATCCGCCAGATCGAGGCCAAGGCGCTGCGCAAGCTCAAGCATCCGAGCCGCTCGCGCAAGCTGCGCTCGTTCCTCGATCAGTAGCATGTCCATCCTGTCGCGTCTCTTCGGCGGCGGCGGCGCGCCCGAGCCCCGGCCCGAAGCCGGGCCCGAGCCGGTGGAGCATGACGGCTTCCGCATCTTCGCGGATCCAGTGCGCGACGGCGCCGGGTGGCGCGTCGGCGCGCGCATCGAGACAGAGGTGGACGGCGCGGTGAAGGTGCACCGGATGATCCGGGCCGACACCATCGAGAACGAGGCCACCGCGCGCGACGCCTCGCTTCGTAAGGCCCGGCTGTTGATCGACCAGCAGGGCATGCGCATCTTCGACAGCTGAGACCGGCCCGCGCCGCCTCGTCTGAGCGAACGCCCGAACGGCGGATCTCCGCGCGTTGCGCCTCCTTGCGGCGGGCGGCGCACCGCCCTTCGATGTCACCGGCAAGGAGTTTCGCGGGCCCGCGGTGCCGTCATGTCCGGGCCGGCCCTGCTGTCCTCGCGCGCCAGATCGACGACGTGAACCGCGGGCGAGGCTTTGCGCGGCCGGTAACCCCGCGAAATCGTCAAAGGGCCGCGGGGCGTCCGGCGTGCGCTCGCCCCTGACGGCGGCGAAAAAGGTCGTGCGCTCGTGGGCGTCGCATGGCGGGACGCCGCCGGGAAAGGCCGCGCGCGACGTCGGCCCCGCGCCGGAGGGGCGCGATTGCAACGGCCCGGAAAGGAGATATGGCGCGTCCTGTTTTGGGCTACCCGCGATCTGGCGGCCTGCCTATAGTGATAGTGTCGAACTGGGGGAAACACCCCAGAGGCAGAGGCAGAGACAACCGAGGGGGATGGCCCATGCGCTGCCCGTTTTGTGGAAACATCGACACGCAGGTGAAGGACTCGCGGCCCGCGGAGGATCACGTCTCGATCCGGCGGCGACGGTTCTGCCCGGCCTGCGGGGGTCGGTTCACTACCTATGAGCGGGTGCAGCTTCGCGACCTGGTGGTCATCAAGTCGAACGGGCGGCGCGAGGATTTCGACCGCGACAAGCTCGAACGCTCGATCCGCATCGCCCTGCAGAAACGCCCGATCGATCCCGAGCGCGTGGACCAGATGATCAGCGGGATCGTCCGCCGCCTGGAGAGCATGGGCGAGACGGACATCCCCTCCAAGGTGATCGGTGAGATCGTGATGGAAACGCTGGCGCGGATCGACACCGTGGCCTATGTGCGCTTCGCTTCCGTCTACAAGAACTTCCAGGCGGTCGAGGACTTCGAGGACTTCATGTCCGAGCTGCGTCCGAAGATGGGCGCGGAGGTCGAAGACAAGTCATGACCGGGGGCGACGCCCGCTGGATGCGCGTGGCGCTCACGCTCGGGCGGCGCGGTCAGGGGCGCGTCTGGCCGAACCCGGCGGTGGGGTGCATCATCGTCCGAAACGGCCGCGTGGTGGGGCGCGGCTGGACCCGGCCCGGCGGCCGCCCCCATGCCGAGACCGAGGCGCTGGCAGAGGCCGGGGCCGCGGCGCAGGGTGCCACGGCCTACGTCACGCTGGAGCCTTGCGCCCATGAGGGCCGCACGCCGCCTTGCGCGCTTGCCCTTGCCGACGCGGGGGTGGCGCGCGTGGTCGCGCCCCTGACGGATCCCGATCCGCGCGTCGCGGGGCAGGGGTTCGAGGCGTTGCGCCGCCGCGGCGTGGAGGTCACGACGGGTGTCCTGGCCGAGGCCGCGGGCGCCGATCATGCGGGTTTCTTCCGCCGGGTGGAGCAGGGGCGCCCCCTCGTCACGCTGAAACTCGCCGCGTCCTTCGACGGGCGCATCGCCACCGCGACGGGCGAGAGCCGCTGGATCACCGGTGCCGCTGCGCGGCGCTGGGTGCACGGGATGCGCGCCCGCCACGACGCGGTGATGGTGGGGGCGGGCACGGCGCGGGCCGACGATCCCGCGCTGACGGTCCGGGGGCTTGGCGTCGCCCATCAGCCGGTGCGGGTCGTGGTGTCGCGCCGGCTCGATCTGCCGCTCATGGGCCAGCTTGCGCAGACCGCGCGGGACGTGCCGGTCTGGGTCTGTCATGGCGCGGATGCGGACGCCCAGCTCGTGCGCGCCTGGGGCGGGTTGGGCGCGCGGCTGCTGCCTTGCGCGGTGTCGGGCGGGCAGCTCGACCCCCAGGCCGTGCTGCAGGCCCTGGGGCGCGAGGGGATCACGCGCGTCTTCTGCGAAGGCGGCGGCGCGCTCGCGGCCTCGCTGCTCGCGGCCGATCTGGTGGACGTGCTGGCCGGGGTGACAGCGGGCGTCGCGCTCGGCGCGGAGGGTCAGCCGGTCTTCGGCGCACTGGGCGTGGAGCGGCTGGAGGACGCGCCGCGCTTTCGCCTCATGGAGACGCGCGCCCTCGGCGCCGATGTCCTGCATGTCTGGCAGAAACCCTGAGCCCGACGCCGCCGCCGCCGTCGGCCCGCCTGGCTAACCGCGCCAGAGGCGGGCCTGCCCCGCGAAGAGCCCCTGCAGCTTCGAGAGGGTCCGCAGGGCGGGGCCGGGACGCGGACCGGGCCCCCCGGACAGGCGGTCGAGCGCCACCTCCGGCGGGCAGGGCCGTCCGGTGACGGGATCGTGGTATCGCGGGTAGGCGATGAGCGCGGCGTGCACCAGCCCGTCGAGGGACACGCGCGCACGCCGCCGCGGCGGCACGGGCCCGAGATCCCGGGTCAGCCCCCAGCCCGCGTAGAACGGCGCGCCCAGCGTCACGACAGGCACGCGCCGCAGCAGCGCCTCGAATCCCAGGCCGGAGGTGAGCGTCCAGACCTCGTCCACCCCGGCCAGAAGCGCGGCGGGGTCGGCGTGCTCCAGCACCGCGTCGGCGATCTCGTGCACCGCCTCCGGCGCCAGCTCGCCCGGCCGAAGGCCCGCCTCCACGTCCGGGTGCGGCTTGTAGAGCAGGACCGCGTCCGGGTTCGCCTCCCGCGTGGCGCGAAGCAGCTCGAGGTTGGTGCACAGCGCTCCGGCCCCGGCCCTGACGGAGGCGTCGTCCTCGACCTGCCCGGGCACGAGGATGCGCCGGCCGTCCGGCAGCGCGGGGCGCGCCCCGCCGAGATTGTATTTCGTAAGGCCCGCGGCCACCAGCCGCCTGCGCAAGCGCTCGGCCCGGGCAAGCTCGTCGGGGCGAAGATCGGCCGAGGCCGCGATCAGCCGTTCGAGCCGGCTTTCGCGGCCGGGATCGTAGTAGATCCCCAGATCGTCGGTGACGAGCGACAGCGGCGGCACCAGCTCGGCCCCGAGCCCGCGCGAGCGCAGGAACCCGTCTTCCACCTGTACCGCATCTTCGGGAAGCACGTCCGCCCGGCTCGCCCACACCATGAGGCGGCGGCCGTCCTGTCGGGCCCGCGGCGCGGCGCGGCCCGGGTCGTCCTCGAAGACGACGCCGCGCGGCTCGCCGAAGAAGGCGCTCACCGCGGGACGTTTCCAAAGGCGGATGCCCGAGGCGACCCAGCCCCTGTGGTCCTCGCGCCACGCGCGCGCCGCCGCCTCGAACGCGTCGAGCGCCTCTTCGGGCGTCGCGCGGCGGTCGCGGAAGGGATCGAACCAGACCGGGTAGAGAACGAGCGCCGCCGCGGCGAGTTGGGCGCGGGTGAGCCTGCGCTCCCGGCGGGGTACCGGACGGTCGTCCTCGGTCAGGCCCCAGCCCGCGTAGAAGGGCTGTCCGAAGACGCGCGGGCGGTGGCCGGCGAAGATCGCCTCGAACCCCAGCTGCGAGGAGACCGTGTAGACCCCGACCGCGCCCTCCAGAAGGACCCAGGGCGAGATCGGTTCGTCGTGAAGCGTCACGCGCCCGCGCGCATCCTCGTCGAAGAAGTGGCCCGGCCGTCGTCCCTCCCGCGTTTCGGGATGGGTCTTGACGATCACCCGCGCGCCCGGGTGCTCTTCCTGCGCGAAGGCGAGCATCTCGAGGAACCGCCCGCGATCGGCCCCGCTTGCCCGCCCGGACGCGTCGCCGGCAACCTGGTCCACGACGAGCACGTAGCCGGGCGGGGGTGGCGCGATGCCGGGATCGACGGCGGCATATTTCGTGAGATGCGCGCCGCGCAGGCGGGCCACGATGTCCCGCGCCCGTGACAGAAGCGCCGCATCGTCCAGCGGATGCGTGGCGAGCAGCGTCTCGAGGTCGGACGGCACGGACGGGTCGAAATGCACGCCCGAACGGTCGAGCAGCAGCCCCAGCGGCGCCTCGCCGCCCGAGCGCCCCGGATGGAGCGAGCGCAGGAACGCGTCCTCGATCCGAAGAAGCCCCGCGCCCCGCCGCCGCGCCACGGCCTCGCCGCGCCGCGCGGTGGGGCTTTGCCCCCAGACGGCCACCAGATCGTCCGGCCCGGGAAGGCCCGTGGTGACGCGGTACCCGGCCGCCGCCAGGATGCGCCGGAGCGCGGGCCGGCGCAGGAAGCCGCCGTTATAAACGAAAAGGTGCCGGGGAGCAGTCTCCCCGGCGCCGGGCGTGTGCGCCTGCGGCATGTCGCCCGTCAATTTCCGGAGAAGGTCGACGCGGCGGTGTCCACTGTGTTCACCACGCCCAGCGATCCGGTGATCGCGGAGATCACCTTGCTCCACTGGGTGAAGGGAGCTTCCGTGACGTAGAGCGTATCGCCGTCGCGGATCAGGAAGTCGCGCGCCTCGAAGATGCCGTTGGGTTCCGCCAGGTCGAGGACGTAGACGAAGCGCTGGGCGCCGACGAGGTCGTCGCGGCCCAGCACGGCGTTCGCGATCTCGGCAGGCTCGTTTCGGAACACGAAGACGCCCGTGGGATCGGCCGAGTTGGTGGCCAGCCCGCCGACCCGGGCGAGCGCCTCAAGCGCCGAGAGCGTTTCGCTCTCGACCGTCACGCGCGCCTGCGAGCCGGAGGCGCCGAGCACGCTGAAGGATCGCGTGTCCCGTTCCACGAGGATGCGGTCGCCGTCGCGCAGGGCGATGTCGAACTCGGGGGTATCGTAGAGATCCTCGAACCAGACGGTTCCGCGGTGCCCGCCGCGGATCACGCTGATCAGCGCGACCTCGGGCGGGATCGCGATTCCGCCCGCCGCCGAGATCATCGCCGAGAGGGTGCGCGTTGGCCGCTCGATCGGGTAGATGCCCTGCGCGCCCACGGCCCCCGCCAGCGAGACCGCCGCCCCGTTTCCGGCGAGGCGGCGCACCTGGACCTGGGGGTCGGGGGTCTGGTCGGCCAGCTGGCGGGTGATGATCCGGCGCACGGCCTCGGGCGTGTTTCCGGCGGCCCGGATCCGCCCGGCATAGGGCACGAAGACGAACCCTTCGGCATCCACCTGCACTTCCTCGAGAACGGTGGAATTGCCCGTCTCGCCGGCCAGCAGCCCGTCCTCCACGTTCTCCCAGATGGTCAGGCCGAGCGTGTCGCCCGGCCGGATCACGTCCGAGCCGATGATGCCCGCGTTCACGAACCCTTGCTGGAATGCCAGCGCGGGCATTACAGAGGTCGCTCGCGTCACGCGATCGTTCACTTCGATCACGAAGGCGTCGCCCTGCCGCTGTTCGGAGCCGGCGAATATCTCGTTCTTGCTGGGGCCGGAGCGCGGCAATCCGCAGCCCGCCGCCAGCGACACGACGAGAAGCAGGGCGATGGCGCGCGCCCAGCGGAACGATGTCGATGTCACTGCCTCGTCTCCGGTTCTTCTGCCTTCTGCTTGTCCCGCGAAGCTACCGGCAACCGGGCGAAACGGCCAGCCTGCCCTCAGGCGGGATCAGATCACCGCGCGCAACTGTTGCCTCGGGGCCGCGGTGCCGCGTTCCAGCGCGTCGTAGGGATCCTCTGCCGCGAGCATCATGTCCACGACATGCCGCAGGAGCTGCCGTCGGCTCGCCGAGGCATAGAAGCCGCCCGGCACCTGGCTCGTTTCCAGAAGGTAGCGGCGATACTCCCGGTAGGCGCGCGTGTCGGGCCGGCGGGCCGACGCGAAGAAGGCGGCGAGCGGCTGATCCGACACGAATTCGGGCTTTGCGTAGACCGCCCGCCCGAAGGCTTTCACCGGAACGCCGCGCCAGAGCGCCTGCTGTCCGGCGGTGGAATTGACGGTGACGGCGCTGCGCGCCTCGGCCAGGAGCCGGGCAAGCTTGCCGCCGCGGACATAGTGCACCCGGTCGGCCACGCCATGCGCCGCGGCCGCGCGCGCGAGCGCGGCGCGAACGGCCGCGCGGCCGTCTTCGAGCGGGTGCGCCTTGACCACCAGGTGATGGTGGCGCGGGGCGCCCCGCGCGAAATCGCGCACGCAGAGCTCCACGAACTCGGTCAGGCTGGCGAAGGGCGAATGCGCCCGGAAGGAGCTGTCATGCTCGAGCTGAAGCAGCACGAGGTGATAGGGGAATGCGTCGCGCCGGATCCGCCATGTCGCCAGCGCACGTTCCAGCGCGTGGGCCGGCATCCAGAGAAGCCGCCGGAGATAGAGACGGAACTCCCGCGTCACCGGAAGATCGCGGTGGGGCCGGAAATGGCGGTAGCCGCCGTTCCGAAGCATGACGTGGGCATGGTAGAGCGCGCCGTAGAAGATGTGCTGGCGCATGTCGCCCCAGCGCGCGGGTGCCTGCGGTTGCTCCAGCTCGCCATGCGCGAGCGCCGCCCGCATCCGGGCGACCGTCATGTCCATCAGCCGCGAGTTGCCGTTCGACCCTCCGCGCTCGTAGGTCACCCAGTAGGGGCGAAGATAGCCCTCCTCGAAGACATGGACGCGCAGCCCCCGCTCCCGCGCCTGCGCCACCGCGACGGCGTGGACGGGTCGCGTGTCGCCGTAGAGCACGATGTCGGTGATCCCCTTTTCGGCCACGAGACGTTCGAGCGCCGCGGGCCATGCCTCGACGGGAGACCGGAACGGGATGTAGGAGGCGCGGTCGCGCCAGAACGCCCGGTCGCCCGCGTTGAAGCCGACGCGCCAGACGATGCCCCCCGCCTGGCGCAGCATCGCGCCGAGCGCGTCGAAGAACGGCCCGTGCGGTCCCTGCAAGAAGAGGAACACGCGCGAGGATGGCGGTGTCGCGATGGTGGTCATCCGGCCTCGAGCCCGCTAGATCGACGGCAGGCTACACCAGCTTTGGGACGGAAATAAGGTCCGTCGTGGCAGAAGGAGATGCGCGATGTTTACGGGGATCGTCACGGATGTGGGCACACTGCGCGCGCTGGAGCGGCGCGGCGATCTGCGCGCGCGGATCGCCACGGGATACGACACCTCCGGCATCGAGATCGGCGCCTCGATCGCCTGCGACGGTGTCTGCCTGACCGTCGTGTCGCTGGGCGAGGACTGGTTCGAGGTCGATGTGAGCGCCGAGACCGTGTCGAAGACCGGTCTGGGGAACTGGGCGCCGGGACGCCGCGTCAACCTGGAGCGCGCGCTCTGCGTGGGCGACGAGCTTGGCGGGCACATCGTGTCGGGCCATGTGGACGGCGTGGCCGAGGTGGTCGCGGTGTCCGACGACGGCGACAGCACCCGGGTGCGCCTGCGCGCGCCAGAGACGCTGGCCCGTTTCATCGCGCCGAAGGGATCGGTCGCCCTCAACGGGACATCGCTGACCGTGAACGAGGTGGAGGGGGCCGAGTTCGGCATCAACTTCATTCCCCACACCAAGGAGGTCACCACCTGGGGCGATGTGCGGGTGGGCGATCTGGTGAACCTCGAGGTCGACATGCTGGCGCGCTATGTCGCGCGACTGGCCGAGGCGGGGTAGGGCGCCCTTGCCGTAGCGCCGCGGGTCGCGGCGGTGTAGCCTAGCGGCGTCGCGTCTATGCCGGAGACCGTCCATGACGCCCAGAGCTTCCGCCGCGCCCTACCGTATCGCGGGCGTCGTCTACCTCGTCCTGATCGCGGCGGGCCTCTCCTCCGAGGCCGTGTTCCGTGCACCGCTCTCCGGGCTCGCCGACCTCTCGGCGCTGCCGGGCGGCGCGGATGGGGCGGTGGCCGCGTTGCGCGCCGCGCTTCTCCTCGACACGCTGATGGCGCTTTCGGACGTGGTGCTGGGCGCGCTTCTTCTCGTGATCCTGCGCCCGGCGGGCGAGGCGCTCGCGCTCATGGCGTTCAGCCTGCGCCTCGTGCAGGCGGCAGTTCTGGGCGCGGGGCTCGTGCTGCATCATGGTGCGGCGCTTGCGCTCGACGGGGGCGCGGCGGCCGGCCTCGCGCCCTTCCTTCTTTCGCTCCATGCCCATGCCTACGACATGGGGCTTGTCTTCTTCGGGGGGAGTTGCCTTGCGACGGGCGTGCTGCTCCTGCGGCATCCCGCCTTTCCGGCGGCGCTCGGCTGGGGGATCGGCGCGGCGGGGATCGTCTATCTGTCGGGGAGCGCGCTGCGCTTCCTCGCGCCGGGCCTCTCGGCGGGTTTCGCCCCGGCCTACATGGTGCCGCTGGTGGCCGAACTTGCGCTCGCGCTCTGGCTTGTCTTCGGGGCGCGGGGCCGGGTCGCGCGTGCGCGCCCGGCCGCCGCTTGATGCTTCAGAAGGACCAGACGGCGGCGCCGTCGTCCAGAAGCGCATCGGCCATCGCCGGGGGCTGCGCCACGCCGACGCCGTCCATCAGCACCTCGGGGCCTTCGCCGCGACCCGGCAGGTAGATCGCGCACACCTCTGCGGTGGCGCCGTTCGAGATCGCGGCCTTCAGCAGGCCCTGCGGGCTCATGTCTTTCGGCGGCTGGCCGGCGGTCGCGGTGTCGGGCGCCTCGTCGAGCGCGATGTCGCCGCCCGGGCCGCAAAGCAGGATGCGCACCTCCGCACCCTTTTGCAGCGCCTGCATGGTCAGCACCATGCTCATCAGCTGGGTCTGCGGGTTCTCCGAGGTGACGACGGTGACGAGTTTCTCTTCCATCTCGGCCCCTGCGGGGCCGGCGATGAAAGCGGCCGCGGTGGCGGCCTTCAAGCCTGTCTTGAGCATGAGGGTCCTCTCGGGACGTTGAAGTGCGTTTCCAGTCCCGACGGTAAAGATATATAATAAAAACGGAATACGATATTCTGTCGCAGGGGGCGTTGTGGACGCAGCCGGGGGCTCACTCGGCCGGCTGGAAGCCCTCGATGAGTGGGCGCAGCCCGAGCGCCGCGCCGGCCAGGATCGAAAGCAGCGTCACGGGCGCGCTGACCGCGAGAACCGAAAACGCCGAGACGCCCTGACCGACAGAGCAGCCCATGGCGACCACGGCGCCTCCGCCCATCAGCATCGCCCCGAAGATCTGGCGGCGAAGCTCACGCGGATCCTCGCAGGCTTCCCAGCGGAAATGTCCCTTGACGAGGGAGCCGATGAAAGCGCCGGCCCACACCCCGGCGATGGAACCAACCGCGAAGCTGACCGGCCGCGCGCTGCCGGTCATGGCGAAGAGGATCGATTCGCCGACCGGCGCGGAGAAGGAATGCGACTGGACCGGCAGCGCCTCGAAGCCCGTGGTGGCCACCCAGGTCGTGCCCGCCCAGCCCGCGACCACCGCCACGCCCACCATGCCAGCCCAGAAGACCGCAGAGGCGTCGCCGCGCAACTCCCGCGATGCGAGCGCCAGGGCGCAAAGCGCCAGCCCCGCGCCAAGTCCGATCGCCACGGCCGGAACCCCCGTCCACGCCTCGGCAAGCGCGGGGAGCGCGGGCGCGACGCCTGTCACGTCGCGTTGCGGGAAGAGCAGGTCACGCAACGGTGCGAGAGGGCCCATCAGCACCGCATAGGCTGAGACGCCCATCACCAGCACGATGACGAAGCTGCGAAGGTCGCCGCCGCCCAGCCGCGCGATGGCGCCGTAGCCGCAATTCCCGGCGAGTGCCATGCCATAGCCGAAGGCCAGGCCGCCCAGGATGGAGGCGAGCGGCATCCATTCGATCGCGTAGTAGAAGCTGAGCTCGGGGCGCACGATGCCCGCCGCCGTCAGCGCGAAAGTGCCGGTCACGGCCACGCCGATGGCGAGAAGCCACATGTGCATGCGTCGCGCGCTGCCGCCGTAGAGCAGATCCTCGATCGCGCCCAGCGTGCAAAAGCGTCCAAGTCGCGCCGCGAGGCCCAGAAGTATCCCGCCGCCCGCGCCGATCAGCGCGACCGCCCAGCTTTCGGGGATCATCTCAAGCATCCGCATCCTCCCGTCGGGGCAGTATGCAGGCGTGAAGACCGGCGCGCAACGGTCCGGCGGCCGGCCCGGCGCGCCGGGTCAGTCGCCGTCGGCGCAGAAGAGATCGTAGACCGTCTCCAGCATCTTGCGGGGACGGTCGTCGGCGAGACGGTAGTAGATCGCCTTTCCCTCCCGCCGCGGAACGACCAGGCCTTCGAGGCGCAGGCGCGACAGCTGCTGCGACACGGCCGCCTGCCGCGCCGACAGCAATGCCTCCAGCTCGGTCACCGACTTCTCGCCGGTGACCAGATGGCACAGGATCATCAGGCGGCCCTCATGGCTGATCGCCTTGAGGAACGTCGAGGCCGTCTCCGCCTTCTCGACGATGCGGTCGAGCTCGGCCTCGGACATGTCGGACTTGAGAACCGGAAGAGACAACGGGACCTCCTCGACCCTGGCGCGGTCGGCGCGTGGCGCTTTGTCAGAAAGCGATGTCCATCTCGATGGCCGCAATCCCGGCTTCGGCGCATTCGTCGTCGAGCGCGGGCGTCGGAGCGCCGGACACGCCGATGGCGGCCACCATGTCACCTTCGCCCGCGACCACCGTCAGCCCGCCCCCGAGGGCGAGCGCCTCGCTCAGCTGGCGGATGCCGAAGGTGGCCTCGCCGGGCTGGGTCACTTCGGACAGCTCCGTCGTGGGCGTCCCGAAACTCGCCGCCGTCCACGCCTTGCGGTAGGAGGTCTCGTGCACGTGGGCGCCGGCGAACCGGTCGCGCACGAAGACCTGGGGCACGCCGAAGCGGTCGGTCACGGTGACGCCGACCTGGAACCCTTCCGCGCGGCAGTGTTCCAGCGCGGCCGTCGCCATGCGCATGGCGAGTTCGGGCGTGATCGCGCGGAATTCGACGAATGCATCCTGCGCGGCGGCGGGCAGCCCCGTCCCCGCGGCGAGCGCGAGCGCGCATACCGTTCTTTTCATTGTCCGTCTCCTCCCTCGTTGAAATCCGTGTGATCTTCCAGCATCCGGCCGAGAAGCCCCCAGAAGAAATCCTCTCCCGGATAGCCCTCGATCCGGGCGAGCTCCTCGCCGTCTTCCACCAGGATGAAGGTCGGGGTGAAGACGGCGGGCCGGTCGAACGTCACGCCCTCCGGCGCGCCCTCGCGCAGTTGCACGCGCACCAGGGGCGCAAAACGGCCCTCGGCGGTCTTGGGATACTCCGGCGCGACCTGGTCATGCCACGCCTCGCAATAGCTGCATCCCGGCTGTTCGACCATGACAAGCTCTGCCGCGCGGCCGCCGTCGAAGCCGGGAAGGCAGGCGAGGGCCGCCGCAATGAGAAATCGCTGTACGCGCATGTATACCGTAGATTGACGCCAAGCTGTCACTCAACGTATTCTGAATATGTGAATGGATCAAGGAGCGGCGATGCTCGAGATTTCCTTTGCAGGCGCTGCGCTCGCCGGTCTGCTTTCGTTCTTCACGCCCTGCATCCTGCCCATGGTGCCGTTCTACCTGAGTTACATGGCGGGCATCTCCATGACCGAACTGCGCGGGAACGACGAGATCCCGCCGGGCGCGCAGCGGCGGCTCGTCCTCAGCGCCGTGATGTTCGCGCTGGGCGTCACGACCATCTTCGTGCTGCTGGGCATGGGCGCCACCGCGGTGGGAGAGGCGTTCGCGCAGTGGCGCCAGCCGCTTTCCTACGTGGCGGCGGCGATCCTGGCGGTGTTCGGCCTGCATTTCCTCGGCGTCATCCGAATCGGGTTTCTCTATCGCGAGGCGCGCCTGGAAAGTGGCGCGGAGCCCTCGACCATGCTGGGCGCCTATCTGATGGGTCTGGCCTTCGGCTTCGGCTGGACGCCCTGCGTGGGCCCGGCGCTCGCCTCGATCCTGATGATCGCGAGCGGCATGGGCGACATCTTCCGCGGCGGGCTGCTGCTTCTGGTCTACGGCCTTGCCATGACCGCGCCCTTCATCGTCGCGGCGCTTTTCGCGCGGCCCTTTCTCGCCTGGGTTCAGCGGCACAGGAACAAGATGCAATATGTCGAGAAGGCGATGGGCGGCATGCTGATCGTTTTCGCGGTACTCATCGCCACGAACACGGTAAACTGGATCGCGAACTGGATGATCGAGGCCTTTCCCGGCTTCACGAGCCTCGGGTGAGGTCCGCAGCGACGTCAACGATGACAGGGAGGAGATGCGGATGACGGGACTTGCGACACGGGCGATGGGTGCGCTGGCGGGGGTGCTGCTGGCGCTGCCGGCGGCGGCGGCCAATGTCGGCGACGACGGGCTGCACAAGACGGCGTGGATGCGCGACACCTTCAAGGACCTGCGCGAGGATCTGGAGGAGGCCAACGCCGAGGGCAAGCGCTTCGCGATCATCTTCGAGCAGCGTGGCTGCATCTACTGCACCAAGATGCACGAGGACGTCTTTCCGCGTCCCGAGATCGCCGAGTACATCGACGAGAACTTCTTCGTCGTGCAGCTCAACCTGCATGGCGCGGTCGAGGTGACCGACTTCGACGGCGAGACGCGGACGGAGCGCGAGATGGCGCGCAAGTGGGGGATTCTCTTCACGCCCACGCTGATGTTCCTGCCCGAGGAGGTTCCCGAGGACGCCACCGCCCCCGAAGCGGCGGTCGTCACCATGCCGGGGGCCTTCGCGGCGGGAACCACGCTCGACATGCTCACATGGGTCAACGAGAAGCGCTACGAGCTTGACGGGGATGAAGATTTTCAACGCTATCACGCGCGCCGCATCCAGGAACGCAACGACGGGAGCGCCGACTGACCGCGAACGTTGTTCCGAATAATTCACTTCTGTGAATTTGATATTGCGTCACAGGGTCGCGGTGGCCTACGGTATACAGTGCTATCGGCGTGACGCTGACGGGATAGCCATGGGAGGGAATATGAAACTTACGCAGAACTTGATGGCTGGGGTCGCTTTCGCCGCGCTTGCCGGGGCCGCCTCGGCGGCAGACGTCGTTGCGCCCGGGGAAGTGACTTTCGGCGAATACGGCGCGGTGGAAACTTCGCTGACGGGCACGAAGGGCGATCCCGCGCGCGGTGCCGAGATCATGGTCACCAAGTCGCAGGGCAACTGCATCTCCTGCCACATGGTCACGGCGCTGAATGAAGCGCCCTTCCATGGCGAGGTGGGCCCGCCGCTCGACGGCGTCGGCGACCGCTGGGGGCCGGCGGAGCTTCGCGGCCTGCTCGTGGATGCGAAGAAGACCTACGAGGGCACAATCATGCCGGGCTACTACAAGACGACCGGCTTCACCCGTCCGGGCCAGGGCTTCACCAAGAAGCCCGCCGAGGAACCGCTTCCGCCGCTCCTGAGCGCGCAGGAAGTCGAGGACGTGGTCGCATTCCTGTCGACGCTCAAGTACGAGTGATCGGGGCGACCGGGAACCATCAGAGGAGAATTAGGATGGACTTCACCAGACGTGAAACCCTGGCGCTCGGGGCGGGGGCCGCGGCCCTCACCGTGCTGCCGGCCAGCGCCTTCGCGGCGACCGTGGACGAGCTCATCGCGGAGTTCACCGGCGGCGCGGATGTCGCCGACGGCGGCGTGACGCTGAACGCCCCCGAGATCGCCGAGAACGGCAACACGGTTCCGATCGAGGTCGCGGCCGACGGTGCGGCATCGATCATGGTGCTGGCCGCGGGCAACCCGACCCCGCCCGTCGCCACCTTCCATTTCGGCCCGCTGGCCGGCGCGAGCCGCGCGAGCACGCGGATCCGCCTTGCGGGCACCCAGGACGTCGTTGCGGTGGCCAAGATGGCTGACGGTTCCTTCGCCCGCACCTCGAAGGAAGTGAAAGTTACCATCGGCGGCTGCGGCGGCTGAGAGATCAGGAGACAAGACAGATGGCAGAAAACGTCAAACCGCGTGTCCGCGTCCCGCGCTCGGCTTCGGCCGGCGAAGTGGCCACGATCAAGACTCTCATCAGCCACAAGATGGAGTCGGGCCAGCGCAAGGACAGCGAGGGCAACACGATCCCGCGCTCGATCATCAATCGCTTCACGTGCGACTTCAACGGCCAGAACGTGATCGACGTCACCATGGAGCCCGCGATCTCGACCAACCCCTATTTCGAGTTCGAGGCGACTATCCCGGAGACGGGCGAGTTCACCTTCACATGGTACGACGACGACGGCTCCGTCTACGAGGACGTGCAGTCCGTCGAGGTCAGCTGAAGCCGAAGTGCGAAAGGCTGCCCCGCGCGCGGCGCGGGGCGGAACCCAAGGGAGGAACAGGGATGAGATACAAGGCACTGACGGCTGCGGCGGCACTCGCGATCGCGTTTCCCACGCTGGGGGCGGCCGATCCCGACGCGAACCTGATCATCAACGGCGAGATTGAAATGGTCACCGAGACGGCCGCGCCGGACCATCTGAAGGGTCATCTGCGCTCGATCCGCTCGGGCTGGACATTCCGGACGGAAGAGACCCAGGCGCTCCAGATGGACGATTTCGACAACCCGGGGATGATCTTCGTCGACCAGGGACGCGACTCGTGGAACGCCGTCGAAGGCGACGCGGGCCAGTCCTGCGCCAGCTGCCACGAAGAGCCGGAATCGCTCCGCGGGCTTCGCGCATCGTTGCCGAAATGGAACGAGGAAAAGGGCAAGGTCTACACGGCCGAGATGTACATCAACGACTGCCGGACCGAGCGCATGGGCGCGGAAGCCTGGGGTTGGGACAGTCAGCCGATGAAGAACATGACAGCGCTGATCGCGTCGGTGTCCCGCGGCATGACGGTCGACGTCGCCATCGACGGGCCCGTCGAGGACACGTGGGAGCGTGGCAAGGAGATCTACTACACCCGCTACGGCCAGCTCGAACTTGCCTGCGCGAACTGCCACGAGGACAACTACGACAACTACATCCGCGCCGACCACCTCAGCCAGGGGCAGACCAACGGCTTCCCGGTCTACCGGCTGAAGCAGGCCAACCTCGTGTCGCAGCACAACCGTTTCAACGGCTGCATCCGCGACACGCGCGGCGTGCCCTACGACGTTGGCAGCGACGATTTCGTCGCACTGCAGCTATACGTCGCCTCGCGCGGCAACGGCCTTTCGGTCGAGGGACCGTCGGTCCGCAACTAAGCGTAAGCGGCAAGGCTTGAAAAACGCATATCCCCTCCCGTGCGCGGGAGGGGGCATGTCACCCTTTATCCCCGAGAACACCAACGGAGCGTCACCCAGATGATTTCCCGCCGCGACTTCCTGCAGGCCAGCATGGCCGCCTCGGCCCTTGTCGGCGCGTCCGGTTTCGGCAACTGGTCCAGGCTCGCCGCGCAGCAGGCGCTGACGCAGGACCAGCTGCTGGACTTCGACACGTTCGGAAACGTGACGCTGATCCACGTCACCGACATCCACGCCCAGCTCAAGCCGATCTATTTCCGCGAACCGGAGGTCAACATCGGCGTTGGCCCCAACAAGGGAGAGGTGCCGCACATCACCGGCGCCGAGTTCCGCAGGCTTTACGGCATCGAGGATGGCAGCCCGTCGCACTACGCGCTGACCTACGACGATTTCGTTTCGCTCGCGCGCAGCTATGGCCGGATGGGCGGCATGGACCGCGTGTCCACGGTGGTGAACGCGATCCGGGGCGACCGGCCGGAGGCGCTTCTGCTCGACGGCGGCGACACCTGGCATGGCAGCTACACCTGCTATCACACCGAAGGCCAGGACATGGTCAACGTGATGAACGCGCTGCGGCCCGACGCGATGACCTTCCACTGGGAGTTCACGCTCGGCCAGGAGCGCGTGCGCGACCTGGTCGAGGGGCTGCCCTTCGCGGCGCTTGGCCAGAACATCTTCGACGCGATGTGGGACGAGCCGGCGGCGGAATTCGCGCCCTACCAGATGTTCGAGCGCGGCGGCGTGAACATCGCGGTGATCGGCCAGGCGTTCCCCTACATGCCGATCGCCAACCCGGGCTGGATGTTCCCCGACTACAGTTTCGGCATCCGCGACCAGCACATGCAGGAGATGGTGGACGAGGTCCGCGCCCAGGGGGCGGAGCTTGTCGTGGTTCTCAGCCACAATGGCTTCGACGTGGACAAGAAGATGGCCGGCCAGGTGTCCGGCATCGACGTGATCCTGACCGGCCACACGCATGATGCGCTGCCCGAGCCCGTGCTCGTGGGCGACACGATCCTGATCGCCTCCGGCTCCAACGGGAAGTTCGTCAGCCGGGTCGATCTCGACGTGCGCGACGGGCAGATGATGGGTTTCCGCCACAAGCTCATTCCCATCTTCTCCGACGTGATCCAGCCCGACCCGGAGATGACCGCGCTGGTGGACGAACAGCGCGCGCCCTTCGAGACGCAGCTCTCCGAGGTGATCGGCCAGACCGAAAGCCTGCTCTACCGGCGCGGCAACTTCAACGGCACCTGGGACGACCTGATCTGCGAGGCGCTGCTCGAACAGCGCGACGCGGAGATCGCCATGTCGCCCGGCGTGCGCTGGGGGCCGTCGCTGATCCCGGGCCAGGATATCACCCGCGAGGATAGCTGGAACGTGACCTCGATGACCTACCCGAACGCCTACCGCACCGAGATGACCGGCGAATTCCTCAAGGTCGTGCTGGAGGACGTGGGCGACAACCTGTTCAACCCCGACCCCTACTACCAGCAGGGCGGGGACATGGTGCGCCTCGGCGGCCTCGGCTACCGCATCGACGTCTCCAAGCCGCAGGGCGAGCGCATCTCCGAGATGACGCTGCTCAAGACCGGCGAGCCGATCGATCCGGCGCGGTCCTATGTCGTCGCGGGCTGGGCGAGCGTCAACGAGGGGACAGAGGGCCCGCCGATCTGGGATGTCGTGGAAGATCACGTTCGCCAGAAGGGGACCGTGAAGGTAGAGCCCAACACCTCCGTCACGGTGACCGGCACCTGACGGTGCCGGCCCGTCGACGGTACAAGAATTTGCCTGTCGAATTCACAAAAGCGAATTCGATGATCTGAGAGGAGCAATGGAGAGATGACGACCAGCTTCAAGGGACCGAAGCCATCGCGCCGGCAGTTCCTGACCGGCGCCGCGGCGGCCGGGGCAGGGGCCGTGGCGGCGAAGGCCGGACATGCCGCCAGCCCCAACCCGCTCATCACCGACGTGCAGCCCTGGGCGTCGGGCTGGGGCGATCCGGTAGACGCCACGCCCTACGGGATGCCGATCAAGTTCGAGGATCACGTGATCCGCCGCAACGTGGAGTGGCTGACCGCCGACACGATCAGCTCGATCAACTTCACGCCGATCCACGCGCTCGACGGCACGATCACGCCGCAGGGCTGTGCGTTCGAGCGGCACCATTCGGGCGCGATCGAGCTGGCCAAGCCGGATTACCGGCTGATGATCAACGGCCTCGTGGATACGCCGCTTGTCTTCTCCTACGAGGATCTCGAGCGCTTCCCGCGCGAGAATCATGTCTATTTCTGCGAATGCGCGGCCAACACGGGCATGGAGTGGGCCGGCGCGCAGCTTAACGGCGCGCAGTACACCCACGGCATGATCCACAACATGGAATATACCGGCGTGCCGCTGCGCACGCTGCTGCAGGAGGCCGGTCTCGACGCCGCGGGCGATCTGTCCGACAAGTGGGTCTTCGTCGAGGGCGCTGACGCCTCCTCGAACGGCCGCTCCATCCCGATGGACAAGGCGCTGGACGACGTTCTCGTGGCCTTCAAGGCCAACGGCGAGGCGCTCAGGAAGGAGCACGGCTACCCCGTGCGCCTCGTGGTGCCGGGCTGGGAAGGCAACATGTGGGTGAAGTGGCTGCGCCGCGTGGAGGTCATGGACGGCCCCGTGGAAAGCCGCGAGGAGACGTCGAAATACACCGACGTTCTCGAGGACGGGACCGCGCGCAAGTGGACCTGGGTGATGGACGCGAAATCGGTCATCACCTCGCCGAGCCCGCAGATGCCGATCACGCACGGCGCCGGGCCGCTCGTCATCACCGGCATGGCGTGGTCGGGTCACGGCCGCATCACCCGCGTCGACGTCTCGAAGGATGGCGGCAAGACGTGGGAGACCGCGCGGCTCGCCAAGCAGGGCGATCCGAAGGCGCTGACCCGCTTCTACCTCGACACCAACTGGGACGGCGAGGAGATGCTGCTCCAGTCCCGCGCAATGGACGAGACGGGCTACGTCCAGCCCACCAAGGCGCAGCTGCGCGAGGTGCGCGGGCTGAACTCGATCTACCACAACAACTGTATCCAGACCTGGCACGTGAAGCCGAACGGGGAGGCCGAAAATGTCGAAGTCTCTTAAGCTTACCGGAACGGCGCTCGCGGGCACCGCGGTCGTGCTCATCGCGGCCCACAACTTCGCGGACCGGTTCGTGAGCCCGATGCCCACCGACGCGCCGCGTCTTTCGGCCGGGCCGTCGAATCCGGATCTTGGCTTCATGGTTGCCGCCGCACAGGCGGACGAGGCGGCCCATGACGGCAGGTACGGGATCGGGCGCCCCGCCGCGCCCGAGGAACTGGCGGCATGGGACGTCGACGTGCGTCCCGACGGCCAGGGCCTTCCGCCGGGCTCCGGCTCGGTCATGGAAGGCGAGGAGGCTTACCTGACCAATTGCGCGGCCTGCCACGGCGACTTCGCCGAGGGGCTTGGCAACTGGCCGCCGCTTTCGGGTGGCGAGGGCACGCTGGCGAACGAGGATCCGGTCAAGACCATCGGCAGCTACTGGCCGTATCTCTCGACCGTGTGGGACTACGTCCACCGGTCCATGCCCTACGGCAACGCCCAGTCGCTCAGCACCGACGAGGTCTACGCGATCACGGCGTACCTGCTCTACTCGAACTTCCTCGTGGAAGACGACTTCGTGCTCACGAACGAGAACTTCGCCGAGATCGAGATGCCGAACGCAGACGGGTTCATCATCGATGACAGGCCGGAGACCGAGTACACGATCTGGCGGACCGAGCCTTGCATGGAAAACTGCAAGGACGAGGCCGAGATCACGTTGCGGGCCACGGATCTTGGCGTGACGCCCGTGGATCCCGAGCAGGAGGAAGCCGCGGCCCAGACCGGGACGGGATCTTCGGGTGAAGAAACAGTGGACACGGCGGCCGTCGCCGAGGACACTGGGGACATGACCGAGACCGCACCGGAGGCAGAGACCGCCGCGATGGAGATCGACATGGCCCTCGCCGAGGACGGGGAAAGCGTGTTCCGCCAATGCCAGGCCTGCCACCAGGTGGGCGAGGACGCGCAGAACCGCACAGGTCCGCATCTCAACGACCTCTTCGGGCGCGAGATGGGCGGCATCGATGGCTTCCGCTACTCCAACACCCTGCTCGAGATGGGCGAAGAGGGCGGCGTCTGGAACGAGGAGACGCTGGCGAAGTTCCTGGCCAATCCGCGAGAGTACGTCCAGCGCACCAAGATGGCCTTCGCGGGCCTCAGGAACGACGAGGACATCGCTGCCGTCACCGAGTATCTCAAGACCTATTCGGAGAATTGATGACGCAAGGGCCGCTTCTTTCGATAACGCTTTTCGCCGCGACGCTTCTTGCGACCGGTGTCCATGCGGAGGAAGAAACGCGCCCGATCGGCGATGCAGACAGTGGCGCCACGCTTTTCGCGCGCCACTGCGCAAGTTGTCATCAGGTCGGGGCCGGTGCGGAGAACCGCATCGGCCCCCATCTCAACAACATCTTCGGCCGCAAGGCCGGAGAGATCGCGGATTACCGCTATTCCGAGGGGCTGGCGCGCATGGGGGCCGACGGGCTCGTGTGGACGTTCGACACCCTCGATCCGTATCTGGAAAATCCCCGCGCGCTCGTGTCCCGGACGCGCATGAACTTCGCCGGGCTGGATGCGCCGGAGGACCGCGCGGATGTGCTCGCCTATCTGCGGGTCTATTCCGCGGATCCGGCCAACATCCCCGAGGCCGAACCCACCGCGCTGCCGCGCGAAGTGGACCTGCCGCCGGAAACCCTCGAGATTGTCGGCGATCCGGCCTACGGAGAATATCTGTCATCCGAGTGTACGACCTGTCACCGGCGCGACGGGGCCGACGAAGGCATCCCCGCGATCACCGGCTGGCCGGAAGAGGATTTCGTCGTGGCGATGCACGCCTACAAGCGCAAGATCCGGCCGCATCCGGTGATGCAGATGATGGCCGGGCGCTTGTCCGACGAGGAGATCGCGGCACTTGCCGCGTATTTCGCCGAGGCGGAGTGAACCGCCCGGCGACACGCCAAGGGAGGAGACCTCATGACACTCAACAGACGTGCCTTCATCGGCACCGGCGCCGCGGCCGCGGCGTCGCTCTACGCGCCGGCCGTGCTGGGACAGGGCAAGCCCCGTGTGCTCGTGGTGGGCGGCGGCGCGGGCGGCGCCACGGCCGCGCGCTACATCGCCAAGGACAGCGACGGCGCGATCGATGTGACGCTGATCGAGCCTGCGCGCAGCTACTACACCTGCTTCTTCTCGAACCTCTACATCGGCGGGTTCCGCGAGTATGACAGCCTCGCGCACTCCTACGACAAGCTCGCCAGCGACTATGGCATCAACGTCGTGCACGACTGGGCCGTGGGCGTGGACCGCGACGCCAAGACCGTCGCGCTCGCGAGCGGCGCGTCGCTGCCTTACGACAAGCTGATCCTGAGCCCCGGCATCGATTTTGTCGATGGCTCCGTCCCGGGCTGGAGCATCGACGACCAGGACACGATGCCCCATGCCTACAAGGGCGGCACCCAGGCCGCGCTGCTGAAATCCCAGGTGGAGGCCATGCCCGAGGGCGGGCTCTACGCCATGGTGGCGCCGCCCAACCCCTACCGCTGCCCGCCCGGCCCCTATGAGCGGGTCTCGATGGTGGCGCATCTGCTGAAGGCACAGAACCCGACGGCCAAGATCCTGATCGTGGACCCGAAGGCGAACTTCTCCAAGCAGGCGCTCTTCGAGGAGGGCTGGCAGAAGCACTATCCCGGCATGATCTCGCGGATCGGGCCCGATTTCGGCGGCGACAACGTCGAGGTGAACCCCGCCGAGATGACGGGCAACATCGACGGCATGGTGGAGCAGGTCGACGCGGGCAACGTCATCCCCGCGCAGCAGGCCGGCCGGATCTGCCACGAGGCGGGCCTGACCGAAGGGAACTGGGCGCCGGTCTCGGGCCACACGATGGTCTCGCGCCTCGACGAGGACGTGCATATCCTCGGCGATGCGACCGACCAGGGCGACATGCCGAAATCGGGCTACTCGGCCAACAGCCAGGCCAAGGTGGCGGCGATGGCGATCCGCGGCGCGCTCACCGGGGCGACCGTGTTCCCCGCCAAGTTCTCCAACACCTGCTGGTCGCTCATCGACACCGACGACGGCGTGAAGGTGGGCGCGACCTACGAGGCGACGGACGAGAAGATCGCCAAGGTCGACGGCTTCATCAGTGACACGGGCGAACCCGCCGATCTGCGCCGCCAGACCTACGAGGAAAGCCTCGGCTGGTATTCCGGCATCACGACCGACATGTTCGGCTGAACCGCCTTGTGCGGCATGCGGGGGCCGTCCTTCGGGGCGGCCCCTCGTCGTTTCAGGCCGCGGGTCGGCCGATCCCGTCCAGCAGCGAAGGGATGCGCGCCCTGAAGCTGGAGAAGCCCTGCGTGGCATGGGGCCAAGCCGCGGCGTCGTAGGGGCGCAGGATGCGGATCACGTCCCGCCCTGCCAGCGCATCGGCGGCGGGTCCCACGGGCGGGTAGGGCGTGACGACCTGCTCTATCCCGTTCGCGGCCGCCCATTCCGCGATGTCGTCGGCGCAGGAAAGACGCGTCACCGGGCCGAGCCTTGCCGCCCACCGCGCGGTGGCGTCGTCGATCGCGCCCTCCACGAAGGCAAGCAGATGGGGCGCGACGGCGAGCGGCGAAAGCCCGTCGACCGAACTGAGCACCGCCGTCGCCCGCGGCGCGAGCCCCGCCTCGAAAAGGGAGCCGGGCGCAAGGTCTTCCTCGGTAAGCAGAAGCCCCGTGGCCCGGCCCGGATCCCAGCGGCCGCTTTCGGGCACGGGGCGCGGCGGCGGGGCCGGCGGACCCTCGAGCGCAGGCGCCGCGGCGGCGAGCCCTTCGGGCCGGAAGCGGCCGCCGGTGCATTTCTCGATGTTCCCGGGACGCGCGAGATACGTCCTGCCCGGCGTCTGGAGCCCTGCGACCCACCGCCATCCAAGCGTGTTGGAGGCCGGGTCGCCGTCGAGCAGGTGGCGCAGGAAGACATCGGCGCCAAGCTCCCACGGAAGGCGCAGCGTGAAGATCCAGATCGAGGCGAACCACATCCGCGCGTGATTGTGCAGATAGCCCGTCGTGGCGAGCTCCCGCGCCCAGGCGTCGAAGCAGTCGATGCCGGTTGCGCCGCGGCAGGCGGCCGCCCAGTCCTGGCGAAGGCCCGCCTCGGTCTGCACGCGGTCGAGTGCACGCAAGAGGCCCGCGCGGTAGCTCGTCCAGACCGCCGGGCGCCTTTCCAGCCAGCCTTTCCAGTACGCGCGCCAGAACACCTCCTCCACGAATTTGCGGGCCGCGACCGGCGAATGCCGCCCGAGCACGGAGGCAAGCAGTTCCTCCTCGGTCACGAGCCTGCGGCGCAGCCACGGCGACAACCCCGAGACATGGTCGTGCCCGCCGGGGCCCAGATCCAGATTGCGCCGCCGCGCATAGTCCGTGCCAGCGCGCGGGACGAAGCGCGCGAGCCGCGCGAGGCCGGCCGCCCGGGCTGGTGGAAACAGGGTGAGTGCCTGCATGATCGGACCCTCCACGACCGGCAGAGAGCTAATGCCCGGGCCGCGCGGATCAAACGCCCGTGCCGGAGCCGTGCCGCCCCTTGCAGCCCCCCCGGTGCAACACTAAGACTCCCACAGACCGACGACGCCACGACGTCCCAGCACACAAGGCAGGCAGGCCCAGATGACCGATCCCTTCGAGACATACATGAATACCCTGGTTCCGATGGTGGTCGAGCAGACCAGCCGGGGCGAGCGCGCATACGATATCTTCTCGCGGCTCCTGAAGGAGCGCATCATCTTCGTTTCCGGGCCCGTGCATGACGGGATGTCCAGCCTCATCGTGGCGCAGCTGCTCCACCTCGAGGCGGAAAACCCGTCCAAGGAAATCTCGATGTACATCAACAGCCCGGGCGGCGTGGTGACCTCGGGGCTCTCGATCTACGACACCATGCAGTACATCAAGCCCAAGGTGTCCACGCTGGTGATCGGGCAGGCGGCCTCGATGGGCTCGCTCCTGCTTGCCGCGGGCGCGCCCGGCATGCGCTTCTCGCTGCCAAACAGCCGGATCATGGTGCATCAGCCCTCGGGCGGCTATCAAGGCCAGGCGACGGACATCATGATCCACGCCGAGGAAACGCTGAAGCTCAAGCGCCGGCTGAACGACATCTATGTCCACCACACCGGGCAGACGCTCAAGAAGATCGAAACCGCCCTCGAGCGCGACTATTTCATGTCGCCCGAGGACGCGAAGGAATGGGGCATCATCGACGAGATCGTTCAGAAGCGCGCCGAGACCGAGACGGACGCCTGATCGTTAACCGTCTCTGTTCCGAAGGCGAACCGGCCGGAAATTTGGCGTTGTGGCCGGTGGGTGGCTGACCTAAGCTGCTCCGACAGGAAGGCCGAAGCCGCGGCCCGCCGCGGCGCCCGAAAAAGACACAGCGGCCCGAAAGGTGTGATATGGCGACGAACTCCGGCGGCGACAGCAAGAACACGCTATACTGCTCGTTCTGCGGCAAGAGCCAGCACGAGGTGCGCAAACTGATCGCGGGGCCGACGGTGTTCATCTGCGATGAATGCGTCGAACTCTGCATGGACATCATCCGCGAGGAGACGAAGGGCGGCGGGCTGAAAAGCACCGACGGCGTTCCGACCCCGCGCGAGATTTCCGACGTGCTCGATGATTACGTGATCGGCCAGGCCATGGCCAAGCGCGTGCTCGCCGTGGCGGTGCACAACCACTACAAGCGCCTCGACCACGCGGCCAAATCCGGCGACATTGAACTCAGCAAGTCCAACATCCTGCTGATCGGCCCCACCGGCTGCGGCAAGACGCTGCTTGCCCAGACGCTCGCCCGCATCCTCGACGTGCCGTTCACCATGGCCGACGCCACCACGCTCACCGAGGCGGGCTATGTCGGCGAGGACGTCGAGAACATCATTCTGAAACTCCTTCAGGCCAGCGAGTACAACGTCGAGCGGGCGCAGCGCGGCATCGTCTACATCGACGAGGTGGACAAGATCACGCGCAAGTCGGAAAACCCCTCGATCACGCGCGACGTGTCGGGCGAGGGCGTGCAACAGGCCTTGCTGAAGCTCATGGAAGGCACGGTGGCGTCCGTGCCGCCGCAGGGCGGGCGCAAGCATCCGCAGCAGGAATTTCTGCAGGTGGACACGACGAACATCCTGTTCATCTGCGGCGGGGCCTTCGCGGGGCTCGACAAGATCATCGCACAGCGCGGCAAGGGCTCGGCGATGGGCTTCGGGGCCGATGTGCGCGCCCCGGACGAGCGCGGCGTGGGAGAGATCTTCACGGCGCTCGAGCCCGAGGATCTGCTGAAATTCGGCCTGATCCCCGAATTCGTCGGCCGTCTGCCGGTCATCGCCACGCTCGAGGATCTGGACGAGGATGCGCTGGTGACGATCTTGACCCAGCCGAAGAACGCGCTCGTCAAGCAGTATCAGCGGCTCTTCGAGCTCGAGGACGTGCAACTCACCTTCACGGACGAGGCGCTCCAGGCGATCGCCAAGCGCGCGATCCGCCGCAAGACGGGGGCGCGGGGTCTGCGGTCCATCCTCGAGGACATCCTGCTCGACACCATGTTCGAGCTCCCCGGCATGGACTCCGTCACCGAGGTCGTGGGCAACGAAGAGGCGGCGACCTCCGACGCCAAACCGCTGATGATCTACGCCGACCAGAAGAAGGAAGGCGCGAGCGCCGGCTGAGGCCGGGAGAACGCGCAGACCGGATCCAAGATCGGAACGGCCATCGACCGCGGTGGCGTGCGCATGGCGCTTTCAGCGATATGCGGTGCCTGTGTCGGATGCTCCGGCCCCTCTTCGCGGCGGCCGAAGCGGTTCGGCGCGGCGATCCTGTGGCGCCGCGGCACGTGGCTTTTGCCGGCATCGTGAATGCCGCGCGGCGCACCACTGGACCTTGCCTGCGCGCTGGTCCATATGGAACGGGTGATATCCGGAGGCGTCGATGGGCATCCTTAGTTTCCTGAACCGATCGGTCACCTGGTGGAATGGCCAGACGCTTGGCACGCAGTTCTTCACCTGGCGTCATGGCGAGCGGGTGGGCGAGGATACGCAGGGCAACGCGTTCTACCGCAACCGCGACGACAGCCGCCGCTGGGTGGTGTTCAACGGCGAAGCCGAGGCAAGCCGCGTGGACCCGGACTGGCATGGATGGTTGCACCGCACATGGGACGAGCCGCCGACCGACCGGCCGCTGCCTCACAAGCCGTGGGAAAAACCCCATCAGGAGAATCTCACCGGCACGCCGCTTGCCTATGCGCCGCCAGGCTCGATCCGCCGCGTCGCGCCGGACGAGCAGCGCGACTACGAGCCCTGGACCCCGGAGTAGACGCGATGTCTGACCACCGGGCGGAAAGTCTCGTGGGCGGCGTGGTCCTTGCGGCGGCCATCGGTTTCGTCGTCTACGCGGCCCAGATCACCGGCTTTTCCCGCGACGGCGGGTCCTATCCGCTGACCGCGAGTTTCCGCTCGCTCGAAGGCGTGGGCGTGGGTACCGACGTGCGCCTTGCCGGCGTGAAGATCGGGACCGTGACGGATATCAGCCTCAATCCCGAAACCTACCGGGCCGACACGGTCTTCACCGTGCGCGAGGGCGTGCAGATCCCCGACGACAGCGCGATCCTCGTCGCCTCGGAGGGCCTCCTCGGCGGCAACTACGTCGAGATTTCGCCGGGCGGGTCGCTGTTCTACCTGGAACCGGGGGAAGAGATCACCGACACCCAGAGCTCCGTGAGCCTCGTGACGCTTCTCCTGAAGTTCTTCACAGAGGGCGACGAGTGATCCGCAGGACGGCTTTCATGCTGGCGCTCGCCGGGCTTCCCGCCGCCTCCGCGGCGCAGGAAGCGGCCGAACGCGGCACCGGCGCCGTGCTGCGCGGGCTCGACAAGATCAGCGGCACGGTCGAGGATGTGACCCTCGTGAACGGGGCGCGGGTCACGCTCGGGCGGCTCGAGATCTCTCTTCGCGAGTGCCGCTACCCGGAGGGCGATCCTTCCGGCGATGCCTGGGCGTATGTCGTCATCCGGGAGGACGGCAAGGCGGAGCCCGTCTTCGCCGGCTGGATGACAGCGGCCTCGCCCGCGCTCAACGCGCTCGATCACGCGCGCTACGACGTCTGGGTATTGCGCTGCACCACGTCCTGAGGCGTGGCCGGCAGCGACTGCGCTGTGAAATCGGCCGTTTCCTCGAGGGCCGCGCGCAAGCGGCGATGATACTCTGCGCGAGAGATCTCCACCGCGCCGAGCGAGGCGAGATGCGGCGTCAGGAACTGGGTGTCGAACAGCAGGAATCCTGCAAGCCGCAGCCGGTCCACAAGGTAGGCGAGCGCGATCTTGGAGGCGTCGGTCCGACGCGAGAACATGCTTTCGCCGAAAAAGGCCGCCCCCAGGGTTACCCCGTAAACCCCGCCAGCAAGCGCGCCATCCATCCAGATTTCCAGCGAATGAGCGTGGCCCAGGCGGTGCAGGGCGACGTAAAGGCGCCGGATCTCGTCGTTGATCCATGTCTCGGAGCGGTCGGCACAGCGGTCCATGACCGCCTCGAAAGCGGTATCGACGGTCACCGAGAAGCCGCCGCGCCGCATCCGCCGGGCCAGGCTTCGGGAGATGTGGAAGCGATCGAGTTCGAAGACGCCCCGGCGTCTCGGGTCCACCCAGAAGACGGTGTCGTCCTCCCGGTTCTCGGCCATGGGGAAAAGCCCCATCGCGTAGGCGTGCAGGACGAGTTCGGGCGTCAGCGCGACGTCCTGCCGGGCGGGTGGCGGGCCGGTCATGGCACGCCCTGCGCTAGGCGTCGAGGGTCGTCTCCAGCCATGTCTCCAGCCAGTGGATTGTGTAATCGCCCGATTGCACGGCCGGCGCGTCGAGCAGGCGTCGGAAAAGCGGGATCGTGGTGTCCACGCCGTCCACGATAAGCTCCCCGAGGGCGCGGTTCAGCCGCGCCATCGCCTCTGCCCGGTCACGCCCGTGCACGATGAGCTTGCCGATCAGGCTGTCGTAGAAGGGGGGGATCACGTAGCCGTCGTAAAGCGCGGAATCCATCCGGACGCCCAGCCCGCCCGGCGCGTGATACTGGGTGATGCGCCCCGGGGACGGGGCGAAATCGGGCAGGCGCTCCGCGTTGATGCGCACCTCGATGGCGTGGCCGTTGATGGCGAGGTCGTCCTGCATGAAGGACAGCGGGTAGCCTTCGGCCACGCGGATCTGCTCTCGCACGAGATCGACGCCGTAGATCGCTTCGGTCACGGGGTGTTCGACCTGAAGGCGCGTGTTCATCTCGATGAAATAGAATTCGCCCGCCTCGTAGAGAAACTCGATGGTGCCCGCGCCGGAATAGCCGATCCGGGCCACGGCGTCCGCGCAGACCTTGCCGATATGCGCGCGCTCCTCGGGGCTGATGCAGGGGCCCGGCGCCTCCTCGAAGACCTTCTGGTGGCGCCGCTGGAGCGAACAGTCGCGCTCGCCCAGATGCACGGCGTGGCCCTTGCCGTCGCCGAAGACCTGAACCTCGATGTGGCGCGGGGTGGTCAGGTATTTCTCGATATAGACCTCGTCGTTGCCGAACGCGGCCTTGCCCTCGGCGCGGGCGGTGCGAAACGCGCGCTCCATCTCCTCGGACGAGCGGGCGACCTTCATGCCGCGTCCTCCGCCGCCCGCGGTCGCCTTCACGATCACCGGATAGCCGATCTCCGCGCCGAGCGCGCGCGCCTCCTCGAGCGAGGTGACACCCCCCTCCGAGCCGGGCACGCAAGGCACGCCGAGCGCCTTCATCGTGTCCTTGGCGGTGATCTTGTCGCCCATGACGCGGATGTGTTCGGCCGACGGGCCGATGAAGGTGAGGCCGTGATCCTCGACGATCTGGACGAACTGCGCATTCTCGGACAGGAAACCGTAGCCCGGATGGATCGCCTGCGCGCCCGTGACCTCGCAGGCGGAGATGATCGCCGGCACCGACAGGTAGCTCAGCGTCGCGGAGGGCGGACCGATGCAGACGCTTTCGTCCGCCATGCGCACATGCATCGCGTCGGCGTCGGCCGTGGAATGGACCGCGACGCTGGCGATACCCATCTCGCGGCAGGCACGGATCACGCGAAGCGCGATTTCGCCCCGGTTTGCGATGAGGACCTTGTCGAACATGGCGCGGCTCACTCGATGATCACGAGGGGTGCGCCGTATTCCACCGCCGAGCCGTCCTCGACGAGGATACGCTTGACCGTGCCCGCGCGCGGCGCGGGGATGTGGTTCATGGTCTTCATCGCCTCGACGATGAGCAGGGTATCACCTTCGGAGACGCCGGTGCCGACGCTCACGAAAGGCGGGGCGCCGGGCTCGGGCTGCATGTAGACCGTGCCCACCATGGGCGAGGTCACGGCGCCCGGGTGGCTGGCAAGGTCGTCGGGCGTGGCGGCCTCGGCGGGCGCGGCGGCGTCCCGCGCGGGGGCCGGCGACGGCGCGGGGGCCGGGGCAGGGGCCTGCACGAGCTGGGGCTGCGCCTGTGTTGCGCGGCTGACCACGACGCTCAGCGTGTCCGCCTCGCCGTAGGCCCGGTCCACCTGGATCTCGGTGAGATCGGTTTCCCGCAGCAGTTCGGCCAGCGCGCGAATGAAGGCCACGTCGTCGTCGTGCGTGTGTGTCGTCATGTCGTCCTCGGCCATTGCCCCGGGGCGTGCCCGCCCGGCGCCGCCCCCTCCTGATTTGGCCGTGTATAGGGCATGGCCCGGGGCGAGGAAAGCGGCGTGATCGCCGGCTCAGACCCCCTTCCGCGGGGCGCCGGGGGCGTCGGTCGGGGTCACGGCCGGCGGCGGGGCGGGGCGAGCGGCCCCTGCGCCTTCGCGGTCCTCGGCCGGCGTTTCGGTGCCTGCCCCGACGGCCAAGTCGGGGCGCAGGGCCGCCGCGTCGGTCCGCTGCGACGGATTTCGCGCGGCAGCCTCAGCTGCTTCGTCCGCACGCCGTTCGGCCTGTTCGCGAAGCAGGCTGTCGATTTTCATCTGCAGGATCGAGGGCGGCGCGCTGTGGCCGTCGCGGCGGGCGCGTTGGGGCGCGCCGTAACGGCGCAGGTCGTGATCGAGACCGGCGCCGTCGCCACCTCGTGTGGGAGCCACGCGGGTGTCGGTGGCCTGCGGCGCAGGGGCCGCGGGAAGCGAGAGCGGGTAGGTGGCGGCGTGCGGCGCGGCTTGAAAGATGGAAGACCCCAGAAAGGACATCGGGACACGCTTTCGTTCCGTTCGAACCCCCGCACCCCTTGTCGCAGGCGCGCCTTGACGAAACCTTAACGCGTCCCGGATTTCAGCAGGGGGCCACGCGGTAGCCGCCGCCGCGCGTGGCGTAGGCGCACCGACCGGTGTCGCGGTTGCGGGCGATGAGCGCGCCGGCGGCCGCGCCGGTCAGCGTGCCGATGATGACCCAGTCATCGTCGTCGGTCAGTTCCCGCGCGGTGATGAGCCCGACCGCCGCGCCGGTCAGTCCGCCCACGACAACCCTCTCCTCTCGGGTGAGGTTCTCGCATGCCGAAACGGCCAGCATCGCGGTGCAGGTGAAGGCGAGGGACAGTCGTCGCATCGGGGATCTCCTTTCGATCGGTCGCAAGGGTGCGCCTAAAGCCACCCTCGCGCAATGACCGCGATCAAGCGGCGCATACTCTGGGCGCGCGCCGTGCGGGATCACTCCCGGTTCATCCGGTTGTCGATCAGATCGTCCACCACGCCGGGGTCCGCGAGGGTCGAGGTGTCGCCAAGGCTGCCGTAATCGTTCTCGGCGATCTTGCGCAGGATGCGGCGCATGATCTTGCCAGAGCGCGTCTTGGGCAGGCCCGGCGACCACTGGATGAGGTCGGGAGACGCGATCGGCCCGATCTCCTGGCGGACCCAGTCGCGCAGTTCCTTGCGCAGCTCGTCCGAGGGCTCGACATCGTTCATGAGCGTCACGTAGCAATAGATCCCCTGACCCTTGATCGCGTGCGGGTATCCGACGACGGCGGCCTCGGCCACCTTGGCGTGCGCCACGAGTGCGGATTCGACCTCCGCGGTGCCCATGCGGTGGCCCGAGACGTTGATGACGTCGTCCACGCGCCCGGTGATCCAGTAGTCGCCATCCGCATCGCGCCGGCAGCCGTCACCGGTGAAATAGTGGCCCTTGTATTGCTGGAAGTAGGTCGCCTCGAACCGGCTGTGATCGCCCCAGACGGTGCGCATCTGGCCGGGCCAGCTGTCCTTCAGCGCCAGCACGCCCTCGGCGGGCAAATCATCGATTTCCTCACCCGACTGCGGATCCAGAACCACGGGCTGGACGCCGAAGAAGGGCCGCATGGCCGAGCCGGGCTTCGTGGCATGGGCGCCGGGCAGCGGCGTGATGAGATGGCCGCCTGTCTCGGTCTGCCACCAGGTGTCCACGATCGGGCAATTCCCCTTGCCGACGACGGTGTTGTACCAGTTCCACGCCTCGGGGTTGATGGGCTCGCCCACGGTCCCGAGAATGCGCAGCGACGACAGATCGCATTTCGTGACGAACTCGTCGCCCTGGCCCATCAGCGCGCGGATCGCGGTGGGCGCGGTGTAGAACTGGTTGACCTTGTGCTTTTCGCAGACCTGCCAGAAGCGGCTCGCGTCGGGGTAGGTGGGCACGCCCTCGAACATCCGCGTCGTGGCGCCGTTCGCCAGCGGCCCGTAGACGATGTAGCTGTGCCCCGTCACCCAGCCCACGTCCGCGGTGCACCAGAAGATGTCGCCGTCGTGGTAGTCGAAGGTGATCTGCTGCGTGATCGCGGCATGGAGGAGATAGCCGCCCGAACTGTGCACGACCCCCTTGGGCTGGCCGGTCGACCCGCTGGTGTAGAGGATGAAGAGCGGATCCTCCGCGTTCATTTCCGCGGGCGGGCAGTCGTCGTCGACCTTCTCGGCCTCCTCGTGCCACCAGTAATCGCCCGTGGAGCGCCAGGCCACCTGGTCGCCGGTGCGCCGCACGACGAGGCATTTGACCTCGTCGAAGTCGCGCAGCAGCGCCTGGTTCACGTTGTCCTTGAGCTTGGTCTTGCGCCCGCCGCGCGGTGCGCTGTCCGCGGTGATGACCAGCTTCGCGTCGCATCCGTTGACGCGGGCCGACAGCGCGTCGGGCGAGAAGCCCGCGAAGACCACCGAATGGATCGCGCCGATGCGCGCGCAGGCGAGCATGGCGTAAGCCGCCTCGGGGATCATCGGCAGGTAGATCACGACGCGGTCGCCCTTGCCGATGCCGAGCGACCTGAGCACGTTCGCCATCCTGCAGACCTGCCCGTGCAGTTCCCGGTAGGTGATGTGCTGCGCGTCATCGTCGGGCTCGTCGGGCTCCCATATGATCGCGGTCTGGTCGCCGCGCGTCTCGAGGTGCCGGTCGATGCAGTTGGCCGCCACGTTCAGCGTGCCGTCCTCGAACCACTTGATGTGAACGTTGCCGAAATCGAAGCTGACGTCCTTCACCTTTGTGAAGGGCGTCATCCAGTCGACCCGCTCCATCGCCTCGCGCTTCCAGAACCCCTCGGGGTCCGAAACGCTTTCGGCATACATCTTCTCGTAGGTTTCTGCGGTGACATGCGCGCGCGAAATGGTTTCCGCGGAAGGCGGATAGGTGTCGGTCATTGCTCCTCCCCTCGTCCTTTTTCCCGCCCGTTCCCGCGTCCAGCCGGCCAGGGGCGGTCGATCCGGCTCAGATCGCCAGATATTCGGCGCGGAGTTCCTCGTTCTCGAGGACCTCCGTCGCGGCACCGTCAAACACGATGGAGCCCGTGTCAAGAATGACGGCCCGGTCGGCCAGTTGCAGCGCGCGCACCGCGTTCTGCTCCACCAGGATCGTCGTCATCCCCTGCTCCTTCACGGTGTGAAGCGTGCGCTCGATCTCGTCCACGATCACCGGGGCGAGACCCTCGTAGGGCTCGTCCAGAAGCAGCAGCTTGATGTCGCGGGCGAGCGCGCGGGCGATCGCCAGCATCTGCTGCTCGCCCCCCGACAGCGTCACGCCTTCCTGCTTGCGGCGCTCCCCGAGACGCGGAAAAAGATCGTAGATCCGCTCGAGCGACCAGCCGACAGGCGGCGCGATCTGCGCCAGCTGCAGGTTTTCCTCGACCGTCAGGCCAGCGATGACTCGCCGATCCTCCGGCACCAGGCCCAGCCCGCCGATGGTCGAGGCCTCGTGGGCCTTCATCCTGTGCAGAGGCTGGTGGTCGAGCCAGAGCTCCCCGTGGGTCACCTGCGGGTTGTCGAGCCGCGCTAGCGAACGCAGGGTGGTGGTCTTGCCCGCGCCGTTGCGGCCGAGAAGCGCGAGGATCTCGCCCTCGTGGACGTTGAAGCTGATGCCCTGCACGATGTAGCTTTCGCCGTAATAGGCGTGCATGTCCCAGACCGAGAGGAAGGCGGGCGCCGTCTCGGCCATGTTGGCGTTCTTGGAGAAGTCGGGTTTGACGTTCATGACAGAGTCTCCTTACGCGGCTTCGCCGAGATAGGCTTCCTGCACCTTCGGATGGCCCTTGATGTTCTCGGGCGTGTCCTCGACCAGCGGCGTGCCCTGGGCGAGCACGGTGATCCGCTCGGCGAGGCTGAAGACGACGTGCATGTCGTGCTCGATGATCGCCATGGTGATGTCGCGCTTCTCCTTGATCTCCTTCAGGAGGTCGATCGTGTTGTTGGTGTCGGCGCGGCTCATGCCCGCGGTGGGCTCGTCCAGAAGCAGGAGGCGTGGCTCCTGCACCAGGCACATCGCCATCTCCAGCCGGCGCTTGTCCCCCCGCGACAGCGATGCGGAGTGCATGTTGCGCTTGTCCAGCATGTTGACGTCGTGCAGCATTTCCTCTGCCTTGGCGACAAGGTCGTGCTCGTCCAGCATGTGTTCGTAGGCGTGCATCCGGAACATCCCGTCACGCTTGGCGAAACACGGGATCATGACATTCTCGAGCACGGTGAGATCGCCGAAGATCTCGGGCGTCTGGAACACCCGCGAGATGCCCATCTGGTTGATCTCGTAGGGCTTGCGCCCCAGCACCGACTGGCCGTCGAACATCACCGAGCCGGTGTCGGGGATCAGCTTGCCCACGAGGCAGTTCAGCAGCGTGGACTTGCCCGCGCCGTTCGGTCCGATGATGGCGTGAACGGTGTTCTCCCGGACCGAGAGATTGACTTCGGAAAGCGCCTTCAGGCCGCCGAAGCGCTTGTTGACGTCCTTGACTTCGAGGATTCCCATGATGCGTATTCCTCACTCGGCCACGTGCGGCTGGGGCTTGGGGTGATGCTCCGGGTCGTCGCCGGAGCCCGCGGTCTTCTTCTTCTTGCGGCGGAAGAGCCGCGCGATGCGCTGCCCGCCCTCCACGAGGCCGCCCGGCAGGAAGATCACGACGAGCATGAACATGATGCCGAGGGTGAGGTGCCAGCCCTTGCCCACGAAGGGGTAGATGATGGTCACCATGATGTCGGAGAGCCCGTCGGGCATGAAGGCGAACCACTGCTCCAGCACGCCCTTGTTGATCTTCGACAGGATGTTCTCGAGATACTTGATCAGCCCGGCGCCGAGCACCGGCCCGATCAGCGTGCCCGCGCCGCCGAGGATGGTCATCAGCACCACCTCGCCAGAGGCGGTCCAGATCATGCGCTCGGCCCCCGCAAGCGGGTCCATCGCCACCATCAGCCCGCCCGCGAGGCCGGCATACATGCCGGAGATCACGAAGGCGGCCAGGGTATAGGGCTTGGAGTTGAGACCGGTATAGTTCATCCGCTGCTGGTTCGACTTCACCGCGCGCAGCATCATCCCGAAGGGCGAGCGGAACAGCCGGATCGCGAGGTAGAACGCGACCAGCATGAGCAGCGCCGCGAAGTAGTAGCCGACGGAGAAGGTGAACACCCACTCGCCCATGGCGAGCTGCGTGTTGTCGTTCATTTCCAGCCCGAAGAGGTGCGGGACGGGGATGTTGCCATCCGGCGTCGCGCTCGCCCCGATGACGCGCGGATCGTCGAGGCTGAGTTGCAGCCCCGTCTCGCCGCCCGTGACGGGCGTGAGCACCGAGTAGGCCAGCGCGTAGCACATCTGCGCGAAGGCCAGCGTCAGGATGGCGAAGTAGATCCCCGACCGGCGCAGCGAGATCCAGCCGATGATCAGCGAGAGCAAGCCCGCGAACACGACGGAGATGAGGATCGCCGGGATCACGTTCATGGTCAGCAGCTTCATCATCCAGACCCCGGCGTAGGAGCCCACGCCGAGGAAGGCCGCGTGACCGAAGGAAAGATATCCGGTGAGCCCGAACAGGATGTTGAAGCCGATCGCGAAGATCCCGAAGATCACGAAGCGCTGCATCAGGTCCGGGTAGCCGGCGTTGAATTGCGCCAGGCCGGATTCCGTCGGGAAGGGGTTCAGCAGGAAGGGCGCGAAAAGCACCAGGGCGAAGACGACGAGGAAAAGCGTCGCATCCTTGCGGTTGAGTCCGAGCATTGGATTATTCCTCCATCACGCCCTTGCGGCCCATGAGGCCACGCGGACGGCTCAGCAGAACGATGATGGCGACGAGGTAGATGATGATCTGGTTGATGCCCGGCAGCACCGAGATCACCTCCGACATCGACGCGAAGCTTTGCAGGATGCCCAGAAGGAAGCCCGCGAGCACCGCGCCCGGCAGGCTTCCCATGCCGCCCACGACCACGACCACGAAGCTCAGCACCAGGAAATCCATGCCCATGTGGTAGTTGGGCGAAAGGATTGGCGTGTACATCACCCCGGCAAGGCCGGCCACGATCGCGGCGATCGCGAACATGACGGTGAAGCGCTTGTCGATGTCGATGCCCAGCAGGCCCACCGTCTCGCGGTCGGCCATGCCTGCCCGCACGACCATGCCGAAGGTGGTGAATTGCAGGAAGGCGAAGACGGCCGCGATCACGATCATGGCGAAGCCGAAATAGACCAGCCGCCAGTACGGGTAGAGGATCGTGTTCGGATCGAAGCCAAGCAGCACGCCGAAATCGAACGATCCCTTGAACGCGTCGGGCGCGGGCGTCGGAATGGGGTTCGCGCCGTAATAGAACTTGATGATCTCCTGCAGCACGATCGCAAGTCCGAAGGTCACGAGGATCTGGTCCGCGTGCGGGCGCTTGTAGAAGTAGCGGATGAGGCCGCGCTCCATCGCGTAGCCCACGAAGGCCATGATCGGGATCGCGACGAGGATGGAGATGGGCACCGACCAGTCGATGATGGCGCCGCCGAGCTGGGGCCCGAACCACTCTTCGACGTAGGTGTTCTGGACCTTGAGCGGATTGCCGAGGAAGTCGACCCGCTCGGGATCGACCGTCTCGAAGGAGAGACCGAGCACGTAGGACACGGTCACGGCGACGAAGGCGCCGATCATGAACAGCGCGCCGTGCGCGAAATTGACCACGCCGAGCGTGCCGAAGATCAGCGTCAGACCGAGCGCGATCAGCGCGTAAGCCGAGCCCTTGTCGAGCCCGTTGAGGATTTGCAGGATTATCGCGTCCATGGCCCCCGCCTCTCATGTTGTCGGGACGCGCCGCGCGCGGCGGCGGCGCGGGAAGGGGCGGGCGCCGTGGCGCCCGCGCCCCGCGGTTGGATCAGGCGCCGTTGTTGCAGCTGCCGAGCGAGCCGCCCGCGAACTGCGGGTGATCCGGGGCGTAGGTGACCTGGTCCACAGGCGTGATCTCGACGATCTCCAGCAGGTCGAACTCGGATTGCGGGTTCTCCTTGCCCTTCACCACGAGCACGTCCTTGAAGCACTGGTGATCCTCGGCCCGGTAGAGGGTCGGACCGTTGCCGAGCCCGTCGAACTCGAAGCCCTCGAGCGCCTCGACCACGGCACAGGGCTGGAAGCTGCCGGCCCGAGCGACTGCGTCCGCGTAAAGCAGCGTCTGGACATAGCAGGTGTGCGCGGCCTGGCTCGGCGGGAAGCCGTATTTCTCGCCGAAGGAGCGCACGAAGGCCTGGCTGCCCTCGTCGGGCAGGGACCAGTGCCAGTTGGTCGAGCCGAAGATGCCCTTGATGTTCTCGCCCGCGCCCCGCGCCATGAGGCGCGAGAAGAGCGGCACGACGATCTGGAAGTCCTTGCCGTTGGCCTGCGCCTCGCGAAGGCCGAACTGCACGGCGTTGGTGAGCGAGTTCACCATGTCGCCGCCGTAGTGGTTCAGCACGAGGACGTCGGCGCCCGATTGCAGCACCGGCGTGATGTAGGACGAGAAATCGCCGGCGCCCAGCGGCGTCTTCACCGCGTTCACCGTCTCCCAGCCCATCGCCTCGGTGCTTTCCTTGATGGCCTGCTCGGTGGTGTAGCCCCAGTTGTAGTCGGCGGTCAGGTGATAGGCCTTGCGGTCGGTGCCGTAGGCGTTCGCCAGCACCGGCGCGAGGGCCGCGCCCGACATGTAGGAGTTGAAGAAGTGGCGGAAGCCGTTCGCGCGCTTGTCCTTGCCGGTGGTGTCGTTGGCGTGCGTGAGGCCGGCCATGAAGATCACGCCCGCCTCCTGGCAGAGCGCCTGCACGGCCACGGCCACGCCCGAGGACGAGCCGCCGGTGATCATGATGGCGCCGTCCTTCTCGATCATCGAGCGGGCCGATGCGCGCGCGGCGTCCGACTTGGTCTGGGTGTCGCCGGTGACGAATTCCACCTTCTTGCCGAGGATGCCGTTGCCTTCCAGCGCCTTGGAGCTGAAGGTGCGGAGCATTCCGCCATCCCCCTCGCCGTTGAGGTGTTCGACGGCCAGTTCGTAGGCGCGCAGCTCGTCGGCGCCCTCGTCGGCGTAGGGCCCGCTCTGGGGCACGTTGAAGCCGAGCGTGACCGTGCTGCCCGTGGGCTCGTTCGTGAAGGCGTGAGCCGAGCTCGCCGTGAAGATCGTCGGCAGCGCGAGGCCCGCGCCCGCGCCGGCACCCGTCTTCAGCACGCCGCGGCGCGTGAGGTTGGTCTTGGACATGTCATCCTCCCAGTACATGAGTGCGCCCGGGACTCCTCTCTTCCCCGGCGCGAGCACTTCTGTGCAAAGCCAGTATCACGCAATAAAAGAAAACGTCGCAACAACTGTCTTGAAAGAATGAACTTTTTTGTAAATATCTACACAGGCTGACGTTGCGGACTGTAAAGATATTATTCGGCAGTGCAGAAAGCCTTTGAATTGCGGAGGATTTGGCGATGACGCCCGAGGCCCTCACCGGCACCCGTATCCGGGAGCGGCGCGTGATGGCCGGGCTGAAGCAGGCCGAACTGGCCCGCCTTGCCGGGATCTCGCCCAGCTACCTGAACCTGATCGAGCACAACCGCCGGAGAATCGGCGGCAAGCTGCTGCTGTCCATCGCCGAGGCGCTTGGCGTGCAATCCTCCCTTCTGAGCGAGGGCGCGGAGGCCGCGCTCGTGGCCGGGCTGCGCGAAGCCGCCGCACGGCGCGGAGGTCACAGCGCCGAGCTCGACCGCGCGGAGGAATTCGCCGGACGCTTCCCCGGCTGGGCGGAACTGCTCGTGGATGCGCGACGGCGCATCGACGCGCTCGAGCGCACGGTCGAGTCGTTGTCGGACCGCCTGACCCATGATCCGCACCTCGCGGCGTCCATGCACGAGGTGCTGTCGACCGTGACGGCGATCCGGTCCACCGCGGCGATCCTGGCCGAGACCGGAGAGCTGGAGCCCGAGTGGCAGGACCGCTTCCACCGCAACCTCAACGAGGATAGCCGCCGCCTGGCGGGGGCGGTGCAGGGGCTGGTGAATTTCCTCGACGCGGCGGGCGAGGACGGCGCGAACCTCACATCGCCGCAGGAAGAGCTTGAGGCGTTTTTCGGCGGGCGTGCCTACCACTTCGGCGAGCTGGAGGGGCCGTCGGCCGATATCGACGCGCTGCTGGACGGTGATGCGGCGCCGGTTTCGACCGCCGCGCGCGCCACGGCGCGGCGGCTTCTGGAGCGGTATCGGGCCGACGCGGTCGCGATGCCGCTTTCCAGGGTGGCGCGGGTGGTAGCGCGCGACGGCCCGGATCCGGCGGCGCTTGCACGGGCAAGCGGCACCGATCTTGCCGCCGCCATGCGACGCCTCGCCCAGCTGCCCGCGGATCTCGTGCCCGCGCCGCTTGGCCTGGTGATCTGCGACGGGGCAGGCACGCTCACCTTCCGCAAGCCGCTCGACGATTTCGCGCTGCCGCGGTTCGGGGCGGGCTGCCCCTACTGGCCGCTTTTCGAGGCGCTGTCGCGGCCGGCGCAGCCGGTGGCGCGCCTGATGGCGCCGGCGGGCGCCGGCCCGCGCCTGTTCCGCGGGCTTGCCGTGGCCCAGCCCGCGTCCCCGGCCGGTTTCGACCGTCCCGGCCTTTTCGAGGCGACCATGCTGATCGTGCCCGTCGCGCCCTCCGCCGCGGAAGACGCTCCGGCCCTGCCGGTGGGCGTGAGCTGCCGGATCTGCCCGCAGCCCGCCTGTCCCGGCCGGCGCGAGCCCTCGATCCTGGCAGAGGGTTTTTGACTTGCGCCGAAGGAGTGGTGTTTACTCGACCGAAAACGCGAGACCGCGGCAATCGCGGCGTGGGAGGAGAGGATAGGATGGGAAAGCGTGTCCTCGTCATCGAGGATGAGCCGAACATCATCGAGGCGATCAGCTTCATCCTGTCGCGCGACGGGTGGCGCGTGCACACGCACGCCAACGGGCATGACGCGCTCGACGTGATCCGCGCGCAGCGGCCCGACCTGCTGATCCTGGACGTGATGCTGCCCGGCCGCTCCGGCTACGACATCCTGCGCGACCTGCGCGAGGCCGAGGGGCTCGACGACCTGCCCGTGCTCATGCTGACCGCGCGAGGCCAGGCGAAGGACCGCGAGATGGCCGAGCGGGCCGGCGCGTCGCGGTTCATGACGAAACCCTTCTCGAACACCGAGGTTCTCGACGCGGTGCGCGCGATGGTGCCGTCGTGACGGATCGGTCGCCACCGGTGTTCCTTCAGCGCGAGCTTTACCGCGCGCGGCGGCTTGCCGACGCGGCACGGCTGCTGCCGATCCTGGGTGCGTGCCTCTTCGCGCTGCCGCTGCTCTGGCGCGGGGAGGGCGGCGAGGTCTCGACCTCGCGGGCGATGCTTTATCTCTTCGCGGTCTGGGCGCTGCTGATCCTCGCCGCTGCCCTGCTGTCGCGGCGGCTGGGCGACATCCGCGAGCGCCACGGGGACGGCGCGGAGCCGGACTGATGCCGTCGCTGAACCTGCTGGTCGCGGTCTGCCTCGGCTACGTCGCGTTCCTCTTTCTCGTCGCCGCCGCGGCGGAGCGCGCCGCGTGGCGCGGCCGCGTCGGCTGGCTGCGCGGGCCCTGGGTCTACACGCTCTCGCTGTCGATCTATTGCACGGCGTGGACCTTCTACGGCGCGGTCGGCTACGCCGCGCGGTCGGGGCTGGAATACCTCACCATCTACCTCGGTCCCACGCTGATCATGCTCGGCTGGTGGTGGGGGTTGCGCAAGCTGGTGCGCATCGGGCGGGCGCAGCGCATCACCTCGGTCGCCGACCTGATCAGCTCGCGCTACGGCAAGTCGACCGTGCTCGCCGTGGCGGTGACGCTTCTCGCGGTGGTGGGCACCACGCCCTACATCGCGCTCCAGCTGCAATCCGTGACGCTGTCCTTCGCGGCCTTCGCCCATCCCGATCCGACCGGCCCGCCGTCAGCGGATGCCGACGCGACGGCGCTCTGGGTCGCGGCGGGCCTCGCGCTCTTCACGGTGATCTTCGGCACCCGCAACCTCGACGTGAACGAACGCCACCACGGCGTGGTCATGGCCATCGCGGTGGAGGCGGTGGTCAAGCTCTGCGCGCTGCTCGCCGTGGGCGTCTTCGTCGTCTGGGGCCTCGGCGGGGGGCCGTCGTCCATGCTCGACCGGATCGACGCGAGCCCCGAGCTCGCCCGCTGGCAGATCGACGGTGCGCGCTGGGCGGGGCTGACCTTCCTCTCCGCGGCGGCCTTCCTGTGCCTGCCGCGCATGTTCCACGTCATGGTGGTGGAGAACGAGGACGAGGGCCATCTGCGCACCGCCGCATGGGCCTTTCCGGCCTATGTGCTGCTGATGAGCCTTTTCGTGGTGCCGATCGCCGTCGTCGGGCTCGACCTCATGCCGGCGGGCGCGAACCCGGATCTCTTCGTCCTGACCGTTCCGCTGGCCTCCGGGCAGGAGACGCTCGCCATGCTGTCCTTCCTGGGGGGCTTTTCCTCGGCGACCTCCATGGTGATCGTCGCGGCGATCGCGCTCTCCACCATGGTGTCCAACCACATCGTGATGCCGATCTGGCTGCGCGCGGCAGGGGGCGGGGCGACGCGGTCGGGCGATGTGCGCCACGTGGTGCTCCTGGCCAGGCGGGTCTCCATCGTGGGGGTCGTGTTCCTGGGCTACCTCTATTACCGGCTCTCGGGCGGGGGCACCGCGCTCGCGGCCATCGGGCTCGTCGCGTTCGCGGGGCTCGCGCAGGTCCTGCCGGCCATGGTGGGCGGCCTTTTCTGGCGCGGCGCCACCCGCGCGGGCGCGCTGGCGGGGCTTCTGACGGGCTTCGCGGTCTGGCTCTACACGAGCTTCCTGCCGAGTTTCGGGCCCGGTGTGGTGCTGAGCGCGGGCGTCATGGCCGACGGGATCCTGGGGCAGGGGTGGCTCGTGCCGCATGCGCTTTTCGGCATCGACGGGATGGACCCGCTCATCCATTCCGTGCTGTGGAGCCTCGCGCTCAACACGGCGGTGTTCCTGGCGGTCTCGCTTCTGAGCTTCCCGCAACCGCTCGAGCGGCTGCAGGGCGCGCAGTTCGTCAGCGCGCTCAACGCGGCGGGCAGCCCGCGCGGCTGGCGCGGCGGCGCGGCGCAGACCGAGGACCTCATGGTGATGGCCCAGCGCATCCTCGGGGCCGCGGAGGCACAGGCCCTTTTCCGGCGCGAGGCGGGGCGGCAGGGGCTGCGCGGCTACCTGCCCGAGCCCACGCCCGAGTTCCTCGAGGTGCTGGAACGCGAACTTGCGGGCTCGGTGGGCGCGGCGACCGCCCACGCCATGGTGGGGCAGATCGTCGGCGGGCTGACCGTCTCGGTCGAGGAGCTGATGGCGGTGGCCGACGAGACCGCGCAGATGATGGAGTATTCCGCCAAGCTCGAGTCCCAGCGCCGCGAACTCGCGCGCACCGCCCGCCAGCTTCGCGAGGCCAACGAGAAGCTCACGCGGCTTTCCGTCCAGAAGGACGCCTTCCTCAGCCAGATCAGCCATGAGCTCCGAACGCCGATGACCTCCATCCGCGCCTTCTCGGAAATCCTGCGCGACGCGGGCGGGCTCGAGCAGCGGGACCAGGCGAAATACGCCTCGATCATCCACGACGAGGCGTTGCGGCTGACCCGGCTTCTGGACGATCTGCTGGATCTCAGCGTGCTCGAGAACGGGCAGGTCAGCCTCAACATCCGCGAGGGCGGGCTGGCCGACCTTCTGGATCATGCGGTGGCCACCGCCCTTGCCGGAGAGGCCGCCGGCGCGCGTCTGGAGGTCCGCCGCGACCGCGATGCGGAGGATCTGCGCCTCGTCACCGACCTCGACCGGCTGAGCCAGGTGTTCATCAACCTCGTGGCGAACGCGCGCAAGTACTGCGACGCCGACGCGCCGAAGCTTTCGATCCGCGTCGCGGAACGCGACGGGCTTCTGATCGTCGATTTCATCGACAATGGCTCCGGTATACCTGTGGACGCGCAGGACGTGATCTTCGAGAAGTTCGCCCGGGTCGGCGATCAGAAGGCGGGGGGCGCCGGGCTGGGCCTCGCGATCTGCCGCGAGATCATGGGTCGTCTCGGCGGGACGATCACCTACCTGCCCGGCCAGGGCGGCGCGGCCTTCCGGCTCGGCCTGCCCGCCCGCGCGGCGATGGCCGCGCAATGAGCCCGGTCAACCGGTCGGTAACGAAGCGCTTCTAGGCTCGCTTTGGGAAGGACTCGCGTGGGCGGGTGAACGGATCATGGCCGAGACAGTAGAGAACGCAGCATTACGCCGGAAGGCGCGGGCCGGCCGCCGCCAGGCGGAGGCGCGCGCGATGTCGCCCGCGCGGGCGCTTCGCCTCGCCATGGCGCGCGTGGCAGAACGCCGCCTGGGCCTCGATCTCGTGGTCACCGATGTCGCGCAGGAAGGTCTCGACCAGGAGGCTCTCGTCGACGGGCTCGACGACGACGCGCTCCTGGTGCTGGTCGAGGGGCCGGAGGGCGCGGCCGGCGTCCTGACGCTCGACCGTTCGGCGCTCGCCGCCCTGATCGAACAGCAGACGACCGGCCGGGTGACCGACCGGGCCGCGGAAGAACGCGCTTTCACCGCCACCGACGCGGCGCTCGCGCAACCCCTGATCGACGGCCTCTTCGAACGCGCGGCGACGGATCTTTCCGGCAGCGCGGAGGCCGCCTGGGTCAAGGGCATGCGGTTCGGGGCCTGGCTTCCCGATCTGCGAACGCTGACGCGCGCGCTCCAGGCGCCGGATTACCGGCAGTTCCGTTTCTCGCTGGAACTGGGCGGCGGCGCGCGGACGGGCACGTTGACGCTGGCGCTGCCGCAGCCCGAAGATCCGCCCGCCCCGGCGAGGCGCGACGCGGAGCCGCCGCGCCTCGCGGAGGCGGCGCTTCGCGCGACGGCGGAGTTGCGCGTGGTGCTGCATCGCCTGCAAATTCCGATCGCGCGCGTGGGGCGGCTGGCGCCGGGCGAGCGCTTCGCCATTCCCGGCGGCGCGCTCGAGTCGGCGGAGATGGAGGCCCCGGACGGCCGCGTGCTTTGCAAGGTGCGGCTCGGCCGGGTGGAGGGGATGCGCGCGGTGCGCCTGCCGGGGCGGCCCAAGGGGCTGCCGGATGTGCAGGACGCCGCCGACACGCCGGAAGAGACCCCCACGGACGAGAGCGGGACGGACCGCCCGCAGGACCCGTCCCCGCCGGAGGTGGCGCTGCCACCCATCGAGGAGGCCGAGCCGCCGGCCAGGACGCAGCCATCTGCGCCCGAAAGCGACCCCTTCGACTTGCCGGACCTGCCCCCGCTCGACTTCGAGCCCGTGCAGGCAAGCGCCTTCACGGACGGCGACAGGGCGCCCTTCGACATGGACGCCCTCGCATCTGACGACACGGACACAGGGGCCGGGAACGCCTAGCCCGCGTGCGGCGGCGCCTCAGCCGCGCCCGGCAAGCGCGTCGAGCGTGGGCCGAAGCCCGTCGATGCGGTATCCCGCCTGCGCCGCGGCGGAAAGGATCTCTTCGGGAGACTGTCGCCTCGCCTGCCCGAGGGCCCAGACCACCGTGCAGCGTGTGCCGGACGCGCAGTAGGCCAGCACCTTTCCGGGCGCCGTGTCCACGAGCGCGGCCTGCCGGGCCACGTTCTCGGGCGACATCGTCTCATGGGTGAGCGGCAAGACCTCGAATTCGAGGCCCGCGGCCCGCACCGCCTCGCCGATCGCCTCCGCCTGGTGGCTCGGCGGCACCTCGGCGTCGGGCCGGTTGCAGATCACCCGGGTGAAGCCCGCCTCGGCGAGCGCCTCGGCGTCCTCGGCCGCGATCTGGGGCGAGACGTGATAGCGCGCGTCGATCTGGCGAATGTCCATGCTCGTTCTCCTCATTCCGCCGCCACGGGGCGCTCCAGCGCGCCCCGCAGGACCGGCCACACCATCATGCCCGCGATCATCGCCGCGAAAAAGACCCAGTGGCCGACGCCACCATAGCTCAGCGATGCCACGGCCGGTCCGGGGCAGAGGCCGGCAAGCCCCCAGCCCATGCCGAACATGACGGAGCCCGCGGCGAGGCGCCGGTCGAGACGCACGGGGGGCGGGGGCGGGAACGTCCCGCCCAGGACCGGTGTCCGGCGGCGTCCGGCCAGCCGCCAGGCGATCGCCATGGGAATGATCGCGCCGCCCATCACGAAGGCGAGCGTCGGATCCCAGTCGCCGAAGATGTCGAGCCAACCCTGCACCTTGGCTGTGTCGGTCATGCCCGAAACAAAAAGCCCGGCCCCGAAGAGCCCGCCTGCGAGAAAGGCGAAGACGTGTCGCATCAGATGATCCCCCAGACATGGCGGAAAAGCAGCACCGTGACGCCGCCGGCAAGGATGTAGCCCACGGTCGAGGCGATCCCGCGCAGGCTGAACCGGGAGATCCCGCAGACGCCGTGGCCCGAGGTGCAGCCGTTGGCGATGCGGGTGCCGAGGCCCACCAGCAGGCCGGCGGCGATCAGCACCGCCCAGTTCGACGTCACGTTCGTCTCGACCGCGCCGTAGAGCGGGTAGAGCAGCACCGGCAGCAGCACCACGCCCGCGAGGAAGGCAAGGCGCTCCCACGCGTCGCTGCGTCCCGAGCCATCCACGAGCCCCCCGAGGATGCCGCTTGCGCCCATGATCCGGCCGTTGGCCAGAAGATAGACGGCACCCCCCGAGCCGATCAGCAGCCCGCCGATCAGGCCCCAAATCCAGTCCTGTTCCATCGTCGCGTTTCCCTTATGTCCCTGTCAGGCAATCGCAGCCCCGGCGCGGGATCGCGCGTCCCGCGCCGGGGCCAAATCATGCGCCGGTCAGATCTTGTTGACCGGCACCTTGAGGAAGACGTCGCCCTGATCGTCCGCCGGCGGCATCTGCCCGGCGCGCATGTTCACCTGGAGCGACGGGATGATGAGCTTGGGCATGTTCAGCGTCGCGTCACGCTCGTCGCGCATGCGCACGAAGTCGTCCTTCGACTTGCCGCCGCCCACGTGGACGTTCTTCGCCTTCTGCTCGCCCACGGTCGTCTCCCAGGCGTAATCCTCGCGGCCCGGCGCCTTGTAGTCGTGGCCGACGAAGATGCGCGTCTCGTCGGGAAGGGCGAGGATCTTCTGCACCGAGTCGTACATCGTCTCGGACGAGCCGCCCGGGAAGTCGCAGCGCGCGGTACCGAAATCGGGCATGAAGAGCGTGTCGCCCACGAAGGCCGCGTCGCCGATGACGTAGGTCAGGCAGGCCGGCGTATGGCCCGGCGTGTGCAGCACGTCGCCGCGCAGCTGGCCGATGTGGAAGCTGTCGCCCTCCTTGAAAAGCCGGTCGAACTGGCTGCCGTCCCGCTGGAACTCGGTGCCCTCGTTGAAAATCTTGCCGAAGGTGTCCTGCACGATACGGATGTTCTCGCCGATCCCGATCCGGCCGCCCAGCTTCTCCTGCAGGTAGGGTGCGGCGGAGAGGTGGTCGGCGTGGACGTGCGTCTCGAGGATCCAGACGGGATCGAGGTCCTCGGCCCTGACATGCTCGATGATCGCGTCGGCCGAGCGCGTGTCGGTGCGCCCGGAAGCGTAATCGAAGTCCAGCACGCTGTCGATGATCGCGGCGGCCTTGCCGTGGGGCTCGCGCACGACGTAGGAAATCGTGTTGGTCGCTTCGTCGAAGAAGGCTTTGACTTCTGGTTTCATGGGGCGTCTCCCTTCGTTGCGCTGCAACATATACAATTTCGGGAATGTGTATCAAGGGCCACGCGGCTCGGCAATCGTCTTGACCTGCGTCAAGGCAAGCGGGCACCTTGACCGACATGCTGCCCGAAGTTCATCCGAGGAGAGAGACTGAATGGCCACCCTTGAAGACCACCGCGCGACCTTGCTGGCGCGCCTCGGCGAACTGGATGCGAGGCTGCATTCCATCGAGGCCGAGCTCGACGAGCCGCATTCCCGCGACTGGGAGGAAGACGCGGTCGAACGCGAGGGGGACGAGGTGCTCGAGGCGCTGGGCGAGGCCGGACAGGAAGAGGTCCGCCGCATTCGTGCCGCGCTTCAGCGCATCCGCGAGGGAGAATACGGCCACTGCGTCAAGTGCGGGAAAGAGATCAACCCCGCACGCCTCGATGTGCTGCCGGCCACGCCGTTCTGTGCGGATTGCGCGGCATCTTTGAACACATGACCCGAGGGGGAAGCGCCATGGCGGACGAAACGTCTGAGACGACCGGGCTCGAAGCCGAGATCGCGGATATCGAGAAGCGCCTGCCCGAGGCCGACGAGACGCTGCGCGAGGACTTGCTCCTGCGTCTGGAGGACTTGGTCGCGCGGCTCAAGGCGCGCGAATTCCGCGCGGCGGACGAGGAGGAGCCCGACGACCTGATCGAGGACAGGTTCGACAACCTGCCGGTCTGAGCGCGCGCCGTCAGGCGAGCGCCACGCCCACGATCACGGCCATGAGCCCGATCACCGAGAGGCCGAGCGAGGCGAGGTTGCGCGGCAGCGCCTTTTGCAGGACCGCGCGCATCTCGTCGTCGTCGAGCTTCGCGCGCTTGGCGCCGGCCACCGTCGCGATGCTCCAGACGAGGCCCGCCAATCCCAGGAGCGCGAGGGCCGCACCGCTCCAGATCAAGATGTCCATGCGCCTTCTCCTCGCCGCGCCATGCCGGGCGAGCTAGTGGATCGGGGCGCCCCCGGCAACCCCTTGCGAGGGGGCCGGCAGGGCGCTAGCAAGTAGCTTCCCCACAAAGCACGGAGGCAGGGTGCCATGCAGGATTTCGCCGAGCGGGACGGCGCGGGCGGCACGGCTGACGCCTATGGCGTCGCCGCGAACGAGTTGCGCCAGTTCATCGAGCGGTTCGAGCGGCTCGAGACCGAGAAGAAGGAAATCGCCGATCAGCAGAAGGAGGTCATGGCCGAGGCGAAGGCGCGCGGCTACGACACCAAGGTGATGCGCAAGGTGATCGCGCTGCGCAAGCGCGAGCCCGACGACATCGCCGAGGAGGAGGCGGTGCTGGAGATGTACAAATCCGCGCTGGGCATGGCCTGAACGGCACCCGCGCGCTGACCGGGGCGGAGGTTTTCGACGGCACGCGGACGCGTCGCGGGCACGCCGTCCTTCTTGAGGACGGGGACATCGCCGCCGTGCTGCCCGAAAGCGATCTGCCCCGGCAGGTCGCGGTGGAGCGTCTGGCGGGCGGCCTGCTGGCCCCGGGTTTCGTCGATCTGCAGGTGAACGGCGGCGGCGGCGCCATGCTGGGCGAGGCGCTCTCGGCCGACGGGGTCGCCGGCATCGCCCGCGCCCATGCGCGGCTCGGCGCGACGACCATCCTGCCCACGCTCGTCAGCGACACGCCCGAGGCGACGCGGGCCGCCATCTCGGCCGTGGTGGGCGCGGGGTGGCCGGGCGTCGCGGGGCTTCATCTCGAGGGGCCGCATCTCGCCCGGCCGGGCGCGCACGCCCCGGCGCGGCTGCGCCCGATGACGCAGGACGATCTCGATCTCTATCTGGACGCGGCGCGGCGGCTTTCCCTGCTGATGCTGACGGTGGCGCCCGAGGCGGTCACGCCCGCCCAGGTCGCCGCGCTCGCCCGGGCCGGGGTGCTGGTCTCGCTGGGGCATACGGATGCGCCGGCCGAGGCGTGCGCCGCGCTCTTCGCGGCGGGCGCGCGCGCCGTCACGCATCTCTTCAACGCGATGTCGCAGCTCACGGCGCGGGCGCCGGGTCTCGTCGGGGCGGCGCTCGAGGCGGGTACGGTCGATGCGGGGCTGATCGCGGACGGGGTCCACGTCGATCCCTCGGCGATCCGCGTGGCGTTGCGCGCCAAGGCCGGGCCCGGACGGCTTTTCCTTGTGACCGACGCGATGGCCGTGGCGGGAACGGACGCGGCGCGCTTTCATCTTGGCGGACGAGAGATCCGTCGCGCGGGCGGGCGTCTGACGCTGGAGGACGGCACGCTTGCGGGCGCCGATCTCGACATGGCTGGCGCGCTTTCGGTGATGACCGGGCCGGTGGGCCTCGACCGCGACAGCGCGCTCGCCATGGCTACCTCCATCCCGGCGCGGGTCGCCGGGCTGCGCGCGGGGCGCCTTGCGCCCGGGCTCAGGGCGGACATGGTGCTTCTGGACGAGGCTCTCTCGCTCGCCCGCGTCTGGCAGGGAGGGGCCGAGATCAGGGCCGGATGAAGCGGACCTGGGGCATCGCCGCGATGCGCGCGACGTCCGCGTCGTAGGCGGCGCTGAGCCGCTCCAGCTTCGCCGCGTCCCATCCCGGCAGGTCGATCTCTTCCTCCACCTTGCCGGGGTCCGCGTAGCGGTCGAGGAAGGCGGCCATCACCCGCCGGCGCTGCGCCGGCTTCATCGGGGGGGCCTCCTTGAGGTATCCCCTGAGCCGCGCGGCGCCCAGGTCGGTCAGGATCGCCGAGGCCACGTCGAAATCCCCGGCCAGGTCGGTCTCGGAGGGCAGCCCGGCCACAGCGCGCAGAACGTCGGCCCAGACGAAGGCCGTGTCCTCGTTGCACCAGAGAAGCATCTGCAGTCCCGGCAGCGCGTCGCGGATGCGGATGACGAGGTCCGACCAGCGCAGCGTTTCCGGATCGGCGCCGTCGAGCATCTCGTCGAAATCGGTATGCTTGGAGCTTTCGAAGAGCGCGGGCAGGAAGCTTGCCGGGTCGCGCAGCCCCATGGCCATCACGAGTTCGTCCTCGTGCAGCAGTTCGGCGAGGTAGGCCAGCCGTTCCTCCGCCAGCGGGTAGAGCGTCCCGCCCGCGAGCGCCAGCCGCGGGGCCGCGAAGAAGCTGTCGTTCGAGAGCACCAGCCGGCGCACAGCGTCCGGGTCCTCGTCGAGGATCGCGTCGAGGATCACCTCGCGGGCGTCTTCGGCGGGCGCGGTCTTGCGCATCGAGGTCAGTGTGTCGCGCAGAAGCTTCCGGTAGCGCCCCGGTCCGGGCACCGCCACACCGGCCCCGCGCAGCGTGTCGGCGTTGCGCAGAAGGCTTTTGAGCAGCCGGTCTTCGTCGGTGCAGTGTGCGCCGGTGTGGATGATGACCTTCATGCCGCTCCTCCGTCAGCGCCGCAGCTATACCCGCGCCCGCAGTTGCGTCAAACCGGGCGTCCTTTGCTGGACAGACGACGCGCGATCGTCTAACGCAGCCCTCGGGCCGGTATAGCTCAGCTGGTAGAGCACCTGACTTGTAATCAGGGGGTCCCGGGTTCGATCCCTGGTGCCGGCACCATCCCGCAAGTCAGCCGAAGCGGCCCCGGTTCTTCTGCCCGGGAACGACCGTCACGTCATCGTCCGGTCTGCGCGTCGCAGGGCTGCGGCGTTCGGTGCCTCAGGCATCGGCGGGGACGTGAACGAGATGGCCGGACTTCACCCAGACGCGCGCGCCATCGGCGCCGGCCTTGGCCTTGGTCGCCGTTCCGGGCGGCAGGCGCAGCCAGTCCCACCGGCGCAGCGTGTCGCCGGCCTCGGCGAAGTCGCCCTCGAGCACGAAGACCTCCATCCCGCCCGGGGCGTCGATCGATACCTCGGCGCCCGGCGCCCAGCGTTCGATCGCCACATCCTCGCGGCTGTCCGAAAAGAGCGGCAGGCGCGGGGCGTCCCGCGCCGCGGTGTCCACGTGAACCTCAGTGCGGTCGGCCGGGTCGAACTGGTGCAGCTTCACGAGGATGGTCGCGCCGTCGGGCGCCGAGGGCGTATGGCGGGAGGTCGGCGGGTTGCGGACGTAGCTGCCCACCGGAAAGGCGCCGTGCTCGTCGCAGAACGTGCCGTCGAGCACGAGATACTCCTCGCCGCCGTCATGGGTATGCGCCGAGAAGGCGCTGCCCGGCGCGTAGCGCACGATGCTGGTGGCGCGCGCGACCTCGGCGCCGATGCGATCCAGCATCTTGCGCTCCACGCCCGGCATCGGCGAGGGCACCCAGTCGCTGGCGTCGAAGCTGACCACGACGCGCCTGGAGAAATCGGCGTTGATCCTCATCGAAACGGTCCTTTCGGGCTGGCGCGGCCCCACGGGGCTGCACGCGGGTGCTTGCTGTCGTGCCAGACATAGGGCGAACCGGCCCGGCGCAACACCCGCTTCGCGCCCGAAGGCCGCCCGCGGCGCGCGGGCCCCCGCCGGGGGGCTGCCCCCGGGTCGCCCGAAGCTGCCTGTTGCCCGTCCCGCCCGTTGCGTTATCCTCGCGCCACCATCCGCCCCGGCGCAACGGGGCGGCCATGACCGACAGGGAGACAGACATGAAACGCACGACAGCCCTTCTGGCGACCACCCTTCTCGTGACGACCGCCGCGGGCGCGTCCGCCGAGACGCTGCGCTGGGCGCGGGCGGGCGACTCGCTCACGCTCGACCCGCCCGCCCAGAACGAGGGACCGACCCATACCCTCGCCCACCAGATCTACGAGCCGCTCATCATCCGGGACATGGACGGCCAGTTCCAGGCGGCGCTCGCCACCGACTGGGCGCCGTCCGCGGACGACCCGAACGTCTGGGTGTTCAACCTGCGCCAGGGCGTGAAATATCACGACGGCTCGGAGTTCACCGCCGAGGACGTGGTGTTCTCGATCAACCGGGCGAAGTCGGAAAAGTCCAACATGAAGGAGTTGCTCTCCTCCGTGGTCGAGGTGCGCGCGGTCGACGATCACACCGTCGAATTCGTGACCGACGGTCCGAACCCGATCCTGCCGGCGAACCTCACCAACCTCTTCATGATGGACAAGGGCTGGGCCGAGGCCAACGGCGCGGTCGAGGTGCAGGACGTCGAGAGCGGCGAGACGACCTTCGCCGCCACCAACGCGATGGGCACCGGTGCCTACACGCTCGTCAGCCGCGAGCCCGACGTGCGGACGGTCCTGACCCAGAACGAGAACTACTGGGGCAAGGACATGTTCCCGCTCGAGGTGACCGAGATCGTCTACACCCCGATCCAGAACGCCGCCACCCGCGTCGCCGCGCTCCTGTCGGGCGAGGTGGACTTCATCCAGGACGTGCCGGTGCAGGACCTGGGCCGCGTGGGCGAGACCGAGGGCCTTGTCGTCAAGACCGCCCCGCAGAACCGCACGATCTTCTTCGGGCTGAACCTCGGGGCGGACGACATCGCCAATGACGACGTGGTCGGCGCGAACCCGCTGGCGGACGTGAACGTGCGCAAGGCGATGAATCTGGCGATCAATCGCGAGGCGATCCAGCAGGTCGTGATGCGCGGCCAGTCCGCACCCGCAGGCATGATCGCGCCGCCCTTCGTCAACGGCTGGACTGCCGAGATGGACCAGATCTCGACCGATGTCGACGCCGCGAAGGCGCTGATGGAGGAAGCGGGCTATGCCGACGGCTTCTCGATCCAGCTCGACTGCCCTAACGACCGCTACGTCAACGACGAGGCGATCTGCCAGGCGGTCGTGGGGATGATGGCCCAGATCGGCATCACGGTGAACCTCGACGCCAAGCCCAAGGCGCAGCACTTCCCGCTGATCACCAACGGCGAGACCGATTTCTACATGCTGGGCTGGGGCGTGCCGACCTACGATTCGGAATACATCTTCAACTTCCTCGTCCACACCCGCGGATCCGAGCGCGGCAGCTGGAACAACACCGGCTTCTCGACCTCCGAGATCGACGAGATGATCGAGATGCTCGCCTCCGAAACCGATCTCGAGGCGCGCAACGAGATGATCGCCACGATCTGGGAAGTCGTGCAGGAAGAGACGCTCTACCTGCCGGTCCACCACCAGGTGCTCAACTGGGGCATGACGGACCGCGTGGGTATCGAGGTGAGCCCCGAGGACGATCCCAAGATGAAGTTCTTCGAAATGAACTGAGCCGATCCGGCAAGGAACGGCGAAAGGGCGGTCTGAGGGCCGCCCTTTCCTTTTCGAACCGCCTTCCCGGCCATCTTGTGGTCGTGCGTTCGACCGCCGGGGCATAGAGCGGGCGGCCGGCAGAACGCCGCGACGGGGCGTGCACGCGGCCACGCGGCGGCAGTCGTCACGTCAGCCATGCGCCCGCGTTCTTGACGCCCCAGCCGTTTGCGGACAGTTTGCCGGGATGCTCGCCTATGTCATCCGCCGCGTGTTCCAGTCCCTGCTGGTCCTGCTTGTCGTGGGGCTTGTCGCCTTCTCCATGTTCCGCTTCGTCGGCGACCCGGTGGACAACATGCTCGGCCAGGAGCGCACCCAGGCGGATGTCGAACGGCTGCGCATGGAGCTTGGGCTCGACCAGCCTTTCCCCGTGCAGTACTGGCGTTTCCTCGAACAGGCGGCGCAGGGCAATTTCGGAATATCCTACCGCCAGGGCCGCGAGGTGTCGGAGATCCTGGTCGAACGGCTTCCGGCCACGCTGGAACTTGCCTTCATGTCGGGCCTTTTCGCGCTGGTGGCGGGGATCGGCCTCGGCGTCTTCACGGCGATCCGAAGGCGGGGCATCGCGGCCAACACGATCATGACCCTCTCGCTCGTCGGGGTGTCGCTGCCGACCTTCCTGATCGGGATCCTGCTGATCTATCTCTTCTCGGTCGAACTCGGCTGGCTGCCGTCCTTCGGGCGGGGCGAGGTCACGCGGGTCGGCAGCTGGTGGACGACCGGGTTCCTGACCGAAAGCGGGCTCAAGGCGCTTATCCTGCCGGCGATCACGCTCGGGCTTTACCAGATGACGCTCATCATGCGGCTGGTGCGCACGGAAATGCTCGAGGTGCTGCGGCAGGACTACATCCGCTTCGCCCGTGCCCGCGGCCTGCGCGAGCGGGCGATCAACTTCCGCCATGCGCTCAAGAACACGATGGTGCCCGTCATCACGATCACCGGGCTTCAGCTCGGCTCCATCATCGCCTTCGCGATCATCACCGAGACGGTGTTCCAGTGGCCGGGGGTGGGGCTTCTCTTCATCAACGCGATCCAGTTCGTCGACATCCCCGTGATGGCCGCCTACCTGATGATGATCTCGGTCATGTTCGTCGGCATCAACCTGATCGTCGACCTGCTCTATTTCGCGATCGACCCGCGCCTGCGCGTCGATCGCACCGGAGGAAAGCCGGCATGACAGACGCACCGCTCAGCCCCGTCCGCGAGGCCCGCGCCATGCGCCGCCTCAAGCGCGCCTGGGACAGCGATTTCGCCTACTCCTTCCGCCGCTCCCCGGTCGCGATGGCCAGCTTCGCCGTGGTTCTTGTCCTGATCCTCGGCGCGATCCTGGCACCCCTGATCGCGCCGCACGATCCGTTCGACCCGGCGACGCTCAACCTGATGAACGGCTTCACCCCGCCCGGCACGGCGAACCAGTTCACCGGCGACTACTTCATCCTCGGCACCGACGATCAGGGCCGCGACGTCTTCTCCACCATCCTCTTCGGCATGCGGATCTCTCTCTTCGTGGGGTTCTGCGCCGTGCTGCTGGCCATGGTGCTGGGCGTGACGCTGGGACTGATCGCGGCCTATGTGGGCGGCTGGACCGAGACGATCATCATGCGCGTGGCGGACGTGCAGCTCACCTTCCCCGCGATCCTCGTCGCCATGCTGATCTTCGGGATCGCCAAGGGCATCACGCCGCCCGAATACCGCAACGAAATGGCCATCTGGGTGCTGATCCTGGCCATCGGGCTCAGCGACTGGGTGCAGTTCGCCCGCGTCGTGCGCGGCGCGACCATGGTGGAGAAGAACAAGGAGTACGTGCAGGCCGCGCGGCTCATCGGCCGCACGGGCCCCGCGATCATGCTGCGCCACATCCTGCCCAACGTGCTGAATCCGGTGCTGGTGATCGCCACGATCAGCCTCGCGCTCGCGATCATCGCCGAGGCCACGCTTTCCTTCCTGGGCGTCGGCGCACCGCCGACACAGCCGTCGCTCGGCACGCTGATCCGGATCGGACAGGAATTCATGTTCTCGGGCGAGTGGTGGATCCTCTTCTTCCCGGCGCTTGCCCTGCTCGCGCTCGCGCTGTCGATCAACCTCCTGGGCGACTGGCTGCGCGACGCGCTCAACCCGAGGCTCAGATGACGGACACGACCCCGACCCCGGGGCGGGACGGCGCGAACGCCCCGCCCGTGCTTTCCGTCCGCGACCTGGTCGTAGAGATCCCCACCCGCGCGGGCACGCTGCGCCCGACCGACGGGGTCAGCTACGACATCCGCGCGGGCGAGATCCTCGGCGTGGTGGGCGAATCCGGCGCCGGCAAGTCGATGACCGGCAACGCGGTCATCGGCCTCCTCGATCCCCCGGCGCGCATCACGGGGGGCGAGATCCTGCTCAACGGCGAGCGGATCGACAACCTGCCCCGCGACCGGCTGCGCAAGCTGCGGGGCAACAAGATCGGCATGATCTTCCAGGATCCGCTGACCTCGCTCAACCCGCTGCTGACCATCGGCGATCAGCTGGCCGAGACGATCCTCGAGCATCTGCCGGTAAGCCAGGCGGAGGCGCGCCGGCGCGCGGTGGCGGCGCTGGAAGAGGTGGGCATCCCCGCCGCCGCGGCCCGGATCGGCAGCTACCCGCACGAGTTCTCGGGCGGCATGCGCCAGCGCGTGGTGATCGCGCTTGCCCTCTGCGCCGAGCCCGACCTCGTGATCGCCGACGAGCCCACCACGGCGCTCGACGTGTCGGTGCAGGCGCAGATCATCGCGCTGCTGAAGCGGCTCTGCCGCGAGAAGGGCGTGGCCGTGATGCTCGTCACCCACGACATGGGCGTGATCGCCGAGGCGGCAGACCGCGTGGCGGTCATGTATGCCGGCCGGCTCGTGGAACTCGGCCCGGTGCGCGAGGTGCTGACGCGCGCGCGCCACCCCTATACCGCGGGCCTCATGGCCTCGACGCCGCTCGCCTCTCTCGGGCGGCAGCGGCTGCGCCAGATCCCCGGCGCGATGCCGCGGCTCAACGCCCTGCCGGCGGGCTGCCCGTTCAACCCGCGCTGCGATCGGGCCGAGGACAAGTGCCGGCAGGATCCGCCGCCCACGCTGGCCGCCTGCGAGGGGCGCGCGGCCTGCTGGTTCCCGCTGACCCCGGACGCGGAGGAAAGCGCCGCATGAGTTCGCTGATTTCGGTGCGTCGTCTGACGCGCGTCTTCGACGTGTCCAAGCCTTGGCTCAACCGCGTGCTCGAGCGGCGGCCCCGGGCCTTTCTCACCGCCGTCTCCGACGTCTCCTTCGAGGTCGAGGCAAAGTCGGTCTACGCGCTGGTGGGCGAGTCGGGCTCCGGCAAGTCCACCATCGGCAAGAGCGTGGTGGGCCTGGTGCCGCCTGCCGAGGGCGCGGTCGAGATCGAGGGCGTGGACCTCTCGCGCGCGGCGGATGCGGCCGAGGTCGATCGCATCCGCTCCGACGTGCAGATGATCTTTCAGGATCCCTTCGCCTCGCTCAACCCGCGTTGGCGGGTGCGCGACATCATCGCCGAGCCGGTGAAGGCACGGGGCGGCGAGACGGCGGGGCTGGCGGAGCGGCTTCTGGAACAGGTGGGGCTGTCGGCGCAGGACGTCTCCAAGTTCCCGCACGAGTTCTCGGGCGGGCAGCGCCAGCGCATCTGCATCGCCCGCGCGCTGGCGTCCAACCCGCGGGTGATCGTCTGCGACGAGCCGACCTCGGCGCTCGACGTCTCCGTGCAGGCGCAGGTGCTGAACCTGATGAGCGATCTGCGGGAGGAGCTGGGGCTCACCTATCTCTTCATCAGCCACGACCTCCCCGTTGTGCAGCACATGGCCGACGTGATCGGCGTGCTTTACCTCGGACGGCTCGTGGAAGAGGCGCCGCGCGACCGGCTCTTCGAGGAGCCGAAGCACCCCTACACGCAGATGCTCTTCGATGCCGCGCCGCGCATGGACGATTTCGGGCGCGAGGTCGCGCCTCCGAAGGGCGAGATCCCCGACGCGATCAACCCGCCGCCGGGCTGTGCCTTCCATCCGCGATGCCCGATCGCGGTGGAGCGTTGTGCGAAGGAACGGCCCGAAATGCGGCAGATCGGCCGGACGCGCGTCGCCTGCCACCTGGCGGAGTAGCGGCAGACCGGGGGGCGGCGCGTCAGTCCGCCGGGGTCGGCTCCAGGTAGGTTGCGCGTGCCTTGGCGAGTTCGCGGGCCCACCACGCCTCCTCGTCCTCGCCGGATTTCGGACCCCGGCCGAGGCGCGCGGCCTCGTCGAAGAACCCGCGCCCGGGCTTCTGGCCGCGCATCCGGCTCACGACGAGCGCGGCCAGGAAGGGCCGGCCGGCGGCGGCATCCTCCGCCATGGTGGCTTCGAGCGCGCGGGTGACACGGCGCACGGCGCCGGGCATGTACATGCCGAGCGCGCGGGCGAGCGCGCCGTATGTCATCGGCAGGTCGCCCGGCGGTGCGCCCGCGACCTGACTGCGAATCTTCTGGCGCAGGGCCGCGTCGTCGTCGCTTGCGCCGCGCGGCGGCGGGACCTCGCGCGCGGAGCCGTCAGGCGCGATCTCGGCCGACCAGGCGCGCGTCTTGTGGCGCACCGTGACACGGGTCATGCCCCGGTCGGGGCCCGTGCCTTCCTCGACGCGCGCGGTGGCCTCGCCCGCGCGGAGCGCCTGCCGCAGGTCCTCGGCCGTGAGGCCGAGCTTCGGGCCGAGATATTCCGGCGCTACCATGAACTGCCCGTTCTCGTGGCTGATCGCGCCCTCGGGCACGGGCCGGTTGAGGAGCGGCGTCGCGCCGGAGGGTGCGGCGGGGGCGTCGGAATAATAGGGATTGGTGCCCGCCGAGTGGTCGGTCACGTCCACGATCTCGCGCACCTCCGGCACGGCGGTGCGGATCATCTGCTCGACACCGTGGCGCAGCGTCGCGGCGGAGGCGGCGCAGCCCTGGCAGCCGCCCGACATCCGCAGGCTCACGGTCCCGTCCTTCACGTCGGTGACGGCCACATGCCCGCCATGGGCGGCGATGGCCGGGTTGGCCTGCGCGTCGAGAACATGCTGCACGGCGCGCAGCACCTCTGCGTCGGACCGTGCCGCGCCGGGGGCTTTCGCGCCGGCGCCGAGGGGGGCGTCGGTCGTCGCCAGCACCTCCCGGATGGCGGCAGCGACCGAGGGCTTCAGCGCCTCCCAATCGGCCGTAGGCGCCTTCGTCACGGTGACTGCCGGCCCCGAGACATGAAGCGTCCGCACGCCGTCGAGGCCGAGAATGGCGCGGGGCAGGGGGGCATCGCCCGCGTCCTCCCCGTCCGCCGAACAGCTCGCGCCCTCCTGCACCGCGCGCTCCAGCACGAAGCGCATGGTGTCCGGGTCGCTCGCGGCGCGTTCGGCGCGGATACGCAGCCTCTCAGACATCTTCCACCTCCGCAGGCTGCATGGCGCGCAGGGTCGAGAAGGGGTAGATCCCGCTCTGGTGGCCGTCGCTGAAGGCGATGCCGATGGCGTAGTTGCCCAGCGACCAGATGCGGCGCGGTTCGATGTCGAGCGGCACGCTCGCCGGATCGAGAAGCGCCCGGCCGCTCATCTCGTCGACGCATTGCGCGCAGCGGCAGGCCAGACGCAGGTCGCGCACGTCGTGGCGGCTGCGATGGCCGTCGGCCCAGACGATCCCCAGCGTCCGCGCATCCAGGCTTTCCACCGCGACGGGCCGTTCGGGCGTGCCGCCGGGCCGCGCGGCCTCGGGCGCGCCGCGCGGCTTGCCCTCGCCGCTCTGCCAGTCCCAGTCGAAGGGAAGGGCAAGACCGCCGCCGCCCTCGACCTCTCCGGCCACCTCGTGGGCGATCCGGCGGTAGGCTTCGGCGGCGGGCGTGTCCGGGTAGGCCACCACGAGCGGCTTGCCCGCGTCGCCGCAATCGACCACGGCCGGGTCGAGCGGCACGGCGCCGAGGAAGGGCACGCCCAGATCCGCGGCGATCCGCTCGCCGCCGCCGCGGTGGAAGATGTGGGTGACCGAGCCGCAGTCGGGACAGGTGAACCCGCTCATGTTCTCGACGATGCCGAGGATCGGCACCTTCACCTGCTCCATCATGCGCAGGCCGCGCCGCGCGATCTTCAGGCTCACGTCCTGCGGCGTCGTCACGATGACCGCGCCCGAGAGCGGGAAGGCCTGCGCCAGCGTAAGCTGCACGTCGCCCGTGCCGGGCGGCAGGTCGAGCAGCAGCACGTCGAGCTCTCCCCACGCAACCTCTGTGACGAACATGCGCAGATACTTGGCCACCATCGGGCCGCGCAGGATCGCGGGCTTGTCGTCGCCGGTGAGCATCCCCATCGAGATCACCTTCACCCCGTGCGCGTCGGCCGGGATGACCTTTCGCGCCGCGTCGAGCAGGGGCGGCTCATGTGTGGGCACGCCGAGCATCCCCGGGATCGAGGGGCCGTAAAGATCGGCGTCCACCACACCCACGCGCAACCCGCGCCCGGCCAGCGCCAGCGCGAGATTGGTGGTCACGGTGGACTTGCCGACGCCCCCCTTGCCGCTCGCCACGGCGATGATGCGGCCAAGGTGGGACAGGCCGTTCGAGGGCTCGGGGGCCTCTCGTCGGCCGAGATCGGGGGGTGTGGAGGTCACGTCGTCTCCTCTGGATCCGTGGTGTGGGTGGTATCGGCGGCGAAATTCGCGCAGAGCTGTCCGATTTCGGCGGGCGTGAGTTCGGCCGCGACGCAGGCGCAGTATCCGCCGCCGTCGCGCCCGGCGAAATGCCGGCAGTCGCCGCAGGTGCCGAAGGCGCTCGCGCCGCGCATCGTCGCGAGGTCCGTCGCGACGGCCGGAAGCGCCGCGGACAGCGCCGCCCGCTGCCGGTCCGGCAGGCGCTCGATCGCGTGGGCCAGATGACGCAGCGGATCGGCGCGAAGCATCGTGCGGCCATGGTTCGTCAACTCGAACCTCACGGAGCGGCGATCCTCGTCCGAGCGGCTGCGGGTGAGCAGCCCTTTCTGTTCGAGCGATTTCACGGTTTGCGACGCGGTCCCCCGCGTCGTGGCGTGAAAGCTGGCGAAGGCGGATGGTGTGCGCGAGGCGCGGTTGGCGCGGGCGAAAAACCGAAGGCCGGTCCACTGCGCGGGCGTCAGCCGCGCGGCGGCATCCTCGCCGCGCGCCGCGCGTCCGAGATGGACCAGCATCTCGGCGATCTCGTCAGGCGTGTGGCTTGGGTCGGCGCTGCGCGATGTCATGGACCGAAAGTAGCGTTCCGATACCATATTGACAAGCCGCCGCGCAGGAACATAGTTTCGTTTCGAAACGATTGCGCCCTTGAAGGCGTCCCTGCTGCTCGGATCCCGATGAACAAGCCATTCACCCCGTCCCGCTCCCGAAGCAAGCTCGACCGTCCGGCGGAATTCCTCGACGCCGAGACGGAGTTGGCGCTCGCGCGGGCCTGGCGCGACGAGGGCGACACCGACGCGCGCAACCGCCTGGTGACGGCCCATCGCGCGCTGGCGGTTTCGGTGGCGCGGCGCGCCGGCGGGGCAGGACGCGCGCCCGACGAGGATATCGTCCAGCAAGCCAATATCGGCCTTCTCAAGGCCGCGGAGCGGTTCGACCCGGACCGTGGTTTCCGGTTTTCGACCTACGCGGCCTGGTGGATCCGCGCCGAGATCCAGGATTACCGCCTGCGCAGCTGGTCTCTGGTGCGTCTGGGCAATTCGCCCGCTCTACGGCGCCTCTTCTTCAACCTGCGCCGGGTCGAGGCGCGGCTCGCCTTCTCCGGGGAGGTGCGCCCCGAGGAGCTGGACGCCGCGATCGCCCGCGAGCTCGAGGTCGACGAGACGACCGTCGCGGCGATGCGCCAGCGGCTGGCGGCGCGGGACGGCTCGCTCAACCGGCCTGCGGCAGGCGAGGACGGCAGCGACATCCAGGATCTGATCGAGGATCCGTCGGGCGATTCGGAGGCGCTGGTGGGCGCGCGCCTCGATCGGCGCGCCTTCTGGCGGCAGATGGCGGGACACATGTCGGCGCTGCCCGACCGCGAGCGCGAGATCGTCATCGCGAGCTACGTGCAGGACCCGCCCCAGACCCTGGCGGACCTCGGCGAGACCTACGGCATCTCCCGGGAGCGCGTGCGCCAATTGCGCGAGCGCGGGCTGGAGCGGTTGCGCGAGGCCTTCGCGCGGGCGGCCGCGGCGGCCTAGCACTCCTGAGGAGCAGACCCGCGACCAAGAGCGTCGAAGTTTTCCACAGGAATGTGTCGGTTTCACGAAAAAAGGGCTTGCGGAGGTGTGTTGTGATCCGTAAATACGCCT
>NZ_JBGFSH010000011.1:0-111932 GCF_041365715.1 Rhodosalinus sp. FB01 | reverse complement strand
TCAGGCCGCGTCACCCAGGTTTCAGCATAGCTCATCTCGATTCGCTGAACCGCGCCGGGTTTGCCGGAGGCTGATTTCAGATAGTTACGCTGCCATGGTCTGAGTTTCCAGAGTGGCGTGGTGATTTGCTTCGGCCTCTGCTGGCGGGATATTCCCGATGGGTTCCAGCGGGCGGCGGTTGTTGAACCAATCGACCCATCCGAGGGTGGCGTATTCCACGGCGTCGAAGCTGCGCCATGGTCCACGGCGATGAATGACGTCTGCCTTGAAAAGACCGTTGATCGTCTCAGCCAGGGCAGTGTCGTAGCTGTCACCGACGCTGCTGACCGACGGTTCGATGCCCGCCTCCGCCAGGCGTTCGGTGTATTTGATCGACAGGTATTGCGACCCGCGATCCGAGTGATGCACCAGCCCCGCGCCCGGCCGCCGCTGATGAACGGCCTGTTCCAGGGCATCGAGCACGGTTGCCCATTGTGGCGCCATTGGTTCAAGCCCAATGGGCGACGGCATGGGCCGTGCGGCTGACCCGCCAGCCTACGATGCGGCGCGCGAAGGCATCGATCACGAACGCCACATAGACGAAGCCCTGCCAGGTCGCGACATAGGTGAAATCATTCGCCATTGTCGCTCGGACCAATGGCGCGACAACGGCTCATCCCACAGCATATCCGGCGCAGGCGCGCGGAACTGACGGTTCACCTTGTCCAATGGGCATGGTTGTGCCTTGTCCGGCAGCGTCGTCCAGATCTTCTTGCCACGAATGACGCCCTTGAGCCCCATTTCCTTCATCAGCCGCGCCACCGTGCATCTGGCCACGTCGACCCCCTCCCGGCGCATCTGGTGCCAGATCTTGCGCACGCCACAGACCTTGAAATTGGCATCGAACACGCGCTCGATCTCGGGGCGCAGTTCCGCGTCCCGCTTGGCCCGATCTGAACGCTGATCAGGGTCGGCCCGCTTCGCCAGATGATCGTAATAGGTGGACGGGGCAATCGGCAGCTGCTTGCAGATCGGCTCGACCCCGAGTTCTCCACGGTGATCGTCGATGAAAGCGATCATGACTTCGGTCGGCGGTCGAGCTCCGCCTGGGCAAAATAAGCAGAAGCCTTCCGGAGGATCTCGTTCGCCTGCTTCAGTTCCCGGTTCTCCCGCTCCAGCGCCTTCAGCCGCTCGGCCATCTCGGTCGTGACACCGGCCCGCTCACCGCGATCCACCTCAGATGGGGTGGATGCCGCCCTTCCTCGACGGCATCGCTGTGTGCCAACGTCGTGGTTGTCTACAGCCACGAAAGAGAAAGGGAGACACCCATGGAGGAGGTTACAATCGTCGGCGTCGATTTGGCAAAGAACGTTTTTCACGTGCATGGCGCCCGCGCCGACGGGCACCCCGTGTTCCGAAGGAAGCTCTCGCGCTTGCAATTCCACAGGTTCATGATGGACCTGCCGCGGTGCCTGGTTGTCATGGAGGCTTGCGGCGGAGCGCATCACTGGGCGCGCGAGATGATCCGGTTCGGCCATGAGGCCAAGCTGATCGCTCCGCGTTATGTCAAGCCGTTTGTAAAACGCCACAAGAACGACGCCAACGATGCGGAGGCCATCGTCGAGGCAGCCACGCGCCCGACCATGCGCTTCGTGGAGGTGAAGACCGAAGCGCAGCAGGAGCGCGCCATCGTCTTTCGCGTCCGCGAGCAGCTGGTGAACCAGCGGACCGAACTGGTGAACACGCTGCGCGCGCATCTTTATGAGTTCGGCTATATCGCCCCATACGGCATCCATCACATGGGCCGGATCGAAGAAATCATCGCGGATGAAAACACGGACATACCAACCGCTGTTCGGGAGATCTGCCGCGGCCTGATGGAGCAGATCGCCGATTTGACCGTTCGTACAGACAAACTGAAGAAGCACATCGACGCCATGTCCCGCGAAGCCGAGACCACGCGCCGCTTGCAGACCATGCCCGGGGTCGGTCCGATCCTGTCGCTGGCGATCGAGGCTTTCGCGCCACCGATGGAGAGCTTCCGGCGCGGTCGCGACTTTGCGGCCTGGCTGGGTCTCGTTCCGCTGCAGAAATCCACGGGTGGCAAACAAAGGCTTGGAAAGATGTCGAAGATGGGACAGCGCGACATCCGCAGGTTGCTGATTATCGGCGCGATGTCGGTTGTGTACGGGGCGACACGGAAACGCCCACCCGAAGGATCGTGATTGGCGCGAATGCTGGTCGCGGTGGCCCTCGCCAACAAAATGGCACGCAGCATCTGGGCCATGCTGACGAAGGGCGAGGATTACAGAGGTCATCCGGTCACACCGCCACAGATGGCGTGACCCCTACACTGCACCGGGAAAGGCCCCGGTCGCACGAGTTGTGAGGAAGGCAGGGAACCGTACGGGCAAACCGATCGAGAAGATCGGGATCGGAACAACCAGAAAGAAGGCGAGAGCTCCGCGCTCGCATCTCAGATTTGGATCCGATCCGCAGATCACCATACCGGCCAGCGGCGCTTGGCAAGCCGCACAGAGAAGGCCTGACACAAGCACGCACTCGATCACACGCGCGAAGGTTCATTATTTTCCTTGCAAACCGGGCGGCATCCACACAAGCCTTCTTGACCCACTCGTTCAGCGTCTGCGGCGCGCAACCGATCTTCGATGAAACCGACAGGATCGCCGCCCACCGGCTCTCATGCTGCCCGGGATTGTCCAAAACCATGCGAACCGCACGCTCGCGGACTTCCGGGGAATACTTGTTCGTGGTCTTGCTCATGATGCTCCATCCTACTCACGAGTTGGAGCCTCCGGCAAACCCGGGGCGGTTCATGTGCGGCGGAAACAACTTGCCATGTCTCGCCAGAATCGCCGTCGTGGACACGACGCCAAGTTGGAGATCCTGAGATGCCCAAGACCAATGACGCCGCTCTCGCCGCGTTCATCTCAGCCAAGACCGAGATCGACGAGATGCTCGACCGCCTCGCCGCGCTCAGCGCCGATCACTTCGAATGCGGCCCCTAGGATGTGAACTGGGGCGATGTCGCGACACTGGAGCACTCCCGCGCCCGCCTCTGCGGAATCACCAACTTGGCTCGAGGAAGCCGCTGCTCAGGTCGGACGCTAAGCCGCCGCCGTCGCCACCCCTTCCAGCTGTATCGCGACGCTGGTGACGCCGTTCCCGGCGGCGTCGACCGCGACGCCGATGGGGAAGCGCCCCCCGACCGGGGTGGTCACTTCCTTGGCCTAGGTGTCCCAAGCGACCCGCGCGCCAGTCGTTCGAGTGCTGGACGCGCGCCCTTGCCTGCCCGCCCCGGTGAAGGGGAAGGGGGCCGGCCCTGCAAGGCCGGCGGGTAATCGCGCGCAGCCCGTGGTAGCATGCCAGGGCCGCGTCCCGTGCCGGGACATGGCAGTCGCGGGAGGGTGGCATCACCTATTTCCAGAGCCTTTCCGTCGCTGGCTTCGCCGCGACCGCGATCAGTTACGGCCCCGGGCGCATGGGCTTCGGGCTCTTCGTGCCCGAGTTCAGGTCGGCCTTCTCGATGTCGACATCCCAGATCGGATTCGTGTCGAGCCTCGGTTTCTTCGGCTTCTTCCTCGGGTTGCTCGTCGCGCAGGGCCTGCTCATGCGGCGGGGGCCGCAGGTGCCCGTTCTATCGGGGCTGATCGCCGCGACGCTCGGCATGTCGGTCGTCGCCGTGGCGCAGAACGTCTTCGTCCTGGCGGTGGGCGTCTTTTTTGCCGCGTCAAGCGCCGGGTTCGCCTGGACGCCCTTCAACGACGCGGTGCATCGCAAGGTCCGGGACGTCGACCGGCCGAGGGCCCTTTCGGAGATCAGCACCGGCACCAGCGTCGGGATCGCGGCGGCCGGTCTCGCGGCGCTGGCCATGGTGATGATGGGGCTGTCCTGGCGGTTGTGCTGGACGGGCTTCGCGGTCACGAGCGCGCTTGCCCTGCTGGCCAATCATGCCGCCTTGCGCGATGTCGAGAGGGACCCCAACGGCATACCCGAAAAAGGGTGGCGCGAGCTTCTGCGCGGCGGGGCGCTTCCGCTCTTCGTGATCGCCTTCGTCTACGGGATTACCTCGGCGGTCTACATATCCTTCGCGGCCGACCAAATGCTGGACCGCGGCGGCGTGCCGGGCCTGCCCGCCGCGGCGACGCCGGGTCTCGTCTTCGTCGTCTACGGCCTTTTCGGGCTGGCCGGGCTTTTCACGGGCCGTGTGAAGACGGCCATAGGCCTGCCCTGGCTGTTGCGGTTCGTGATGCTGGCCGGGGCGCTGTCGCTGGCGCTGGCCGCGATCCTGCCGGACAGCTGGGCCGGGCTGGTTCCGTCGGCCGGGTTGCAGGGCGTGCACGTCATGATGACGAGCGCCGTGCTTGCCGTCTGGTCCGAGCGCCTGTTTCCCGCCCTGCCGTCGCTCAGTTTCACCGCGGCCCTTCTGGCCACGGCCGCGGGCAGCGTCCTGGGACCGGCGATCGCGGGTGTCGCGGCGGATGCCATCGGGACCGGCGCGACGTTCCTGGGTGTCGCGCTTTTGCCCGCGGCGACGGCGGTTCTGCTGCGCGACCGCCACGCCAGCGACCGTCCGTTGAGGGTTCCGGCCGCCATGCATGGCTGATGCGCGATCCTTGTCGCCGCGCCGCATCGCGGTCGCCTGGCGCGTTCCCGGAAACCGCCCGGCGACGCGACCGGCGAGGATGCAGGGCGGGGGGCGCGGGCGCGGTCAGGACGCGGCGTCGCCGTCGCGTTCGGCCTCGGCCTGGTCGGCGGCCCAGGCGCCCGCCGCTTCCACCGCCACGGGCGAGGCGGTGGGCAACACGCCGAGATAGCTATCGGTCTCCTCCGCCGGAAGGTTGGCGCGCTGCGTCATCCGGTATAGCGCATAGATCGCGGTGATGGCGAAGGTCGCGCCCAGCACCAGCCAGAACGCGAACGGGCCCAGCTCCTGCATCGCCCAGCCGGTCGCCAGCGGCCCGAAGATCGCGCCCAGCCCGAAGGTGAAGACAAGCCCCCCGGAGGCCGCCGGCATGTCCTCGATGGACAGGAAGTCGTTGGTGTAGGCGAGAAACAGCGCGTAAAGCGGTGTCGTCACGCCGCCCGCGAAGAAGGCGGCGGCCATGAGGGGCCAGAGCCCGGCGTCCTTCAGCCATGGCGCGTCGCTGCCGGCGAGCCATCCCATCGCGCAGGCTGCCGCGCCGAGGAGGGCCGCCCCGAAGATCAGCTTGCGCCGGTCCATCTGGTCGGAAAGCCAGCCGATCGGGTATTGCAGCACCAGCGCCCCGGCGAAGAGCATGGCGACGAAAAGCGCGACCTGCGACGCGGACAGCCCGATCTGCGATCCGAAGACCGCGCCCATCCCCGATTGCGTCGCGTAGACGCTGCCCAGAAGGAAGATCCCGATGGTGCCCAGCGGCGAACTCGAAAACAGCTTGCGCAGGGACATCGGCCGCGCCACCTCGACCGCGGGGACGGGCGTGACGGACAAAAGCACCGGCGCGAAGGAGACCGACACCAGGATCGATGCCCCAATGAAAAGCGCAGAGGTTGCCGCATCGCCCAGGGTCAGCAGCCCCTGCGCGCCGATGATGCCCAACGTTTGCGCGATCATGTAGGTTGACAAGATCTTGCCGCGCGTCTCGTTGGTAGACGCGTTGTTCAGCCAGCTCTCGGCCGCAACGTAGATGCCGGACATGCAGAACCCCACGAGGATGCGCAACAGCGTCCAGGCCCAGGGCTCGGCCAGGAGGGTGAACGCGATCAGCCCCGCCGACATGAAGCTGCCGAGCGCCGCGAAGACACGCACATGCCCGACCCGCCGGATCAGCAACGGGGTGAACCGCGCGCCCGACAGGAAGCCCATGAAATAGCCCGAGGTGACCACGGCGAGCTCTGCGGCGGAAAATCCCTCGATCTCGCCACGCAGACCGATCAGCGTGAAATGCATGCCGTTGCCCAGCATGATGAGCACGATGCCGATCAGAAGGGCCCACACCCCGGACAACATCTGAAACATGAGCCGCCCTGTCCTGTCGCCGGGAACCGCAATGCCCGTCCAACGTTGCACCCAGTGATCGCCGCCGCCTTCGCTGCAGCGCCGCATGTCCGATCATTTGCGACAAGGCGTCAGCATTGCGACCGGACCGGTGCGCGTCTTTCTGACGCGGTCCAACCCGCCGACGCGATGACCGAAGGCCATCACCGATGCCGCGGACGCGCCTGCGGTTGATGCGCGGGTGGATTCGGCGGACAAGGCTGCATCCGGAACTCGGGAGTCCGGGCAGGGTGAACGACATGAGCCGTCTCTTCGAGGACCTGGACGCCTGCCCGTCGCCCATCGGCGCGCCGGGCTTGCGGCGCCGGCAGGATCTGCGCCGCGCGCTGGAGGTCGACGAGATCATTCCGGGGCAGGCGTTCCTGATGACCGGCCTCGTCACCGCGCCGGAGCGTGCGCCGCGGCGGCTTGAAAGCGCGGCTTGCGGGACCGCGCGGCCCGACCGCCTGCCGGACCCGCGCTTTCCCGACCGGCCGGGCCGGGCATGGGGCGAGGCCCGGGCGGAGCCCGTGATCTTCGGCGCCCCCCATACCGGCACGCCGTTCACGCGGGCCGGCGCCCTTGCGCGGGCAGAGGGTCGATGACCGGGCGGGCCCACGTGCCGGTGCCGCATCGATGCGCCTGCGCCTGCCTGCTCTGCGGTGCGAAAGCGGCGCATTTCATCCATGCGGACGCGCGGGATTATTTTCGCTGTCCTTGTTGCGGTCTGCGGTTCCTGCACCCGGCGCAGCATCCGGCACGGGACGAGGAACGCGCCTTCTATCTCACCCACGAGAACGACCCTGACGACCCCGGCTATCGCCGTTTCCTGTCGCGGCTGGCCAAACCCCTCCTCGACCGGCTGCCGCCTCGGGCGTCGGGGCTCGACTACGGCTGCGGACCCGGTCCGGCGCTCGCCGCCATGCTGCGCGAGGCGGGCCATGAGGTGGCGCTCTACGATCCCTTTTTCGCCCCCGATCCCGCGCCGCTTTCCGAAAGCCACGATTTCGTCGTCTGCACCGAGACGGCCGAGCATTTCCATCGCCCGGGCGAGGCGTTCGCGCGCCTGCGCCGGATGGTGCGGCCCGGCGGATGGCTCGCCGTGATGACCTGCTTCCAGACCGATGACGCGCGTTTCGGGACCTGGCACTACCGCAAGGATCCGACCCACGTCGCCTTCTACCGCGAAGCGACGTTCCGCCATCTCGCCACGGAATGGGGCTGGACCTGCGAGGTGCCCGTGAAGGACGTGGCGTTGCTACGGCGTCCGGGCGGGCGCTCGGCATGACCAGCTGGCTGCACGAAGAACGCCTTGCGGCGGTTCTGGCGGCGGTGCGCGCGACCGGGGCCGCGCGAATACTGGACCTCGGCTGCGGCGACGGCGATCTTCTGCTGCGCCTGGCGCGGGAGCCGGGCATCGAGGAGATCGTGGGCCTCGACATCTGCACGGCCTCGCTCGACCGGCTGCGCCGCCGCCTGTGCGACCTCGGGTCCTGCGGGCCCCGGATAGAGCTGCGCGCCGCCTCCATGACGGACCCGGCGCCGGAGCTTGCCGGCATGGATTGCGCCGTTCTGGTGGAGACGATCGAGCATCTCGACCCGGACCGGCTGTCGCGGCTCGAACGGGCGCTCTTTCACACGTTGCGGCCCGGCGCGGTCGTGGTGACCACGCCCAACGCGGAGTTCAATCCGCTGCTGGGGGTGCCGCCGCACCGCTTCCGTCATCCCGACCACCGGTTCGAGTGGTCGCGGAGCAGGTTCCGGCAGTGGTGCAGCCGCGCGGCGCGGTCGGCGGGCTATGCCGTCACCTTCCAGGACATCGCGGGCCGTCATCCCGACCTGGGAGGCGCGAGCCAGATGGCGGTGTTCCGCTCCCCGTGCCCGGACCGGGCGGAAACCGTTCCGGCCACGCCCTGACAGGCCGCGAAAAGCCCGCCCGCGCCCCGCGGCCCGCGACGGTCCCGCCCGCATGATGCCGCTTGTGGCGCAGGGGGTATTCTGATGCATGATGTCGCGCATGGATGACCTCGAGATCTTTCAGCGACTTGGGCTCGCCCTGGCCATCGGGCTGCTTTTCGGGCTGGAACGCGGCTGGCACGAGCGCGAGGAGTCCGAGGGCGCGCGTGTCGCAGGCATTCGCACCTTCGCGCTGGCCGGATTGCTGGGCGGCGTGTGCGGCTGGCTGGTGCAGGCGACCTCGCCCGCGCTTCTGGCCTTCGCGTTCCTGGCGTTGGGCGCGCTTCTGGCCGTCAGCTACTGGGTGCGGCTGGAGGAGGGCGACGACCTGGGCCTGACGACCGAGGTCGCCCTTCTGCTCGTCTTCGCGCTCGGCGCGGCGGCGGTTCTCGGCCGGATGGCGCCCGCCGCGGCGGTCGCCGTGGTCGCGGCCCTGCTGCTGGCGATGAAGCCGCTTCTTCATGGCTGGGTCGCGAGGATCAGGCGCTTCGAGCTTGTGGCGCTCCTGCAACTCGCGGTGCTGTCCGTCGTGGTGCTGCCGGTTCTGCCCAACCGCGGGTACGGGCCGGGCGAGGTGCTCAACCCGTTCGAGATCTGGTGGGCGGTGGTCATCGTGGCGGGCCTGTCGTTCTTCGGGTACATCGCGATGCGCCTGGTCGGCACGCGTCTCGGCATCCTCGCGACGGGCGCCTTCGGCGGTCTCGCCTCGTCGACCTCGACGACGCTGGCGCTGGCCCGGCTGGTGCGCGACCGCCCGCCTCTCGCGCGCACGGCCGCGGCGGGCGTGGTGCTGGCCGGGTCGGTCACGTTCCTGCGTATCCTCGTGCTCGTCGCGGTGTTCGAGCCCACGCTCGTCGCGCCCCTCGCCATGCCGATGGGCGTCATGGCCGCAACGGGCCTCGCCGGCGGTACGGTGGTCCAGCTTCTGTCAACTCGGGATGACGGGGTGATGGAGGGCGTGGAGGGGCTCTCCAACCCGCTCGAACTGAAGGCCGCGTTCTCCTTCGGGGCGCTTCTGGCGGGGGTGATGCTGGGAATGCACTACCTTCGGTCGTGGCTGGGCGAGCGCGGGGTCTTCGCCGCCGCCGCCCTCTCCGGCGTCACCGACGTGGACGCGCTGACGATCTCCGTCTCGCGGCTGGTCGGCGGCGATCTCGCAGTGCAAAGCGGGGCGATCGCCATTTTCATCGCCGCGTCCGTCAACACCGCCGTGAAGGGCGGGATCGCCCTTGTCGCGGGCAACCGGCAACTGGGCATGCGCGTGGCCGGGATCTACGCGGCGGTGATCGCGGCGGGGGGCGCGAGCCTCTGGTTCCTGAACTAGGCGCCCTGTCCTGCACGGCCGGGCGTCACGCGATCGGCGCGTCGCTCGCACCGAGGTCGAGGCCGAGGATCAGGGGGTCATGGTCCGACGACCTGAAGGGATCGGTGGCGTAGAGATCCTCGATCTGGCCCGCGGTCTTGAAGGTGGTGTCGTAGCCGAGTGCCGCGGCCTCGACCGAATTGATCTGCCATTGCGCCGCCCCGGTCACCTGTGACGCCATCGAGGCATTGGCGAGCAGGTAATCCAGCGCGCCGAAGGTCTGCGCCTGCGGCGCTGCGTCCAGATCCACCGGGAAGCCGAACGAGAACGGGAACGCGTCTGAGGCGAGGAAGCGCGCGACCTGGTCCTCGTAGCCCCGGCTCTTCAGGAAGGCGACCGGATCCTCCATCGCGTAGGCATTGAGGTCGCCGATGACCAGCACGTCGCCGTCGCCCGATCCGGTCGGGTCGCTGCCGAGCCAGGCATCGAGCGCCTGGGCCGCCTGCAGGCGCGCCTCGTCGTTGTTGCCGGTGCCGTCACCGATATCGGCGTTGTCGCCGAACGGGCTGACGGACCCTTTCGACTTGAAGTGATTGACGGCCACGGTGAAGGTTTCGCCGCTGGCGATCTCCTCGAACGTGGCGGCCAGGGGCGCGCGGCTGGTCCCGGCACCGTCGAAGACCGGGGTGCCGGGATCGGCGCCAAGGGCGGCCAGATCGGCATCGGTCAGGATCTCGACCGTCGTGTCCGAGGCGAGGCGCACGGCGTTGCTGTCGTAGATCATGCCGACCATGATCGCGTCGTCGCCGACGTAGGGCGTGCCGGGATCGACATAGTCGTAGGCGGCCCCGGGCAGCGCCGAATTCAACGCATCCACGATGTACCCAAGCGCGAACTGGCCGTCGCCGTTCTGGTCGCCCACTTCGTTTTCCAACTCGATCAGGCCGAAGACATCCGCACCGATCCCGGCCAGCGCGGCGATCAGCTTGTCGGTTTGCCGCTCGAACTCGGCGAGAGAGTCCGCGCCCCGCACTCCGGCGCCCAGGGGCCCCGCGGTCAGACCTTCATCGCCCAGCGAGGTGAAGAAATTCAGCACGTTGAACGCCGATACCGTGATCGTGCCGCCGACATCCGGTGCCGTGTCCGTCCGCGGCACGGCATCGGCGAAGACGGGCGTCTGGGTCGGGTTGAGCCGATATGTTTCGTCCCCGATCCCCCCCGAGCCGCGTGAAAACCGCACGACGCCGGTGAGGCCCTCGACCGTGTCGCCGGCGCTCAGCGCGTCCGCGGCATCGAACTGGCCGGGTATGTTCCCGGGCGTGCCGGCGATCTCGAAGGGAACGGTCTCCGGGTTCTGGCCGGTCTGGCCGTCGTCGAGGACGAGCGTGTTCCTCACCTGCGCCTCGACGAAGGCGCCGAAGCCCGTGACGCTGGGGGAATTGGCCTGCGTGTAGGCCTCGGTCAGGCCGCCCGCGTTCAGGCCGATTTCGCCGAAGCGGCCAAGCGTGAACAGGTCGCTTATCGTCATCTGCTGCGGCACGGTGACCAGCATGCCCTCGTAGGCTTCGAGGTCGGCAATCAGCGCGCCGTCGCTGTTTGCAAGCACGCCGGCCACCGGAAAGGCGATTTCGGCCGCGGTGGGCAGCGCGTTGCCCCTGTCGAGGATCTCGACTGCCGTGATCGAGCCGATCTGGGTCTCGCCGAAGAACTCGGCGACGGTGCCGGTGACGCGGACCCTGTCGCCCGGCTGAACGTCCACGGCCGGGCCGGTCCCGTCGAAGACGAAGAGTCCCTCCGACGTGCCCGGGTCGCCATCCGTGTCCGCGTCCTCCTCCTGCAGGAAGAAGCCGTTCAGATCGCCGTTCGTGCCCGCGCCGCCGTCCTGGAAGTCACCGACCACGATGGCCTCGACCGTGACGCTCTGGCCCGCCAGCGGAGAGACCCTGCCAGAGCCCTGGATGGCCGAGATCAGGGTGGCCGCGGTCGCCGGGTCGCCGATCTCGTTGTCCCGGCCCGGCGTGTTCAGCGCCTCTCCCGGCACCAGTGTCCCTGGGCCGAGCGCCGGAATGCCCGCGCCGTCGAAGTCGTTGCGCACCCAGTCGGTCGGGCTGTCGGTATCGGTGCCGTTCGGAATGCGGGAGGCGCCGCCGACATCGAAGGAAACGCCGTCGTAGCCGGGAGCCAGGCTGAGCCCGCCATAGGTCAGATCGCCAGTGTCACCGTCGCTCACCGCGACGCTGTCGAGGATGTGCGCCCAGGGGGCGACGTCGAACACGCTGTCGTCGTTCGTGTCGAGATCGTCGCCGACCGCGCCGGTGAAGCCCTCGACGAGCAGAAGGCTGACGGTTCCGTTCTCCACGTCCTCGTCGGCCAGGAAATACCCGTTCGCGTCGGTCGCCCCGATCTCGATGGCCGCGTCGACGGTTCCCGCACCGCTGCCGTCGCCTTCGATTTCCAGCAGCCAGACGCCAGCGTAGTCCGCGTCAGGCTGGCCGAGCACTTCGATAAAGGCAAAGCTGTCCTCGCCCCTGTGGTCGAACACGAACTCGTTGATGACGGGATCGACCGTCGGGGTGGCGCCGTCGGATGTCCCGCTGACAGAAATCGTGAGGGTCGCGCGATCCTGCCCGCCATTGCCGTCGTCGGTGACGTAAGTGAAGACGTCGGCGGCGACATCGCCATCCTCGAGCGCGTCNGCGCCGTCGGATGTCCCGCTGACAGAAATCGTGAGGGTCGCGCGATCCTGCCCGCCATTGCCGTCGTCGGTGACGTAAGTGAAGACGTCGGCGGCGACATCGCCATCCTCGAGCGCGTCGACGTCCACGTTCGAATCGTCCAGCGTGTAGATCCACTCGCCGTCCGCCTGGACGGTCAGACTCCCGTAGGCGCCGGTCACGGCGATGCCGGTGCCGCCGGCGAGCGTGCCGGGATCCGCCGTCAGATCTCCGGCGGCGACGCCCGAGACCGACAGCGTGTCCAGCAAGTCGACGTCGCTGTCGTTGGACAGGACGTTGCCCTCCGCCGTCGCGTCGCCGGGCCCGGTTGTGCCAACCTCGATTACCGGGTCGTCCGAATTGTCGTCATCGGCGGCCTCGGGCGCATCGTTGCGACCGGTGAGCGTGACCTCGACCGTCTGGGTCGCGGTCTCGCCCTGGCCGTCGTCGATCGTGACGTCATAGCGCTGCACGCGCGTCTCGCCCTCGGCGAGCGTATCGAGATCCGCGTCGGCGACGGTGAAGTCCCACCCTTGCGTGCCGTTGACCGTATCGGGGGCGGTGGTCGGTGTCCCGACGAGCGCGAAGCTGCCGCGGTAACCCGTTGCCTGCGGGACGACGCTGGCGGTGTGCGTGTCGCTCAGATCCGCGTCGGAAAAGGCCAGCGCGCCGGAGAGCGTGGTTTGCGCCACGTTCTCGTCCGCCGCGCCGTCCTCCCGCTCCGCGATGGCGAAGACCGTCTCGTTCTCGCCGAACACCGGCGCATCGTTGAGGCCCGTGATCTCGACGAGCACGGAAAGGTCGGTGCGTCGGCCGTCGGGGCAGGTGCCGGGGACATGGGCGCTGGTGGCGAAAAGATCTACCAGGACCCTGCGGACTTCGCCCGCGGCGAGGCTTTCGAAGTCCCCGCCCGGGTCCAGGACCAGCATGCCGCCATCGATCCGCGCCGTTCCGGCGTCGGGCGCCTGCACGATCTCGATATGGGCCAGCCCCGCGAGCGCGGGAACCGAAGCGAGATCGACTGCGACGGGGGTGTCCTCGTCGGTCGCGAGTGTCAGCCCCGGCGTCACCGCGACCACGTTGACGACCTCGTAATAGCCTGCATCGCCGGTCGAGATCGCGTTGAGCCCGATGCCGCCGATCGGGACCGCGTCCTGCCCGAGCGACGGGAAAGGCGTTGTGCCGCCCGAGACGTTGTGCAGCCGCCGCGAGCTGTCACCCACGGAGATGGTCGTGTGCCACCCGTCGTCCGTCACGGTCGCCGCGGCCTCGAGCGCCGCGAAGGCCGCGGCTCCGCTGGCGCCCGCCGCGCCGCCGACAGCCGTGACCCGAAAGCCGAGGACGTCGAGGTCCTCGTCGATATCGAGGTCGCGCAGGATGTCGTGGCCGAAATCGGCGACGACGGTCTGGCCGTCCCAGATCACGTCGAAGACGAACACGTCCTTGCCCTCGCCGCCGACCAGCATGTCGTTGCCGGCCCCGCCGACGAGGAAATCGTTGCCCCCGTCTCCGAAAAGGCGGTCGTTCGCGCCGCCACCGTGCAACACGTCGTCGCCGGCGCCGCCGCGCTGGAAATCCACGCCCTCCTGGCCATAGAGACGGTCGTTGCCGCCGCCGCCGCGCAGCCAGTCGCCGTGTCGGCCGCCGAGCAGGATGTCGTCGCCCGTGCCGCCCGACAGGTCGTCGCGACCCTCCTCGCCGATCAGGGTGTCCGCGCCCGCGCCGCCCTCCATGATGTCGCTGTCGAGCCCCCCGAGGAGCAGATCGTCGGCCGCGCCGCCGTCCATGATGTCGCGGCCCTCGCCGCCTTCGAGCACGTCGCAGCCTTCCTCGCCGTGAAGGCGGTCGGTGCCCATCCCGCCCGTCAGGCTGTCCTGTCCCTCTCCGCCCTTTAGGACATCGTCTCCGTCCTCGCCGAAAAGCCTGTCGTCGTCCTGGCGGCCGTAGACGAAGTCGTCGCCGCGCCCGCCGTCGAGCACGTCGTCACCCCAGTTGCCGACCACCGAGTCGCGCCCGTCACCGCCCTCGATCGTGTCGTCGCCGCTGTCCCCGAAAAGCCGGTCATTGCCGCCCTCGCCGAATATCCTGTCATGCCCGCCGCCACCGCGAATGAGGTCGGCGCCCTCCTCGCCGCGGTCCTTCTCCACCTCGAGGGCCGGCACGGGCAGTTCGACCCAGCCGATCGGCAGTTGGTCGAAGATCTGCCCGCCATAGGTCTGGCCGTTCGCGTCGTCGGCCATCGCCCCGAAGCGGACATGCCAGCCGAAGGGCGCATCGCGGCCGAAATCGCCGTAAAGCCAGTCGCCCTGCGCGCCGCCCTCGATCACGTCGTTGTCCGACCCGCCGCGGATCCGGTCGACGCCGGCATCGCCCTGAAGCACGTCACGGTCCGCGCCGCCGTCCATCATGTCGCTTCCGCGACCGCCGAACATCAGGTCCTGGCCGCTTTCGCCGGCCATCCAGTCGCGGCCCGCGCCGCCGTCCATGATGTCGTCGCCCGCGCCCCCGGCCATGACGTCATGGCCGCCCGACGCCTCCCCGAGCATGTCCAGCCAGTTGTCCGACCCGAAATCGAGATCATCGACCTGACCTTGGCGGAGGTCGCCGAACATCTCGTCGTCGCCCGCGCCTCCCAGCAACAGGTCGTCGCCCGCGCCGCCGGCCATCCGGTCGCGGCCGGTGCCGCCATGGATCCTGTCGTGCCCGGTGCCGCCATACGTCGTGTCGTCGCCGGCTCCGCCCCACATGACGTCGTCGCCGCCTTCGCCATGCATGACGTCGCCGCCGTCGCCACCGGACATCCAGTCGGCCGCGTCACCGTCGGTGTCGTCGCCATCGCCGCCGAGGCCGAAATCCCCGTCATCACCGAACATCGCATCGGCGCCGGCCCCGCCGAAGAGAACGTCGATTCCCGCGCCGCCCGTCAGCAGGTCGTCGCCGTTCTCGCCATCGATCCAGTCCCGGCCGGTGCCACCGTCGATGCAGTCGTCCCCGTCCTGCGTGAGATTGGTCCCGTCGCCGCCGAAGAGCCAGTCGTCGCCCGCGCCGCCGGCAAGGATGTCGCGACCAATCCTCCCCTCGATCCAGTCGCCGCCCTCGTCGCCCTGAAGCCTGTTGCCGTTCCCGTTTCCGTAAAGCGCGTCGTTTCCCTGGCGCCCGCGCGCGTTGTCCGCAGCCTGGTGATCGTTCAGGTCGATGACGTTGTCGCCGTTGCCGGATGCTTCCCAGATACCGTCGTTGTAGTCAGGCGCGTCGGGGTCGTCGCCCTGGTACACGATCGGACAGACCGGACTTGCGACCAGCCAGCCGTAGCGGTCTGAGAACAACTCGCTCACGAAATACTTCCTCTGGCGAGGCCTCGATCACTCGAGGCCCATCAACGGGTTGCGGTCTCGATCAATCCGCGACGGCGACAGGCCGTTGGTATCGAGGCACACGAAGCGCCCGCGATCCCCGCGCGGTGCGCGCATCATGATAAGCTCGGCACACAGGGCCACCGCCCCCAAATGGGGGCAAAACGGACCGATGCGGGCATGCGGGCGCGCGATGCGCGGCTCGGGCCAACCTGGTCTTCTTGTCGTGAAAAATGCAGGGCGACGGCGACGGCCGGGGCTCAATCGCCCGGGTGCGAGGAAAAGACCTCGGTCGTGCCGTCGCGCCGGATGAGATGGACGTCATAGGGTTCCGTCCGGCTGCCGAAATCCATCCCCGGTGAGCCGAGAGGCATGTCCGGCACCGCGAGGCCGACCGCATCGGGCCGCTCTTCGAGAAGCCGGCGCACGTCCGCGGCGGGCACGTGGCCCTCGATGACGTAGCCATCGACCGTGGCGGTATGGCATGACGCCATACCGGCGGGCACGCCCCTGTCCAGTTTCATCCGCACGAGCGCGCCACCGAACACGTCCTGCCCGGTCGCCCGGAAGCCGTGCTCTTCCATGTGATCCATCCATGCGACGCAACAGCCGCAGCCCGACGTCTTGGCCACGTGCACGGTCTGGGCCGTGGCGAGCGTCGGCAGAAGCGCGAGGAGCGCGGCGGCCATGGAAAACGGCGCGACTTGACGTTGCATGTACAGGATCCTCCCATCGTTTCGCTGAACAAGGAGGATGAAGCCTCCAGTCACGGGAAGATCAAGTGCGAAAGATGTCGGGCCGTGGCGGTCAGGTCAGGGTCCCGGAGCACCAAGCCGCAGTGTGTCGGCCACGGACGATCGCGGGTCGCGCCGCTCGCCTCCTGCCGGTGGCCGGCTCGATCGAGGTTCGCGCCCCCGAAGGACCCGGTGCCGCCGGCGAGGAGGCACATGGCGTTGTCCGGCATGGTGCCGTCGGTTGCGGCGCAGGGGCGTGGGCCTTCTGCGTGGTTATCCGCGAAAGATGCCCGCCGCGCCGGGGCGCAGCGGGCAGGGCGCGCGCGGTTCAGGCCGCAGCGCGCGCCTCGAGCACCCGGGCCATCGTCTCGCCCATCGCGGAGGGGTTGGGCGCGACGGTGATGCCCGCCTCGGAAAGGATCTCCACCTTTTCCTGGGCGCTTTCGCCGAAGGCCGAGATGATCGCGCCGGCGTGGCCCATCTTGCGGCCCTTCGGCGCGGAGAGGCCGGCGATATAGGCCACGACGGGCTTCTTCATCCGCTCCTGGACGTAGGCCGCGGCCTCCGCCTCCTGCGGGCCGCCGATCTCGCCGATCAGCATCACCGCGTCGGTCTCGGCGTCCGCTTCGAAAAGCTCGAGGATGTCGCGGAAGGACGAGCCGTTGATCGGGTCGCCCCCGATGCCCACGGAGGTGGAAACGCCGATGCCGAGCATCTGCATCTGGCTCGCCGCCTCGTAGCCGAGCGTGCCGGAACGGCCGACGATGCCGACCCGCCCCGGCGTGTAGATGTGGGGCGGCATGATCCCCATGAAGCCCTTTCCGGGCGAGATGACGCCCGCGCAGTTGGGCCCGATGAGGCGCATCTTGCGCTCGCGCGGGTAGCGGCGGAGGAAGCGCTTCACTTCCATCATGTCCTGCGCGGGGATCCCGTCGGTTACGCAGACCGCCGTGCGGATGCCGGCGTCGGCGGCCTCCATGATCGCGTCGGCGGCGAAGGGGGGTGGCACGAAGACGAGGCTCGCCTCGGCGCCCGTGGCCGCCACCGCGGCGCGCACCGTGTCGAAGACCGGGCGGCCCAGCACCTCGTCGCCGCCCTTGCCGGGCGTGACGCCGGCCACGACGTTGGTGCCGTGGGCGATCATCTCCTCTGCGTGGAAGCGGCCGATGCGGCCGGACATCCCCTGCACCAGGACTTTCGTGGTGTCGTCGATCAGAATGGCCATGGCGTCCTCCCTCAGGCGGCTAGCTTGGTGCGGGCGGCGACGGCCTTCTCGGCGGCGTCGGCCAGCGTGTCCGCGGTGACGAGTGGCAGGCCGGACTCGGCGAGGATGCGCCGGCCCTCCTCGACGTTGGTGCCCGAAAGCCGCACGCCGACGGGCAGCGTGAGCCCCTCGGAGCGGTAGGCCTGCACCACGCCCTCGGCCACCCAGTCGCAGCGGTTGATGCCCGCGAAGATGTTGACGAGGATCACGCTCACGTTGCGGTCGGCGAGCACGGTGCGGAAGGCGCGGCACACGCGCTCGGGGCTCGCGCCGCCGCCGATGTCGAGGAAGTTGGCGGGCTCGCCCCCGGCGAGCTTGATCATGTCCATCGTCGCCATGGCGAGGCCGGCGCCGTTGATGATGCAGCCGATGTCGCCATCGAGACCCACATAGGCCAGCCCGTTGTCGGCGGCCATGCATTCCCGCGCGTCCTCCTGCGAGGGATCGCGCAGTTCGGCGATCTGGGGGCGGCGGAAAAGCGCGTTGGTGTCGAAGCTCATCTTGCCGTCGAGCGCGACGAGCTCGCCCGTGCCGGTGATGACGAGGGGGTTGATCTCGACCATCGTGGCGTCGAGTTCGCGGTAGGCGCGGTAACAGGCCTTGAGCGTGGTGACCATCTGCGCGACGAGCCCGCCCTCGAGCCCGAGCGCGAAGGCCAGCTCGCGTGCCTGGAACTCGCACAGTCCGGTGGCGGGGTCGATCGCCATGCGGCGGAGCGAGTCCGGATCCGTCTCGGCCAGATCCTCGATCTCCATCCCGCCATGCCCCGACGCCACGATCATGATCCGCTCCGACTTCCGGTCGAGCACGAAGCCGAGATAGAGTTCCTGCGCGATGTCCGAAGCGCTTTCGACCCAGACGCGGTAGACGCCCTTGCCCGACGCGCCGGTCTGCTTGGTGACGAGCTGCTTGCCGAAGAGCGTGGCGGCGAAGTCGCGCACCTCCTCCTCCGAGCGGCAGAGCTTCACGCCGCCCGCCTCTCCGCGCCCGCCGGAATGGATCTGCGCCTTCACCACCCATGCGTCGCCGCCAAGCTCGCGGGCGCGATACCCGGCCTGCTCGGGGCTGTAGGCCAGCCCGCCGCGGGGCACCGGCACGCCGAAGCGGTTCAGGATCTCCTTGGCCTGATATTCGTGAATGTCCATGGGTCTCCTCCGGGTGATGCTTGGACAGGCGGTGCCGGCCCGGCGGATACCGCCGGTTCGGGCCCGATCGTTTCGGATGACGGCGCCGACCTCGCGGCGCCGGGCTTACTCGGCGGCCACGCGCAGTTCCGCGCCGGCCTGGCCGGCGAACCACGCCTGCGCCGCGCCCACGCCGCGGCCGAACTCCACCTTCATCCCCGCCTCGGCGAGCGAGAGTTCGGTGACGCCGAGGGCGGTGAGGATCATGCCCTCGTTCAGGTCGCCCAGGTGGCCGATGCGGAACACCTTTCCGGCGAGCCGGGCGAGGCCCGAGCCGAGCGAGGTGTTGTATTTCGTGTAGGCCGCGGCGATCACGTCGCGCGCGTCGATCTCCTGCGGGACGCGGATCGCGCTGACGGTGTCGGAATAGAGCGAGGGATGCTCTGCCACGAGCTCGAGGCCCATCGCATGCACGCCGCGGCGGACGCCTTCGGCTAGGCGGTGATGGCGCGCCACGACGTTGTCGAGCCCCTCGGCGAAGATCCGGTCGAGCGAGCGGCGCATGCCGTGGAAAAGCTGCGTCGGCGGCGTGTAGGGGAAATATCCGCCCTCGTTCATCTTCACCATGTCCGCGAATTCGAAATAGGCGCGGCGCATCGTGGAGGTTTTCGAGGCTTCCATCGCCTTTTCCGAGACGCCGAGGATGCCGAGCCCTGCGGGCAGCATCAGGCCCTTCTGCGAGCCGGTCACGGCGAGGTCCACGCCCCAGTCGTCCATGCGGAAATCGATCGAGCCGATGGAGGAGACGCCGTCCACGAAGAGAAGCGCATCGTGGAAACACTCGTCGAGGGCGCGGCGCACCGCGGCCACGTCCGAGGTGACCCCGGTCGCGGTCTCGTTGTGGGTGACGAACACGGCCTTGATCCGGCCTTCGCGGTCGCGGCCGAGGCGGCGGGCGTATTCCTTGACCGGGCATCCGGCGCCCCAGGGCACGTCGATCACCTCGACGTCGAGGCCGAGGCGCTGGGCCATCTCCACCCAGAGGGTCGAGAACTGCCCGTAGCGCGACATCAGCACCTTGTCGCCGGGGTTGAGCGTGTTGGTGATCGCCGCCTCCCAGGCACCGGTGCCCGAGCCCGGGAACATCATCACGCGCCCCGCCTCCGTTCGCAGGACCTTTTTCAGCCCGGTGAAGAGATCGAGCGTCAGCTCGCCGAAATCGGGCGCGCGCATGTCCTGCATGGGCACGTTCATCGCCTGCCGGACGTCCTCGGGAACGTTCGTCGGGCCGGGAATGAAGAGATGGGTCTGTCCAGTGCGCATCGGGTCGCCTCCAGCGGGAATCTGTCTTTCGAGCCGGACACTGCCACTGCCCATCAATTGTGCAAAAGCAAAACGGGTTCTGCTGTAAACGCGAGATTTTACATTTATCAAAATATGTGTAATTGTGAAATACACAAACGTCAAAGGTGTGCAAAGGCATGCAGAAGACTTTCATCGGCCCACATCTGCGGCGCCTCAGGCTCGAGCGGGGGGAGACGCAGGCGCAGATGGCCCGCGCGCTCGGCATCTCGACCTCCTACGTCAACCTGCTGGAAAACAACGAGCGTTCCGTCTCGGTGCCGGTGATGCTGCGCCTCTTCGAGGTCTACGGCGTGGACTGGCGCGCCATCGCCGAGGACGACGACAGCACCCAGCTCGCCGATCTGCGCGCCGTCCTGCAGGATCCGCTCTTCGAGGATGTGCGCCCCGATCTGCCCCAGCTTCGCGCCGCACTCGTTCACAGCCCCGAATTGGCGCGCGGCTTCCTGAAGCTCTACCGCTCCTACCAGGCGGCCACGGACCAGCTGATCAGCGTCGCGTCGGCCGGCCAGTCCCAGGCCGAGCCGCTTATCGCGGCCTCGCCCGAATCCGCGGTCCACGACTTCTTCCGGCGCAACCGCAACCATTTCCCCGAACTCGAGGCGGCGGCCGAGACGTTCTGGGCGGAGTCCCCGCCGCCCCTCGATGACGTCTATTCGCACCTGAAGGCGCGGCTTGCGAAGCGGCTCGGGCTCAGCACCCGTCTCGTGCCGGTCCAGGACCTGCCCGACGCGCTGCGCCTGTTCGACGAAGAGCGCCGCGAGGTGCTGCTGAGCCAGGCGATGGACCACCCCAACCGGGTGTTCCAGCTTTGCCACGTCGCCGCGCTCGTCGAGCAGGAGGCGCTGCTCGACGGGATTCTCGACCGTTCGGGGATCCAGGACACGAATGGCCGCGCGCGCTGCCGGGTGGAACTCGCCAACTATTTCGCGGCAGCGGTGCTCATGCCCTACGACGCCTTTCTGGCCGAGGCGCGCGCCTCGAAATACGACATGGACCATATCGCCACGCGCTTCGGCGTGAGCTTCGAACAGGCCTGTCACCGGGCCACCACGCTTCAGCGCGACGGGGCGCAGGGCGTGCCGCTGTTCTTCCTGCGGATCGACAAGGCGGGCAACGTCACCAAGCGCTTCAATTCCACGAGCTTCCACCTCGCCGAGCGCGGCGGGGCCTGCCCGCGGCTCGACGTGCACACCTCCTTTCGCACGCCGGGGCGCATCGTGCCGCAATTCGTGGAGATGCCCGACCAGAGCCAGTTCTTCGTCTTCTCCCGCACGGTGGACCGGCCCACCTTCGCGCGCCACGCGCAGGACATCCGGCTTGCCGTCGCGATGGGCTGCTCGGTCGAGCACGCGCCCGAAATCGGCTACGCCGAGGGCTTCGCGGTCAAGGCCACGCAGATGACGCCCATCGGGATCAACTGCCGCATCTGCCCGCGCGCCAACTGCGACCAGCGCGCCCATCACGCCGCCATCCTCGCGCGGCCAGTGGACACGCGGCGGCGGGGCGCCACGCGCTACCAGGTCTGACCGCGAGGGGCCGTCAGCCCGCCCGGACCACCGGGTTGCGCATGACGCCGATGCCGTCCACGCCGTATTCGATCACGTCGCCCGGCCACATCCATTCCTGCGGATCGCGCCCCGCGCCCACGCCCTCGGGCGTGCCCGTGGCGATCACGTCGCCCGGCTCCAGCGTGATGCCCGCCGACAGGTCGGCGATCAGATGCGGGATCTTGAAATACATGTCGCGGGTGTTGGAGCGCTGCTTCTCCTCGCCGTTCTTGGCAAGCCAGAGGTCGAGGTCGTGCGGATCCGGGATCTCGTCGGCGGTGACGATGCAGGGCCCCATCGGCGCGTAGCTGTCCATGCCCTTGGAGACGATCCACTGTCCGGCGCGGCGGTTGTCGCGGGCCGAGACGTCGCACATCACCGTGTAGCCGAAGACGCGGCTCATGGCGTCGGCCTCGGCCACACGCTGCGCTCGCGTGCCGATGACGACCGCGAGTTCCACCTCCCAGTCGAGCTGCTGCGTGAGCGACGCGTCGTGCAGGATCGGATCGCCCGGGCCGACGATGGCGGTGGGCGGCTTCGAGAAGATGACCGGTTTCTCGGGCATGTCGGCTGCGGTGTCGAGGCCGCGCGCGCTTTCGGCGATGTGCTCGGCGTAGTTGAGGCCGATGCCGAAGATGTTCTTCCGCGTGCGCGGGATCGGCGCCATCACCGTGACGTTGGCCAGGGGCTGCGCGGCGCCCAGCGGCATGTCGTCCCCGATGTCGTCCAGCAGCGCGGCGGTCTGCGCCACGGCCTGCGGCCCGAGATCGATGAAGTCGAGCATCGCGTCGGGCAGCGGTTCGCCCGTGGCGTCGCCCAGAAGCGCCAGGTCGACCACCTGATCGCCCAGCAGGGCGCCGAGCCGGCCGGCATCCGCGGGATGCCGGCGGAAGGTGATGAGTTTCATGGTATGTCCCCCGTTCAGGCCGTCGCGGTCACGTCCTGGTGGCCGCCGTTCTCGGGATAGGCCTGTTCGCGGTAGAACTTCAACGCCTCCATGACCGGGAAGTCGTTGAAGGAGAAGAGGCAGGCGTCGTCGGCCTCGTCGAGGTTGCAGTGCTCGTGCCAGGTCCAGGGCGGGACGCAGAAGAGGTCGCGCTCTTCCCAGTCGTAGCGCACGCCGCCGATCACCGAGTAGCCGCGCCCCTTGGCGACCTGGTAGATCACGTTGCCGGTGTGCCGGTGCGCCCTGGTGTGCTCGGCCGGGCGCAGCATCTGCATCGAGGCGCCCATCGTCGCCATCGGGTGCCCGCCCGTCTTCGGGTTCACGAAGCGCATGTAGATGCCGTCGAACGGGTCGCCGTCGGTCACCTTCGCGTAGGCCTGCAGCCCCTCGTAGGTCTTGTCCCAGCCGTATTTCATCAAAGGTGAGTAGAAGGCGCCCCAGTTCTCGGTCGCGGGCAGAAGACCCGGCGCGCCCCAGGTCGCGGGACTCGCGTCGAAGGGCAGGTTGGAGCTCTGCCAGTCCTCGGGGTGCACCGCGTAGAAATTGGCCTCGAGCGCGTTGGTCAGCGGAATGTCGAGCCCGTCCTGCCACATCGAGGTCTCGCCATCCTCCAGCACGCCGTGCTCGTGCCAGGTACCGTTGGGCGTGATGACGAGATCCCGCGCGTTCAGCGTGAGGCGGTGCCCGTCCACCACCGTGTAGGCGCCCGCGCCCTCCATGATGAAGCGCAGCGCCGAGGCCGCGTGGTTGTGCGCCGGCGCGGCCTCTCCGGGGCGCATCACCTGGATGCCGGAGAAGAGCCAGCCGCAGCAGGCGGAGACGTCCTTGCGCTTCGGGTTGCGCAGGAACACCACGCGGCGTCCCGCATCCTCGGGCTTCACGAGATCGAGGGCGGCCAGCACCTTCTCGCGCAGGTCGCGGCTCCGCCAGATCGTCGGCGCGGACCTGGGCGTGGGCTCCCAGGGCTCGATGTCGTTGGCCACGGTCCAGAGCGCGCCGGTCTCGCAGGCGGCGAGTTCGTCGTAATAGGCGCGGAGCGCCTCGTCGTCCTTCACACGCGCGCGGCCCAGAATGTCGTCGCGTTGATCCTTGGCGTTCATGGGGCGTCTCCTTCGGTGACGATCGGCCCGGCGGGCGCGGTTCCGGCGGCCTGCCCCTCGCCCGGCGTGGACGGGTCGCGCGGCGAGACGGCGGCATGGGGCGTGCGGTTCACCTCGAGCCGGAAGATGTCGAAGCGGTTGTAGTGCCCGGTGATGTCGTGCATCTGCCGCGGCTGGATGCAGCGGGCGAGATCGATCTCGGCGGTGACGATCCCCTCCTCGTCCACGAGCCCGGGCACGACCTCGCGCCCGTCGGGCCCGATGATGCCCGACCAGGCCGAGGACTTGCGCTCGAGGAGCGCGCGGGCATCGGGGCGCACCCCTTCCATCGCCGCGATGATCTCCTCGGAGATGGTGGAGGTGGCGACGACGGTGAAGACCTTCCCCTCGAAGCTGTGGGACTGGCCGCGCAGCCGGATCGCCTCGGCCATGTCGTAGTCGGGCGGCGCGACGGGCAGCGAGATGTAGGAGGCCGCGTGCACCAGCTCTCCCTGCGCGAGCAGCGTGAACCGGGCGAGGGTGTTGGTGTTCTCGCCGCAGGCCAGCCCGCCCAGGGGGCCGATTTCCGTGTCGTAGACCCGGAGCGACGCGCCGTCCCCGCCCGTCCAGGTCAGTTTCTCGGCCCAGGTGGGCACGAGCTTCCGGTGCCGGCCCAGCATCGTCCCGTCCGGCCCGAGGAAGACGAGCGTGTTGTAGAGCGCGCCGAGCGAGACCGGGCTCCGCTCGTTCACGCCGATCACCACGTAGACGCCGTGCTCGGCCGCCGCGGCGGCCACGGTCTCGATCTCGGGGCCGGGCAGGAAGACCGAGGCGCGCACGAGCTTCTCGAACCAGGCGCTGCCGGTCACCGGGTCGGTGATCCAGTTCCAGTAGGGATAGCCGGGCACGAAGACCTCGGGGAAGACCACGAGCCTCGCGCCTTTCGCCGCCGCCTCTCCGACGAGGCGCGCCGCCTTCTCGGCGGTGGCCGCGGCGTCGAGATAGACCGGCGCGGCCTGCACGGCGGCGGCGGTGAAGACCGGAAACTCCCTGAGCATGGCGCGCGCTCCTCCCCGCGCAACGCTACCAGCCTGCCGCACCCTGTCAATCTGGCCGGGCGGTTGCCTTTCGCCCGCGCGCTGGCATCATCGGGCCAGCCGCGAAGGAGCCCGCCCATGTCCCGCACCGATCTCGCCACTCTCGTCGCCCAGGGCGCGGGCCGCGCGCCCGCCGATCTCGTGCTGAAGGGCGGCCGGGTGCTCGACCTCGTGACCGGGGAGTTGCTGGACGGCGACGTGGCGATCGCGGGCGACACCGTCGTCGGCACCTGCGAAAGCTACGACGGCCGGGAGGAGGTGGACGTCTCGGGCCTCGTCCTCGTTCCGGGCTTCATCGACACGCACCTTCATGTCGAAAGCTCGATGGTCACGCCCTTCGAGTTCGAGCGCTGCGTGGCGCCGCGGGGGATCACCACGGCGATCTGCGACCCGCACGCGATCGCCAACGTCGCGGGGATCGCGGGGCTGCGCTATTTCCTCGAAGCGGCCGAGCGGATGGTCATGGACCTGCGCGTGAACCTGTCGTCCTGCGTGCCCTCGACCGCGATGGAGACGGCCGGCGCGCGGCTGGAGGCGGCGGACCTCGCGCCGCTCATGGACCATCCGAAGGTGATCGGGCTGGCCGAGATGATGAACTATCCCGGCGTCGTGCATGGCGAGCCGGACGTGCTAGCCAAGCTGGAGCTCTTCCGGGGCCGGCACATCGACGGGCATGCGCCGCTTCTCTCCGGGCGCGAGCTCAACGCCTATCTGGCGGCCGGCATCCGCACCGAGCACGAGGCGACGAGCGCAGAGGAGGCGCGGGAGAAGCTGCAGAAGGGCATGCGCGTCCTGATCCGGGAGGGTTCCGTCTCGAAGGATCTCGCGGCGCTGATGCCGCTTCTGACCGAGCGCACCGCGCCCTACCTCGCCTTCTGCACCGATGACCGGAACCCGCTCGACATCGCCGAGGAGGGCCATCTCGACCACATGATCCGCACGGCGATCGCGGCGGGCCGCCCACCTCTCGCGGTCTATCGCGCCGCCTCGTTCTCGGCGGCGGAGGCGTTCGGGCTGAAGGACCGGGGCCAGATCGCGCCGGGCAAGCGGGCGGATATCGTGGCGCTGGAGTCGCTCGAGGACTGCCGCGCCGTCCGTGTCTGGTGCGGGGGCGTCGAGGCGACGGAAGCCGCCTTCGCCACGCGGGAGACGGTGCCGCCCGTGGCGACCCGCAGCGTGAACGCGCCGCGCGTCGGCCCCGAAAGCTTCCGCTGCGCGGGCAACCGGGCCGAGACGCCCGTGATCGGAATCCTGCCGGGCAAGATCATCACCGCGCATCTGACCGAGGAGATCGCGCCCGAGGACGGCGACAAGCGCCCCGATCCCGCGCGCGATCTCGCCCGCGTGGCGGTGGTGGAGCGGCACGGGCGGAACGGCAACATCGCCACCGGCTTCGTGCGGGGCTTCGGCATCCGGGAGGGCGCCATCGCCGCCACCGTGGCGCATGACCATCACAACATCGTCGCCGTCGGCGCGGATTATGCCGACATGGCCGTGGCGGTGAACCGTCTGTCCGGGATCGGCGGCGGCTTCGTCGTGGCCCGGGCGGGCGCCGTGACGGCAGAGCTGCCGCTGGCGATGGCCGGGCTGATGAGCCTCGCGCCCTTCGAGGAGGTGCATGCGCGGCTCAGGGAGCTGCGCGCGGCCGCGACGGCGCTGGGCGTGACGCTGGCCGAACCCTTCCTGCAACTCGCCTTCGTGGCGCTTCCGGTGATCCCGCATCTGAAGATCACCGATCAAGGCATGGTGGACGTGGACCGCTTCGAGGTGATCAGCGCAGGGTGACCGGCACGTCGCGCGTGCCGATGACCTCTCCCGCGCGGCGGAACTCCACGACCCCGCGATAATCGCCGGGTGCCCAGCCGCCCGGGGGGCTGCGCCGGCCCGCGGCGCGGAAGAATTGCGCCTGCGGCTTGTCGAGGCGGCTCACGTCCTCGACGACGATGCCGTCCGGCCCCTCGATGCGGAGCGCGAGCTCGTCGCCCGTCCGGCCGCCGAAGGCATAGCCGAACAGCACCATCGGAGCGTCGGGCAAAAGTGCCTCGCGCGCCGCGCCCGCCTTGACCGCCGCATAGTCCGGCACGCCGGTGGCGAAGCCCGCGTCGAGCAGCGCGCCCGGCACGTAGGCGGGCGGATCCGTCCAGAGCATCGCGTCGGACGCAGGCGGGGCGCCGCAGGAGAGTTCGCCATCCGGGTCGAACGGGTCCACGACCTGTCCCTCCGCATCGCGGACCGAGATATGCACATGCGGGAACTGGGTCCGGCCGCTGAGGCCGACCTGGCCCAGCACGTCGCCGCGCGCCACCTTGTCGCCGGTGCGCACGGTGATCGACCCGCGGCGCAGATGGCAGTACTGCGTTTCCCAGCCGTTCTCGTGGCGGATCGCGACGCCGTTGCCGCAATCCCGCCCGTCGAGCGTGGTCTCCATCCGCGCCTCGAAGACGATGTCGGCCATCCCGTCGCGCGTGCCGCGCACCACACCCGGTGCGGCGGCGATCACGTCCACGCCCTCTGCCATCTGGGCATGCGTGGCCAGCGCGAAATCCGTTCCCTTGTGACCGTCATAGCTGAGACCCTGACAGGTGTAATCCTGCGCGCCGGGGCCCGGGTCGCGGTCCACGTATTGCTGGATGAAGCAGGTTCGACCTTCCGGGCAGACGAGGGGCGGCCCGAGATCGAGCGCCCCCGCCGCGGTTGCGGCGGGGGCGAGAAGGCAGGCGAGCGCGAGCGCCCGTGTCACTCCGCGGTCAGGAGGGGCGGCTTGTTGCCGGAAAGCCGCGGCTTGCCCGACCCCTGGATCTGCAGGTCGATCTTGCCGTCCTTGATGGCGACGCGGACGACACCGCCCTTGGCGAGCTTGCCGAAGAGCAACTCCTCCGCGAGCGGCTTCTTGATGTGCTCTTGGATCACGCGGCCAAGCGGGCGCGCGCCCATCTTGTCGTCGTAACCCCTCTCGGCGAGCCATTCCGCGGCCGGTTTCGTCAGCTCTATGGCGACGTTGCGATCCATGAGCTGCGCCTCGAGTTGCAGCACGAACTTCTCGACCACTTGGAGGATGACTTCCTTGGGCAGCGGCTGGAAGCTGATGACCGCGTCGAGCCGGTTGCGGAACTCGGGCGTGAACGTGCGCTCGATGGCGGCGGTATCCTCGCCCTCGCGGCGTTCCCGGCCGAAGCCGACGGCCGCCTTGGCCTGTTCCGTGGCGCCCGCGTTCGAGGTCATGATCAGGATCACGTTGCGGAAATCCACCGAGCGGCCGTTATGGTCGGTCAGCGTGCCGTGGTCCATCACCTGCAGCAGGATGTTGAACACGTCCGGGTGCGCCTTCTCGATCTCGTCGAGCAGGAGCACGCAGTGCGGGTGCTGGTCCACCCCGTCGGTGAGCAGCCCGCCCTGGTCGAAGCCGACATAGCCCGGAGGTGCGCCGATCAGGCGGCTGACGGCGTGCTTTTCCATGTATTCCGACATGTCGAAGCGCAGAAGCTCCACGCCGAGCGTGTCGGCGAGCTGCTTGGCGACCTCCGTCTTGCCGACGCCGGTCGGGCCGGCGAAGAGGTAGTTGCCGATGGGCTTGTCGGGCTCGCGCAGACCGGCACGGGCAAGCTTGATCGCCGACGACAGCGCCACGATCGCCTGGTCCTGGCCGAACACGACGCGCTGCAGCGTGCCCTCGAGATCCTTGAGCACCTCGGCGTCGTCCTTCGACACGCTCTTGGGCGGGATGCGGGCGATCTTGGCGACCACCGCCTCGATCTCCTTGGCGCCGATGGTCTTGCGACGCTTCGACTCCGCCACGAGGTGCTGCGCCGCGCCGGCCTCGTCGATCACGTCGATCGCCTTGTCGGGCAGCTTGCGGTCGGTGATGTAGCGCGCGCTGAGTTCGACCGCCGACTTGATAGCGTCGGCCGTGTACTTCACCGCGTGGTGATCCTCGAAATAGGGCTTGAGGCCCTTGAGGATCTTCACGGTGTCGTCGACCGTGGGCTCGGTCACGTCGATCTTCTGGAACCGGCGGCTGAGCGCGCGATCCTTCTCGAAGTGCTGGCGGAACTCCTTGTAGGTGGTGGAGCCCATGGTGCGCAGCCGCCCGCCCTGAAGTGCGGGCTTCAGGAGGTTGGAGGCGTCCATCGCCCCGCCGGAGGTCGCGCCGGCGCCGATCACGGTGTGGATCTCGTCGATGAAGAGCACCGCATCGGGGTGGTCCTCCAGCGCCTGCACGACGGCTTTCAGCCGCTCCTCGAAATCGCCGCGGTAGCGGGTACCGGCCAGAAGTGCGCCCATGTCCAGCGCGTAGATCGTGGTGTTGCGCAGCACCTCGGGCGTCTCGCCGCGGATGATCTTGAGCGCGAGGCCCTCGGCGATGGCGGTTTTGCCGACGCCCGGATCGCCCACGAGAAGCGGGTTGTTCTTGCGGCGGCGGCACAGCACCTGGATGCAGCGCTCCACCTCGGTGTCGCGGCCGATCAGGGGATCGACGTCGCCGCGCCGCGATTTCTCGTTGAGGTCGACGCAATACTTTCCGAGCGCGGATTCCTTCTGGTCGGCCTGCTCGGACGCCTGCGCCTGCTCTTCCTCGGCCTCGGTCGCGCCGGTCACCGGGCGGCTTTCCCCGTAGGCCGGGTTCTTGGCCACGCCATGGGCGATGAAATTCACCGCGTCGTAGCGGGTCATGTCCTGCTCCTGCAGGAAATAGGCGGCGTTCGACTCGCGCTCGGCGAAGATCGCGACGAGCACGTTGGCGCCCGTCACCTCGGTGCGGCCCGAGCTCTGGACGTGGATGGCCGCGCGCTGGATCACGCGCTGGAAGGCGGCGGTCGGCACCGCTTCAGACCCTTCCACGTCGGTGACGAGGTTCGAAAGGTCGTCGTCGATGAAGTCCACGAGCGTTCCGCGGAGGTCTTCGGTATCGACATTGCAGGCTTTCAGCACCTTGGCGGCGTCGGGCTCGTCGATGAGCGCGAGCAGCAGGTGCTCGAGCGTGGCGAACTCGTGCGAGCGCGAGTTGGCCAGCGCCAGCGCGGAGTGGATTGCCTGTTCCAGCGTGGTCGAGAATGACGGCACGGGCGTGCTCCTCTGGTCTTGGCCGACGGAGGTGTGTCTCCGACGATGGGCTCTGCTGGTTAAAGTTTGGTCGATCACCGACCGGCTTCAAGCATTTTCTTGGAAGCGCGCTTCACAATCGGCTTCACTGCGTCGTGTTGTCCCGCCGCGAGGCTCAGAATTCGTCCTTCCGGCGCCGCAGTTCCGCGAACACGTCCGCGTCGGAGGCATCGGGCATGCCGATGGTTTCGCGGATGTCCGGGCTTGCGGCACGCAGAAATGGATTCGTCGCGAGTTCCAGCCCCAGTCTGGAAGGGACGGTCGGTCGGCCGTCTGCGCGGGCCTTTTCCGTCTCTTCCATCCGGGAAATAAGGTCGGCGTTGCCCGGTTCAACGGACAGCGCGAATTTTCCGTTGGCGAGGGTGTATTCGTGGCCGGAGCAGATCATTGTTTCCGGCGGCAGCGCGGCGAGCTTGGACAGGCTGGCCCACATCTGGTCCATCGTGCCCTCGAACACGCGCCCGCAGCCGAGCGCCATGAGGCTGTCGGCGGTGAAGGCGACGCCGCTTTCGGGAAAGTGCACCGCGATGTGGCCGGTGGTGTGGCCCGGCACCTCGATGACCCTTCCGCGCTCGGCGCCGATCTCGATCTCGTCCCCCTCGGCGAGCTGCATGTCGAGCGCGGGAAGCCGGTGCACGTCGTCCGCTGGGCCGGCCACCTTTGCATGATGGGCGTCCATGATGTCGGCGAGGCCCTGCACGTGATCGCCGTGGTGGTGCGTCAGGATCACCAGGTCGGCGCGCCAGCCACGCTCTTCCAGTGCGGCGAGGATCGGCCCGGCCTCGGGCGCATCCACGACGGCGGTCGTGCCGGTCTCGGGGTCGTGGGCGAGAAAGGCGTAGTTGTCGGTCAGGCAGGGAACGGTGACGATCTCGAGGGGCATGGTGTTTCGTCTCTCGGTTGCTATGCTCGTCCCAGCCTTGCCGATTTGCCCCATGGGTCGCAATGCATCTGGACGTGCAGGACCTGCGAAACTTCTATTACCGCAGCGCCCTCGGGCGCGCGGCGCAACGGGCGATCCGTGACCACCTGCGGACACTGTGGCCGGAGGCGAAGGGGCGCACCGTGGCGGGCTTTGGCTTCGCGGTTCCCCTGCTCCGCCCCTACCTGAGCGAGGCGCGGCGCGTGGTCGCTCTCATGCCGGCGCCGCAGGGGGTCATGGCCTGGCCGTCAGGGCTGCCGAACGTCGCCGTCCTGAGCGAAGAGACGCTCTGGCCGATCGAGACGGGGCACGTGGACCGGCTCGTGGTGCTGCACGGGCTGGAGACGTCGGAGCGGCCCTCGGAGCTTCTGCGCGAATGTCACCGCGTGCTCGGACCGGGCGGGCGCGCCATGTTCATCGTGCCGAACCGCGCCGGTCTGTGGTCGCGCAGCGACGACACGCCGTTCGGATACGGCCGACCCTACACGATGTCCCAGCTGGAGACGCAGTTGCGGAAGCACGACTTCGTGACCGAACGGCATGCCGCGGCGCTCTTCCAGCCGCCGAGCAGCCGCCGCTTCTGGATGAAGACCGGCGCCATGTGGGAACGGATGGGCCGGAGCCTGTCGTCCGGCCTCGCCGGCGGGGTCCTGATGGTCGAGGTGTCCAAGCGCGTCTCGGCGCCGGCGGGGCCGGGCGCGAAGGAGCAGGCGCGAAAGCCGCTCGGGGTGCTCGCCCCGTCGCCGGAGGCAAAGCCCGCCTGACGGGCGCGTGCGGGGACGTGGCGCGAGACCGGCCGCGATTGCCGCGGTGCGGGAATCATCGCTTCGCAGGCGCAGCGAGCCCGGGCCGTGGCGGCCCCGGGGCGCGGCCGGCCGGGCCCGATCGGGCCCGCTTGCACAGGGACTTCGCGGCGCCATGCAAAAGGCGGCTTAGGTTGTTGCCCAGTCACAAAGCCTCTGCTACACCCACGCCGATTTTGCTGCCAGCGCCCGCCGGGCGCCTCAACGTCCCCGGGCGCGGTTTCGTGCGACCACGGGCCGGGGCTTGACATCGGAAGGGTGGACGTGTCCGAAACAGCATCGATTTCCTCTGGCATCGCCGCGCGCTACGCCACCGCCATCTTCGAGATCGCCCTCGAGGCCGACTCTCTCGACGCGCTCGAGGCGGGGGCGGATGCGCTGGGCGAGGCGCTGGCGGACAGCCCCGAGCTTCGGGATCTCATTTCCTCGCCGATCTATGGCCGGGAAGCGCAGGAGCGTGCGATTGCCGCGGTCGCGGCGAAGATGGAGCTGATGCCCGCGCTCGCCAACGCGCTGGGCCTGATGGCGCAGAAGCGTCGCCTCTTCGTGCTGCCGCAGCTCGTCACGCAACTGCGCGAGCGCATCGCCCGCCACAAGGGCGAGGTGACGGCCGACGTGATCAGCGCGAAGGCGCTGACGAAGGCGCAGTCGCAGAAACTCGGCGAGACGCTCAAGGCGCGCTTCGGCAAGGACGTTAAGATCAATGCGACCGTCGATGAGGATCTCATCGGCGGTCTTGTCGTCAAGGTTGGCTCGAAGATGATCGACACCTCGATCCGCTCGCGCCTCAACTCTCTCCAGAATACAATGAAAGAGGTCGGATAGATGGGTATCCAAGCAGCCGAGATTTCTGCGATCCTGAAGGAGCAGATCAAGAACTTCGGCGAAGAGGCCGAGGTTGCCGAGGTCGGCCGCGTCCTTTCCGTCGGTGACGGGATCGCCCGGGTCCACGGCCTCGACAACATCCAGGCCGGCGAGATGGTGGAGTTCGACGGCGGCATCCGCGGCATGGCGCTCAACCTCGAGGTCGACAATGTCGGCATCGTGATCTTCGGCTCGGACCGCGAGATCGGCGAGGGCGACACGGTCAAGCGCACGAAGTCCATCGTGGACGTGCCGGTGGGCGACGCGCTTCTGGGCCGGGTCGTCGACGGCCTCGGCAACCCGCTCGACGGCAAGGGCCCGATCGAGGCGACCGAGCGCCGCGTCGCGGACGTGAAGGCGCCGGGCATCATCCCGCGCAAGTCGGTGCACGAGCCGATGGCGACCGGCCTCAAGGCGATCGACGCGATGATCCCGATCGGCCGCGGCCAGCGCGAGCTCATCATCGGCGACCGGCAGACCGGCAAGACCGCCGTGGCGCTCGACACCATGCTCAACCAGAAAAGCTACAACGACGCGGCGGGCGACGACGAGTCGAAGAAGCTCTACTGCGTCTACGTCGCGATCGGCCAGAAGCGCTCGACCGTCGCGCAGCTCGTGAAGAAGCTCGAGGAGAGCGGCGCGATGGAATATTCCATCGTGGTCGCCGCCACCGCCTCCGACCCGGCGCCGATGCAGTATCTCGCGCCCTCCTCGGCCACCGCAATGGCGGAATACTACCGCGACAACGGCCGCCACGCGCTCTGCGTCTACGACGACCTGTCGAAGCAGGCCGTGGCCTACCGCCAGATGTCGCTTCTGCTTCGCCGCCCGCCGGGCCGCGAGGCCTATCCGGGCGACGTGTTCTACCTGCACTCCCGCCTGCTGGAGCGGTCGGCGAAGATGAACGAGGACAACGGCGCGGGCTCTCTCACCGCGCTGCCCATCATCGAGACGCAGGCGGGCGACGTGTCGGCCTTCATCCCGACCAACGTGATCTCGATCACCGATGGCCAGATCTTCCTCGAGACGGAGCTCTTCTACCAGGGTGTCCGCCCGGCCGTTAACACCGGCCTGTCGGTCAGCCGCGTGGGCTCTGCGGCGCAGACCGCGGCGATGAAGTCGGTCGCAGGCTCGCTGAAGCTGGAACTCGCGCAGTATCGCGAGATGGCGGCCTTCGCGCAGTTCGGCTCGGACCTCGACGCCTCGACGCAGCGGCTGCTGAACCGCGGCGCGCGCCTGACCGAGCTTCTCAAGCAGCCGGAATTCTCGCCGCTGACCAACGCCGAGATCGTCTGTGTCGTTTTCGCCGGCACCAAGGGCTACCTCGACGACCTCAAGGTGGCGGACGTTCGCCGCTTCGAGGAGGGGCTGCTCAAGCACCTGCGCGGCAAGCACAAGGACACGCTCGACTGGATCACGAACGAGGACCCGAAGATCAAGGGCGACGCGGAGGACCGGCTGAAGTCGGTGATCGACGAGTACGCCAAGGACTTCAGCTGACCTGATCCACGGGACGAAGGACAAGGCGCATGCCAAGCCTAAAGGACCTCAAGAACCGGATCGAGTCGGTCAAGTCGACCCGGAAGATCACCAACGCCATGCAGATGGTCGCGGCGGCGAAGCTTCGCCGCGCCCAGGATGCGGCTGAACAGTCGCGCCCCTACGCCGAGCGGTTCGCCGCCGTGATGGGGCAGCTCGCCGCCTCGGTGGGCGACACCGCGAACGCCCCCAAGCTGCTGGCCGGGACCGGGTCGGACCAGACGCATCTGCTGGTCGTGATGACGGCGGAGCGCGGCCTTTGCGGCGCGTTCAACGCCAACATCGCCAAGCTGGCCCGGCGACACGCGGAAAAGCTTGCGGCGGACGGCAAGACTGTGAAGATCCTCACCGTGGGCAAGAAGGGCCGCGACGTGCTGAGGCGCGAATGGGCGGACCAGTTCATCGATCACGTCGATCTGTCGGAGGTGAAGCGCGTGGGCTACGGCGACGCGCAGGCGATCGCCCGGAACGTTCTCGAGCGTTTCGACGCCGGCGAATTCGACGTGGCCACGATCTACTACGCCCGCTTCATCAACGTGGTCAGCCAGGAACCCACCGCGGAGCAGGTCATCCCGGCCGATTTCGACGCCCCCGAGGAGGACGCCGCGGCGAGCACGCTTTACGATTACGAGCCGGGCGAGGAAGAACTCCTGGCGGATCTGCTGCCCAAGGGCGTGGCGACGCAGATTTTCGCCGCGCTGCTGGAGAACGGCGCCTCGGAGCAGGGCGCCCGGATGACGGCGATGGACAACGCGACGCGCAACGCGGGCGAGATGATCGACAAGCTGACCATCCAGTACAACCGCACCCGACAGGCCGTCATCACCAACGAGCTGATCGAGATCATTTCGGGCGCCGAGGCGCTCTAACGGAACCGGAGACACCGACATGGCAAATGAAAAAGGTAAAGTGACGCAGGTCATCGGCGCCGTGGTGGACGTTCAGTTCGACGAACACCTGCCCGAGATCCTGAACGCGCTCGAGACCGACAACAACGGCAAACGCCTCGTTCTCGAGGTCGCGCAGCACCTTGGCGAGAACACGGTGCGCACCATCGCGATGGACGCGACCGAGGGGCTCGTGCGCGGACAGGAGGTTGCCGACAGCGGCGGGCCGATCACCATGCCCGTCGGCGACGGGACGCTCGGGCGCATCATGAACGTCGTGGGCGAGCCGATCGACGAGAAGGGCGAGGTCAAGACGGAGGAGCGGCGCCCGATCCACGCCAGCGCGCCGGAATTCGTCGAGCAGTCGACGGAGTCCGAGATCCTCGTCACCGGCATCAAGGTCATCGACCTGCTCGCGCCCTATTCGAAGGGCGGCAAGATCGGCCTCTTCGGCGGTGCCGGGGTGGGCAAGACGGTTCTCATCCAGGAACTCATCAACAACATCGCCAAGGTGCACTCGGGCTATTCGGTGTTCGCCGGGGTCGGCGAGCGCACCCGCGAGGGCAACGACCTCTACTACGAGTTCATCGAGTCGGGCGTGATCAACGCCGAAGACCTGACCAAGTCCAAGGTGGCGCTGGTCTACGGCCAGATGAACGAGCCGCCGGGCGCGCGGATGCGCGTGGCGCTGTCGGGCCTCACGCTTGCCGAGCAGTTCCGCGACCAGTCGGGCACCGACGTGCTGTTCTTCGTGGACAACATCTTCCGCTTCACCCAGGCGGGCTCCGAGGTGTCGGCCCTTCTCGGCCGGATCCCCTCGGCCGTGGGCTACCAGCCGACGCTCGCGACCGACATGGGCGCACTGCAGGAGCGGATCACCTCCACGCGCGCGGGCTCCATCACCTCGGTGCAGGCGATCTACGTGCCGGCGGACGACCTGACGGACCCGGCGCCCGCGACCTCCTTCGCCCACCTCGACGCGACCACCGTTCTGTCGCGCGCGATCTCCGAGCTGGGTATCTACCCCGCCGTGGACCCGCTCGACTCGACCAGCCGGATCCTCGATCCCTCGGTGGTCGGCGAAGAGCACTACCAGGTGGCGCGCGACGTGCAGGGCATCCTTCAGCGCTACAAGTCGCTGCAGGACATCATCGCGATCCTCGGCATGGACGAGCTCAGCGAAGAGGACAAGCTGACCGTGGCGCGGGCGCGCAAGACCCCGCGCTTCCTCAGCCAGCCCTTCGACGTGGCGGAGGTGTTCACCGGCTCGCCCGGCGTGCAGGTGCCGATCGAGGAGACCATCGCCTCCTTCAAGGCCGTGGTCGCCGGCGAATACGACCACCTGCCCGAGGGCGCCTTCTACATGGTGGGCGGCATCGAGGCCGTGAAGGCGAAGGCCGAGAAGATGGCGGCGGACGCCGCCTGAGCCGGGCCCGACGCAACCGAGAAAGGAAGGCCCAATGGCCGACACGATGCAGTTCGATCTCGTCTCGCCCGAGCGGCGCCTCGCCTCGCTCGAGGCACAACAGGTGCAGCTGCCCGGGGCGGATGGCCAGATGACCGCGATGCCGAACCACGCGCCGGTCATCACCAGCCTGCGGCCGGGCATCGTCACCGTGACGGGTGCGGACGGTCAGACCGCGCGCTACGCGGTGACCGGCGGGTTCGCCGAACTCTCGCCCGAGGGCGCCATCGTCCTCGCGGAACGCGCCTACAAGTCCGGCGCGGAGAACCGCGACGAGATCGAGGCCGCGCTCGAGGAGGCGCGCACCGCCGCGCAGAAGGCCCCGGCCGAACAGAAGGATGCCGCGGAACTCTTCGTCGCGGACCTCGCGCAGCTGATGGACGACATGGTCTGAACGGCCCGCGGGTCGTTTTCAGGGATCCGGGAACGGCCCCCTCGCGGGGCCGTTTTCCGTTTCCGGGTGGGCGCGCGCCGGTCAGGCGACCTTGAACTGGCCTTCGTAGATCGGCTCCAGCGTCTCGGTCTCGAACAGCGACGACACCGACGTTCCGTTCCAGATGTTCAGGATCGCCTGCGCGAAGATCGGCGCGGTGGGCAGGATGCGGATGTTGGGCGCCGCCATGGCCGCCTGCGTCGGCTGGATGGTGTCGGTGATGACGAGGCTCTTCATCACCGAGTTGGTGATCCGCTCGACCGCGGGGCCCGACAGCACGCCGTGGGTGATATAGGCGTGCACTTCCTTGGCGCCACGTTCCTGGAGGACCTGCGCCGCCTTGCAAAGCGTTCCCGCCGTGTCGCAAAGGTCGTCCACGATGATGCAGCGCTTGTCGCTCACATCGCCGATGATCGTCATCTCGGCCACCTCGCCCGGCTTCTCGCGGCGCTTGTCCACGATCGCGAGAGGGCAGCCGATACGCTGGGCGAGTTCGCGCGCGCGCGCCACGCCGCCCACGTCGGGCGAGACGACCATCACCTCGTCGACATGCCCCTGGAATTGCGCCTGGATGTCGAGGGCGAAGACCGGCGCGGCGTAAAGGTTGTCCACCGGGATGTCGAAGAAGCCCTGGATCTGGGCGGCGTGAAGATCCATCGTCAGCACCCGCTCGATTCCGGACCCCACCAGCATGTTCGCCACCAGCTTGGCAGAGATCGGCGTGCGCGCCTTGGTGCGCCGGTCCTGGCGCGCGTAGCCGAAATAGGGGATCACCGCCGTGATCCGCGCAGCCGAGGAGCGGCGCAGCGCATCGGCCATGATCAGCAGCTCCATCAGGTTGTCGTTGGCTGGGTTCGAGGTCGGCTGGACGATGAACATGTCCTCGCCCCGGACGTTCTCGAACACCTCGACGAAGACTTCCTGGTCGTTGAAACGCTCCACCCGGGCGTCCACCAGCCCGACATTCATGCCGCGATGCATGGACATGCGGCGCGCGATCGCGCGCGCAAGCGGCATGTTCGCGTTTCCGGAGATCAGTTTCGGCTCGATGATGTTTGGCATGCTGGGGCTCCGGCGATGGCGCACATGACGGATTCGTGACGTTGACACCGCTTAGCACGCGCTTAGGGTCGCGCAAACCTTGCCCGAGCGGAGCGTGCCATGCCGAGGATCGACTATTTCTTCTCCACGATCTCGCCCTTCGCCTATCTCGCCGGCGACCGTCTCGAACGCATCGCCGGGGCGCATGGCGCCGACATCGTCTACAAGCCCGTCGATATCGTGGCGCTTTTCGCCCGCACCGGGGGCGTGGCGCCGGCCGAGCGCCATCCAGCGCGGCAGGCCTACCGGATGCAGGAACTGCGCCGCCAGGCCGCGAAGCGCGGGATGCCCATCAACCTCCGGCCCGCGCATTTTCCGACCAATCCCGCCCCGTCCTCCTACGCCGTGATCGCCGCGCAGGCCGATCGTGGGGGCGACGTGGGCGCGCTTGTGCGGAACCTGCTGACCGCCTGCTGGGCCGAGGAGCGCGACATCGCCGAGGACGAGGTGATCCGCGACTGCCTCTCCCGGGCGGGTTTCGACCCGGCGCTCGCCGACAAGGGCCTCCTGGCGGGGGCCGAGACCTATGGCGCCAACCTCGAGGAAGCGGTCGCGGCGGAGGTGTTCGGCGCCCCCTTCTACATCGTCGGCGACGAGAGGTTCTGGGGCCAGGACCGGCTGGAGGATCTCGACCTGCATCTTGCCGGAAAGCTTTGACGCAGCATGAAGCGGCCGGGGGCGCCGCCGTCTTCCTCCGCCGCTGGGGCGAGGGGGCGCGCCGCGCCGTCCTGATCCATTGCGCGCTCGGGAACGGGGGTATGTTCGAGGCGCTGGCCGGGCATCTCGGGGACCGGCTGCGCATGGCGGCCTTCGACCTGCCCGGCCACGGGCGAAGCCCGGCCTGGGACGGTGGAGACGTGCAGGCGCAGGCCGTGGCGATCGCCGCCGATCTGGCGGGCGCGGGGCCGGTGGACCTGATCGGCCATTCCTTCGGCGGCACGGTCGCGCTGCGCCTGGCCTGCGAACGGCCCGGCCTCGTCCGCTCCCTCACCATGATCGAGCCCGTGTTCTTCGCCGTGCTCGCCGCGGACCGGCCGGACCTGATGGCCCGGCACGACGCCATGATGGCGCCCTACGACGCCGCCGTGGCGCGGGGCGACTGGGCGGAGGCCGGGCGGCTTTTCACGGCGGTGTGGGGGGCGGGACGCCCCTGGGCCGCGCTCTCCGGCACGGCTCGGGCGCAGATCGCCGCGCGGATGCCGGTCGTCGAGGGTGGAAGCCGCGCGGTGATGGAGGATCCCGCCGGCCTCGTCGCCTCGGGCGCGCTGGAACGACTTGCGGTTCCGGCCTTGCTCGTCGAGGGGGCGGAGACCAACGCCTACATCCGCGCGATCTGCGCCGGCCTCGCCGCGCGTCTGCCGGATGCGGGGCGCGCGGTCATCCCCGGCGCGGGGCACATGGCGCCGCTGACCCATCCCGCCGCGACCGCCCGCGCGATCCGCGGGTTGCTGGACCGGACGGGCTAGCCCTTCCGCCCGATGCGCGGCTCCATGCCTGCCCGCATCCGGGCGATGTTGGTGCGGTGGCGCCAGGCGACGACAAGCGCGAGGGCGACCGCCAGCGCAGCCATCTCGCCACGGCCGAGCACGATCGCCCAGGGCGCGGCGCTCGCCGCCGCGACGAGCGCCGCGAGCGACGAGATTCGTGCGAGCGCGGCGGTGGCGAGCCAGGTCAGGCAGCAGGCCACGCCCACGGGCCAGGCGAGCGCGAGCACCAGACCGAGGAAGGTGGCCACGCCCTTGCCGCCCCGGAAGCCGAGCCAGACCGGATAGCAATGTCCCAGAAACGCCGCGAGCCCGGCGATCTGCGCCGCGTCCTCGCCGGCCACCGCGCGGGCCAGAAGCACCGCCGCGGCCCCCTTTCCGCCGTCGAGTAGAAGCGTGCCCGCGGCGGCGGCCTTGTTGCCGGTGCGCAGCACGTTCGTGGCGCCGATATTGCCGGATCCTATCTTCCGCGGGTCGGCAAGACCCAGCGCGCGCGTCAGCAGCACGCCGAACGGGACCGAGCCGAGCAGGTAGCCCAGCCCGGCCCAGAGCGCGAGAAGCGCGGCGCCGCTTTCCGCCGCGGGCATCACGCGTCCGTCCCGTGCACGCGGCGCCCGCCGACCCAGGTTCCGATCACGCGGCCCTGCAGGCGCGCGCCGTCGAAGGGCGTGTTCTTTGATTTCGAGCGCAGTTTCCACCGGTCCAGCACGAAAGGCGCGTCCGGGTCGAAAAGCACGAGGTCCGCAGGCGCGCCGGGGGCGAGGCGGCCCGCCTCGAGCCCGAGCCGCCGCGCCGGGTTCAGCGCCATGGCGCGGAAAAGCTCGGGCAGGGTGAGCGCGCCCGCGTGGTGAAGCCGCAGCGCGGCGGGCAGGAGCGTCTCGAGCCCCACCGCGCCCGCCGCGGCCTCCTCGAAGGGAAGCCGCTTGCTCTCTTCGTCCTGCGGCGTGTGCCAGGAGCAGAGCACGTCGATAAGCCCGGTGCGCAGCGCCTCCACGGCGGCCACACGGTCGTCCTCCGAGCGCAGGGGAGGCGTCAGCTTGAAGAAGGTGCGGTAGTCGGCCACGTCGAGGGCGTTCAGCGTCAGGTGATGCACGCTCACCCCCGCGGTGATGTCGAGCCCGTTGTTCCTGGCCCGCTCCAGCGCGGGCAGCGCCCGCGCCGTGGTGATCTGGTCCGCGTGGTAGCGCGCGCCGGTCATCTCCAGAAGCGCGATGTCCCGGTCGAGCCCCATGCGTTCGGCCATGGGCGAGACCGCCGGAAGCCCCTTGAGCGAGGCGAACTTGCCCGAGGTCGCCGCCGCCCCGCGCGAGAGCCCGGGCTCCTGCGGGTGCCCGATGACGAGCGCGCCGAGCCCGCGGGCGTAGGTGAGCGCGCGCGAGAGCACCTTGGTATCCGCGACGACCCGGTCCGCGTCGGTGAAGGCGATCGCGCCGGCATCCATCAGGAAGCCGATCTCGGTCATCTCCCGTCCCTCGCGCCCCTTGGTGAGCGCGGCCATGGGGCGGACATGCACCGGTGCGGCCTCGGCCGCGCGCCGGACGACGAATTCCAGGCTTTCGGGATTGTCGAGGGGCGGCTGCGTGTCGGGTCGCGTCACGATGGTGGTCACGCCCCCCGCCGCGGCGGCAAGACCGGCGGAACGGAAGCTTTCCTTGTGACGCTCGCCCGGCTCGCCGATCTTCACCCCCAGATCGACGATGCCGGGGGCGAGGCACTTGCCGCGGCAGTCGATGCGCGCCTCCGCCGCGACGGGAACCGGCCCCTTCGCCGCGCCAGTGCCGGTCACCGCGCCGTTCTCGACGAGAAGCCAGCCGGCGGTGTCGGTGCCGGCCTCCGGATCGATCAGCCGGGCGTTCTCGAAAAGGATCGTGCTCACAGATATCCTCCCGCGGCGTTCCGGATCGCGTCGCGCACCGCCTCCCGGTCGGCCTGGTATTTCAGCAGGTGCTTGTCGCCGCCCTTCGTCACGATCTGCACCGCGCTGCCGAGGGTGCGAAGCGCCGCGATCTCCGACAGCGCCACCCGGCGCTCCTGCGGTCCGCTCAGCATCCCGTCTTCCAGGCGCCATTCGACGGCAAGCTCTTCCGAGGCGAGGAACCAGGCGCGGAAGGCCACGGCGGCAAGGCCCGCGACGGCGCCGGTCCAGACATGGGGGCTGTCGATGATCCACAGCACGACCATGGCGCCCGCCATGGCCGCGGCGGCAAGCCAGGCGTGGTCGCGGATGTAGGTCGCCCGGTCGGCGCGGAACACGGTCGCGCTCATTGCGCGGGCCCCGGGCGCTGGCGGCCAGCGAGGATCGGCTCTTGGCGGCTCTTCCGTCCCTTCCGCGCGGCGAAGGCCGGCGCCAGGCCGTCCGCGCGCGGTCCCGGGCGGCCGATGACCGGCCCCGGGATCTGCCCCGGCCGGCACGTCATCGCGGCGCGCCCGCCAGCGCCGCCACGGCGAGCAGCACGAGCACCGCAAGCGCGATCAGCGTCAGCACAACGCCCCGACGTCCGCCCGCAGCGGCATCGTCGGGCGGGCCGGGCGTGCCGTCCGCCGGGGCCTGACCGCGGGCGGACTCCGCGGACACGCCCGACAGGGGCGTCTCTGCCCCGGCCTCCTGGAACGTCGCGACAAGCCGCAGCGGCGCGCGCACCGTCACCTCTTGCGCCGCGTCGGCGAAAGCGCTCGACATCACGACCGCGACATGGCCCGAAAGCCCGCGAAGCCGTTCGGCGAAGGGGTCGAGTTCTTCCCGTGGCACGTCGTAACCTTCCGCGAGATAGTCGGGCAGCCCCATCTCCGCGATGTCGGAAAGCCGCACGATCTCGGCGAAGCGCGGATCGAAAGGCTCCGCTCCCAGCGCTTCGGCCAGCGGATGCGGCCCGTCCCCATCGGCCTCCGACCAGCGGGCCGCCTCCTCGGGCGACAGGTCCAGCGCGAAGACGCGGATCACCGCGTGTTCGTGGGCGGGGATGTCGAGAACCGTGGTCATGCCTCAACCTCCTGCGCGGCGGCCGCCTCGCGCCAGTTGCGCGCCAGCAGATGCATCGCCGCCATGCGCACCGCCACGCCCATCTCCACCTGCGCCTGGATCAGCGAGCGGTTGATGTCGTCGGCCAGCGTGCCGTCGATCTCCCCCCCCCGGTTCATGGGCCCGGGATGCATCACGATGGCGTCGGGCCGCGCATGCGCGAGCTTTTCGGCGTCGAGCCCGTAGCGATGGTAGTATTCGCGCTCGGACGGGATGAAGCCGCCATCCATCCGCTCTTTCTGAAGGCGCAGCATCATCACGACGTCCACGTCGCGCAGCCCCGCCTCCATGTCCTCGAAGACTTCCACGCCGAACTCCCCTATCCGCGAGGGCAGGAGCGTGGGCGGCGCGATGAGCCGCACGCGGTTTTCCATCTTGCCCAGAAGCAGGATGTTGGAGCGTGCCACCCGCGAATGGGCGATGTCGCCGCAGATCGCGATCGACAGCCGGTGAAGCCGTCCCTTCGCGCGGCGGATCGTCAGCGCGTCCAGCAGGGCCTGCGTCGGGTGTTCGTGGCGCCCGTCGCCCGCATTCAGCACGGCGCAGGCGACCTTTTCGGCCAGCAGGTTCACCGCGCCCGAGTGGGGATGGCGCACCACCAGCAGATCGGGATGCATCGCGTTCAGCGTCATCGCGGTGTCGATGAGCGTCTCGCCCTTCTTTATGGAGGAGGCCTGCATCGCCATGTTCATCACGTCCGCGCCCAGCCGCTTGCCGGCCAGCTCGAAGCTCGCCTGGGTACGCGTGGAGCTTTCAAAGAACATGTTGATCTGCGTGCTTCCGGCCAGCACCTCGGTGTGGCGCGCGGGCTGCCGGTTGAAGTCCACGTAGCCGTCGGAAAGGTCGAGTATCTCCGTGATCGCCGCGGGCGAGAGCGGCTCGATGCCGAGGAGGTGACGGTCTCTGAAACCCATGCGCGCGATCCTTGCCTCGCCGACCGCTTATATGGGCCGGGCCGGCGCGCGGCAAGCCGTGCTCAGGCCCGGCCGCCCGTGCCCGAGAGCATCAGCGCGTCGATGCCGAGCGTCCTGAGCGCGGCCTGCCATTTCCCGCTGTCATCGGGCGAGAAGACGAGCTCGGGCGTCGCATCGCAGGCCAGCCAGCCGTTTGCCGCCAGCTCGGCCTCGAGCTGCCCGGGGCCCCAGCCCGCGTAGCCCAGCGCCATGATCGCGTTCTCGGGGCCGCCGCCTTCGCCGAGTTCCTCCAGGATGTCGAGCGTGGCGGTCATGGCGAAGCGCGCGTCGACCACCAGCGTGGAGATGGAGGAGGCGTAGTCGGGCCCGTGCAGCACGACGCCGCGCCCCGTCTCGACGGGACCGCCGAAATGCACCTTGATGTCCCTGAGGCCCGCCGTGACGGGAATCGACAGCTGCTCCAGAAGGTCCTTCAGCGTCACGTCGTCGGTGGGCTTGTTGACGATGAGGCCCATCGCGCCCTCTTCGGAATGGGCGCAGACGAAAACGACGCTGTGGGAAAAGCGCGGGTCGCCCATGTCGGGCATGGCGATGAGAAGCTTGCCGATGAGTGGGGTGGCGTCCGCCATCTTGCCTCGTGTCGAAGGAAGGTTTTCACGAACATGGTCAAGGGGCGGGCGGGGTGCAAGCCTCTGCCGCGGGCACCGCGTGCCGCGTCTCGCCGGAACGTGACTTGGATTCTCGCGCGAATTGGCGCATCCGATGTCTCATGTTGTCTCGCACCCTTGCCCTTTTCGCCGCGCTGGCCGCCCTCGCCACCCCTCCTGCCGTTCCGGCCGCGCAGGCCGGAACGGGTCTCGATGTCGTGTCCGCGCGCCTTCTGCCCGGATGGCGCCAGCCGGACGGCACGCATCTGGCCGGGCTGGAGCTCGTCCTCGCCCAGGGCTGGAAGACGTACTGGCGCGCGCCGGGCGACGCCGGCATCCCGCCGCGCTTCGACTGGTCCGGGTCCGACAACCTGTCGGGCGTCGCGATTTCCTGGCCGGTGCCGCGGGTCTTCGACCAGAACGGCATGCGATCCATCGTCTACGCCGACCGCGTCGTCCTGCCGTTGCACGTCCGCCCCGCGCGCGGCGGCGCGGATGTGCGGATTTCCGCGCGGATCGACCTCGGCGTCTGCGAGGATATCTGCATCCCCGCCCAGGTGTCCGTGGCGGGCGTGCTGCCCGCCGACGCGCGTCGCCCCGATCCCGCCATCGCCGCCGCGCTGGCCGCCCGCCCCCTCAGCGCCGAGGAGGCGGACGTCTCCGCCGTGACATGCGTCCTCGCGCCCGCGCAGGATGGCCTCGGCCTGCGGGTGGAGGTCGAGATGCCCGGCGCCCCCGGCGTGAAGGCCGCGGTGATCGCGACCGCCGCCCCGCATGTCTGGGTTTCCGAACCGGCGCTTTCGGCGGCGGCCGGCCGCCTGGCCGCGGAAAGCCGTCTGGTCCACGTCGACGGACACGCCTTCGCGCTGGACCGTGACGGGGTGCGCGTCACTCTGCTGGACGGCGCCTCGGCCGTGGATATCCGCGGCTGCGGGTCCCGCTGATCGTCAGGCCGCGCGGCGCCGCAGCAGCAGAATGGCAAGGGCGGTGACGGCATAGGTCGTCACGGCGAGGGCCGCGGCCCCCGCGATGAAAAGCACCAGCGCCGCGGTCATCGGCGCGAGCGCGGCGAGCGCGGGCAGGGCGCCCGTGATCGCCGGGGGCAGGGCGCCCGTGACCGCCGTCCAGCCGAGCGTCGCGCCGAGCCAGGCGAGCGTGCCGGCCAGCGCCAGCGACAGCACGCGCCCCAGCCCGCCTCTCCGGCTGCGCAGACCGCGGCGCAGCGCGGTGAACTGGCGCCCGATGTCGGATTGCATGGCCATGAAGGCCGGCACGATCAGAAGCACCATCGCCACCCCGAAGCCCAGGCCGTAGACCAGCGTGATAACCGTGGGCTTGAGGAATTCCGCCTGGCTCGAGCCCTCGTAGAGAAGCGGCGTGAGCCCCAACACCGTGGTGGCGGTCGTCAGCAGCACCGGGCGCAGCCGGTCCGCCGCGCCGTCCACGATGGCCGGAACGAGCCCCCGTGTCCTGGCCTTCTCGTCGATGGTGGTCACCAGCACGATGGAGTCGTTGATGATGATCCCGCTCATGCCCAGAAGTCCCACCACCGTGAACATCGACAGCGGCACCTCCCAGATGTAGTGGCCCCAGATCGTGCCCACGAGGCCGAAGGGGATCACCGACATCACCACCAGCGGCCGCGTCCAGCTTGCGAAGATCCACGCGAGCACGATGTAGATGCCGGTCAGGCACAGGATCAGCCCCGTAAGGGCGTCGGACAGGAACTCGTTCTCCTGCTCGGAAAGGCCGGAAATCCGGTAGTCCACCTGCTTCTCGGCGGCGATGGCGGGCAGGATCTCCTCTTCCAGCGCGGTCATGATCTCGGCGGCGCGCGCGGCGTCGTCCTGCTCGAGGTCGCCCGTGACCGAGACGAGCCGGATGCCGTTCTCGCGCCGGACGGTCGAGAAGCCGGTGCGCTGCTCCACCGTCACGATGTCCGCGAGCGGGACATTGGCGCCCGAGGGCGCGCGCAGCAGCGTGCCCTCGAGGAAGTCCGCGGTCAATTCGGTCTCGGGAAGTTCCACCCGGATCTCGGCGCTGCGGGGGCCGAGCGGGTAGGTCGCCGCCTCGATGCCCCCCAGCCGGGCGCGCAGCACGCGGCCGAGCCCGTCGATGTCGAAGCCCAGCGCCCGGCCCTGCGGCGTGAGTTCCAGGATCAGCTCTTCCTTGTCGTAGGCGAGGCTGTCCTCGAGCGCCGACACCTCGGGGAAGCGCGCCAGCGCGGTCTTGAGCGCCTCGGCGGCGCCCTTCAGCGTCTGCGCGTCGGCGCCGTAGAACTGCACGTCGAGCGCCTCGCCGCCGGGACCGGACCGCCAGCCGCGAAAGCTGATCGTCTCGGTGAGGGGGTGGCGTTCCACGCGCTCCTGCAACTCCGCCACCAGCGCGAAGCTGGAATAGGGCCTGAGATCGGCCTCGATCAGTTCGATCGAGATGCCGCCCAGCAGGTCGTCGTCCTTGCTGTCGCTGCCCGGCAGCGGGCGGCCGGCGTTCCCGCCCACCTCGGCGATGACGTAGAGGATGGGGTCGCGCCCGTATTCGGCCTCGTAGTCGCGGCCGAGCGCGGCGACCGCCTCCTGCATGGCCCGCATCTGCGCCAGCGTATCCGCGCGCGGCGCCCCCGGCGTCATCGCGAAATTGCCGGTGACCGAGGATTGCTCCGGCGCGTTGAAGAAGCGCCACTGCACCTCACCCGAGACGAGAAGCGCGAGTTGAGACGCCAGAAGGACGACCGCCCCGGCGACGACCGCGTAGCGTGCGCGGACCACCAGCGCCATGGCCGGCCGGAACAGGCGGTCGCGGACCTGGACGAAGCCGCGGTTCACCTGCCGCGAGGGCCAGTCGTACCAGTGGTTGCGCCGGGAGGATCCGAGCGCATGGGACATGTGGTTGGGCAGGATCAGGAAGCACTCCACCAGGCTTGCCACCAGCACGGCGATCACCGTGAAGGGGATATCCGCGATCAGGCTGCCGAACTGCCCGCCCACCGCGACGAGGCCGAAGAAGGCGATGACCGTGGTCAGCGTGGCCGCGAAGACGGGCAGCGCCATGCGCCGTGCCGCGGTCTCGGCGGCGACGACGGGGCTTTCGCCATGATGCCTGTGGCGGAAATCGGCGTGCTCGCCCACCACGATGGCGTCGTCCACCACGATGCCCAGCGTGATGATCAGCGCGAAGAGCGAGATCATGTTGATGGTCAGCCCGGCGGCATACATGATCGCGATCGCGGCCAGAAGCGCGGTCGGGATGCCCGCCGCCACCCAGAAGGCGGTGCGCGCGTTCAGGAACAGAAAGAGCAGCGCGACGACGAGCAGAAGACCCGTCACCGCGTTGTCGAGCAGGATGTCGAGGCGGCCCGAGATGTAATCCGCGCGCGTCCGGATGAGGTCGATGCTCACGCCCTCGGGCAGCGTCGCCTCGAGCTCGGCCGCCACCTCCTCGACCTGGCGCTGGATGGCGATGGCGTCGCCCTGCAGCGAACGGTCCACCCGGATCGAGATCGCCGGCTTCTCGCCCACGAAATAGCTCCGCTCGCGGTCCCCGCCCTCGACCCGGACCCGGGCGACATCGCCGATGGTGAGGCGCGTGCCACCCACCTCCGAGCGCAGGACGATCGCCTCGATCTGTTCGGCGGTGCGCTTTTCCGTCCCGGTGCGGACCCGGGCGGCCGCGCCGGTCACGTCGCCCGCCGGGTCGGTGTCCACCTCCGCGGCGATCGCGTCGGCGATCTCCTGCATGGAGAGGTCGTGGGCGATGAGCCTGGCCGACGGCACCTCCACCACCGTGCGCGGCGCGGCGAGGCCGCGGATGGTGGTCTGAGTCACGCCTTCGGTGAAAAGCCGCAGGTTGAGCTCGTCTGCGAATCGGGCGAGCTGATCCGGCCCGACCGGCCCGGTGATCACCACGTCGGTCACCCGGTCGCCCCAGCGGTCGCTGCGCACCTCCGGATCCTCGGCGTCCTCGGGCAGGTTGGTCACCGTGTCCACCGCGGTCTGCACGTCGTCGCGGGCGCGGGTCATGTTCCAGCCCGGCTCGAATTCCAGGCGGATGCTGGCGAAGCCCTCGCTCGACCGCGCCGAGCTCGATTCCACCCCGTCCACGGCCAGCAGCGCGGGTTCGAGCACCTGCACGATGGCACCGTCCACGTCCTCCGCCCCGGCGCCCTGCCAGGCGACGGAGACTGTGATGTCGTCCACGACCACGTCGGGGAAGAACTGCGCGCGCATGTTCGGCACGGAGACCAGCCCCGCGACGAGCAGCAGCACGAGCAGAAGGTTCGCCACCGTGGGATGGCGCGTGAAATAGGACAGGATGCCGCCCGCGCCCTCGGGGATGCTGCGCATCGTGCCCTAGCCCCCCATCCGCGCTTCGATGCGCTCGACCGTGCGGGCGGGTACTCGCGGCTCCGCGAGCTGCGCGAGCAGCCGCGCCCTTGCCGCCTCGGGCATCGCGGCGCTGCCTTCCACGAAGGCCACAAGCTTCGCGCGCCGCTCGGTCGAGAGTTCCAGCATCGCTTCGGGTTCCTGCTCTGCGGCGGCCTGCGGGGCGAGGGGGCGCACCTTGATGCCTTCGCCCAGGAGCGGCGTGCGCTCGGCCACCACCTGTCGCCCGGCAAGCGCCTCCGCGCGCACCAGCACGTCGTCGCCCTGCCGGCGCAGCAGCGTCACGGGCATGGTTTCCAGCCGGTCCTCGGGGCCGAGGACAAGAACCTCCGACGCGGCGTCCAGCGCCGTCGCCGGCAGGCGGATCGCGTTTTCGAGCGGCGGCTCGGTGATCTCGACCGTCACGAAATCGCCCGGCTTGAAGCCGCGCACACCGTCCAGCCGCGCGAAGACCCGCCGCCCGGTCTGCCCCTCGCCGACGGTGCCGCTGTCGCGGCTGAGCGTGCCCTGCGCCGCAAGACCCGGTCCGGAGTTGTCGAGCCGCACCGTGACCGGGGCCGGGCGCAGGCCGCCATCCTCGTCCAGCAGCCGCGTGAACTGAGAGGTGGAGACGCGAAAGGCGACTTCGAGCGCCGCGGGATCGATCACCTGCGCGAGCCGCTCGTTGGCGGAAACCAGCCCGCCCTGGACGATCGAGACATCGCTCAGCGTCCCGGCGAACCCGGCCCGCAGCACCGTGTCGTCGAGGCGTCTTCGCGCCTCGTCTCGGGCGATCTCGCTGCGCAGGATGCGGGTTCTGGCCTGGTCCACGCGGGCTTCGGCCTGCGCGAGCGCCTGGCGGCGCACGAGAACCGCCTGTTCGGCCGCCGAGGCGGCGAGTTCCGCCTCCTCGACCGTGGCCGCGGTGCCGACGCCGCGGGCCTCGAGGTCGCGCTGGCGGGCGAGGGCACGCTGGCGCAGATCAGCCTGCGCGCGCGCGGCTTCCAGCTCGTCGCGCGCCAGCGCGAGGGCGCGTTCGGCCTCCCGCGCCTCGGCGCGGGCATCGAGCAGGTCGCTTTCCGCGCGGGCGAGCGCGGCCTCGGCGTCGGCGGGATCGATCCGGGCAAGCACCTCGCCTGCCCTCACCTCGCCGCCCTCGACGAAGGTCTCGGCAAGCTCCACCACGCGCCCCGACGTCGCCGCGCGCAATTCGAGCGTGCGGCGGCTCCGAACTTCTCCGAAGGCCGTGAGGACGGGCGTGACGGTCTCCGGCCGGGCATCGACCACGTTCACCGCGAAGACGCGCTCGCGCGCCTCGGGAACGCGCGGCTCCTGCGCGAGCCGCTCGGTCACCGCCCCCTGGATCAGGCTGCCCGCGTAGACTAGCAGCCCGAGCGTCAGCGCCAGCAGGAACAGGCCGACCACGCTCTGCCTGAGAAAGACCATTCGTTCGCGTCCTTTCGACGTCTGCCCCCGCGGGAGCACCCCACTAGATTAGGAACGCGCGGTGAAATGCCAAGGTGCCGCGCCCTTCCCGCCGCCCCGCGCGGCGCTCACGGCGCGCGGTCCCGCTGGTTTTGCAGCAGCGCCCGGATCTGCGGCAGAAGCGGCCAGGCGTCCACCTGCGCGGGCGTCAGGAAGCCGAAGCCGGCGCCTTCGCCCAGGCGCACCGCGCCGGGCGCGAGCGCCCGGGTGCAGTCGAAGACGTAGAGCACGCCGCCCGGTTTCGCCGTGGCCCCGGCGCGGGCGAGCGGGACCAGATCGCCCGGGGCCAGCGCGATCCCGGTCTCTTCCGCGAATTCACGCCGCGCGGCACCCTCGAGCGTTTCGCCGGCCTCCACGCCGCCGCCGAAGAGGCTCCAGCAGCCGGCGCCCGCCACGTGCGGCAGGTCGTCGCGGAGCTGCAGAAGCTCGCGGCCGAGCGTGTCGCGCGCCCGCACGAGCGCGCCCCGCCAGAGCTCGGCCTCGGGCAGCGGGCCCACGGGGCGGAAGGCGAGCGTCACTTGCGCCTTCGGTGCTCGTCGAGGCGCGGCAGGATCTCGACGAAGTTGCAGGGCCTGTGGCGGTAGTCGAGCTGCGGCCCGAGGATCTCGTCCCACGCGTCCCGGCAGGCCGAGGGGCTGCCCGGCAGCGCGAAGAGATAGGTGCCGCCCGCCACGCCCGCGGTCGCGCGGCTTTGCACCGCCGAGGTGCCGATCTTTTGTAGCGAGACGAGGGTGAAGACGGTGCCGAAGGCGTCGATCTCCTTCTCGTAGACGTCGCGGTGCGCCTCGACCGAGACGTCGCGCCCGGTCAGCCCCGTGCCCCCGGTGGAGATCGCCACGTCCACGCCGGAATCCGACACCCACTCGCGCAGCTTCGCGGAGATGAGCGCGCGATCGTCGGGCAGGATGGCGCGGGCGGCCAGGGTGTGGCCCGCCGCCTCGAGCCGTTCCACCAGCGTGTCGCCCGAGCGGTCGTCCTCGGGCCCGCGCGTGTCCGACACGGTCAGCACCGCGATGCGGACGGGCATGAACTCCCGGGTGTCGTCGATCCTGCTCATCCGCGCGCGGCCTCCCATCCCATGCGCAGGGCCAGTGCGCCGAAAAGCGTTGCGGTCACGCCGCGCAGCCCGTTTTCCAGCCGCGGGCTGGAGGCGAGGCGCCGCCCGAGCCGCCCCGCGAAGACCCCCACGATCCCGTTCACGACGAAACCGCCCGCCGCCAGCACCGCGCCGAAGGCCAGGAACTGCCGCAGCACCGCGTCGGACGGATCCACGAATTGCGGCACGAAGGCCAGGATGAAGAGAATCATCTTGGGGTTCGAGAGATTCACCACCAGCCCGTCGCGGAAGGCGCGTGCAGGGCGCGCCGGCGGCGCGTGCCCGTGGCCGAGCGGCTCTGTCAGCGCCCGCCACGCGAGCCACAGCAGATAGGCCGCGCCGAGCCACCGGATCGCGCCGAAGAGCCAGGGAAAGGCCGCGACGAGCGCGCCCAGCCCGAGCCCCGCCAGCGCGACATGCACCATCGTGCCGGTCGAGATGCCCGCCGAGGCGGCCAGCGCCGGGCGCGGTCCGGCCTTCATGCCCTGGGCGAGGCAGAACAGCATGTCGACCCCCGGCGTGAGATTGAGCGCCAGCGCCGCCGGAAGAAACACGAGCAGGACGAGCGGATCGGGCATCAGCCGGCACCCCGCAGCCTGGCCTGAAGCTCCAGCAGGTCGGCCCAGGCCTCCCGTTTCGCCTGCGGATTGCGCAGCAGGTAGGCGGGATGGAACATCGGCAGCGCGGGCAGGCCGAGAGCCTCGTCCCAGTGGCCGCGCAGCCGGGTGATGCCGGACCGCCCGAGCAGGGCCTGGCAGCTCGCGTTCCCCATCAGGACGAGGATGCGCGGCCGCGCGAGGGTCACGTGCCGGCGCAGGAATGGCAGAAGCATCGCGATTTCCTGGGCCGTCGGCGTACGGTTCTGCGGCGGACGCCATGGCAGCACGTTGGTGATGTAGACCGCGTGTCCAGCGCTGTCCGCATCCCGCGCGCGCCCGATCGCGTCCAGCATCCGGTCGAGGAGCTGGCCCGCGCGCCCCACGAAGGGGCGGCCTTCCCGGTCCTCGTCCCGGCCCGGCGCCTCGCCCACGATCATCACAGGCGCGCCGGGCACCCCGTCGGCGAAGACAAGGTTGCGCGCGCCGCGGCGCAGATCGCAATGGGGATAGGCGGCCATGGCCGCCTTCAGGGCCCCGAGATCCTGCGCCCCGGCGGCGGCGGCCTCCGCCTCGGCGATCGGATCGTCTTCGGGCACATGGGCGGCGGGCGCCGCCGCCGGGGCCTGCGCGCGGGCGGGCGCCGGGGGCGCCGCCTCGAAACGGTTCACGGGCGTATCCTGGATCGCGTCGGTGGCGCCGAGCTCCACCTGCCATTCCAGCGCCGCGCGCGCGGCGTGCCAATCCATCCCCGAGTCCATGGTGCGATAGTAGGCGTCGCGGCCGGGGGGCGCCAGCCCCGCCCGCCCGCTCAGGGGCGCGGCGCGGCGGCGCGCCGCAGCCGGTCGTTGATGGCGCGCCCGAGCCCCGTTTCCGGGACCGGCGCCACCGCGATCGGCTGCCCGCGGGCGTCGAGGGCGTGCAGATGCCCGAAGAGATTGGCCGCCGCCTCGGCCAGATCGCCCGAGGCCGAGAGCGTGAGATCGCCCGCGATCGCCCCGAACCCCAGAAGGATCTCGCCCGGCCGGCGCTCGGTCGCGTCGAGCCTGACGGCCGCGCGGGGCGCGTAGTGGGACGCAAGCTGGCCCGGTGCGCCGGGGCGATCGGGCGCCGCGGCCTCCGGCGGGGCCAGGGGGCGCCCGAGCGCGGCTTCCACGGCCTCGGCGGGCACGCCTCCGGGGCGCAGGAGCGCCGGATCCCCGGCGAGGCTCACGATGGTACTTTCCACGCCGACGGGGCAGGGGCCGCCGTCGATCACCGCCTCGATCCGCCCGCCGAGCCCGGCGAGCACATGCGCCGCCGTGGTCGGGCTGATCCGGCCCGAGGGGTTCGCGCTGGGCGCGGCGAGCGGCCCGCCGAAGGCGTGCAGCGCCGCGCGCGCCACGTCATGCGCAGGCACCCGGAGCGCGACCGTCGGCAGATCCGCGGTGACGAGCGGCGAAAGGCCGTGCCCCGGCCGCAGCGGCAGCACGAGCGTGAGCGGGCCCGGCCAGAACGCGTCGGCGAGCCGGGCGGCGTCGCGGGGCCAATCGGCGAGCTGCCGCGCCGCGGCCGCGTCGGGCAGGTGCACGATCAGCGGGTTGAAGCGGGGCCGCTCCTTCGCCGCGAAGATCCGGGCCACGGCGCGGCCCTGGCGGGCGTCGGCGGCAAGCCCGTAGACCGTCTCGGTGGGAAGCGCCACGAGCCCGCCGGCGCGCCAGATCGCGGCGGCGCGCGCCAGGCCGCCCTCGTCCGGGGCAAGCAGCTCGGTGTCGAACTCGGGCATCCGTGACGCGGCGTTCCGGGTTGAGGCGCGCGCCGATTTCCGTCACGTCGCACGCGATGCGGGGATGCGGCGGCGCATACCCCCGCGTCGGCCCGCTGCCAAGCCTCATCCATGGAGCGCATCATGCCCTACACCGCCCCGACCCGCGACATCGCCTTCATCCTGGAGCATGTGTCGGGCTTCGGCCGGGTGGCCGCGACGCCGCGCTTCGCCGAGGCGACGCCCGACGTGGTCAGCGCCATGCTGGGCGAGGCGGGGCGGATCTGCGAGGAGGTGGTTCACCCGCTTCAGCGCGCAGGCGACGCGACGCCCGCGCGGCTTGAAAACGGGGTAGTCCGGATGCCCCCGGGCTTCGCCGAGGGGTATCGTGCCATCGCCGAGGGCGGGTTCCTGGCGATCTCCGGGCCGCCGGAACACGGCTGCCTCGGGCTGCCCTTCGTCCTGACCAGCGCGGTGAACGAGATGATGTCGGGCGCGGCGCTCGCCACGCAGCTGACGCCGCTCATGGCGCAGGGCCAGATCGAGGCGCTCGAGCATCATGCCGAGGACTGGATCAAGGCGCTCTTCATCCCGAAACTCGCGAGCGGGGAGTGGACGGCCACGATGAACCTCTCCGAGCCGCAGGCGGGCTCGGACGTGGGCGCGCTGACCACGCGCGCCGAGCCGAGGGGCGACGGCACCTACGCCATCACCGGGCAGAAGATCTACATCACCGGCGGCGACAACGACTTCGCCGCGAACGTGAGTCACCTCGTGCTGGCACGCCTGCCCGACGGCGCGCCCGGCACGAAGGGGATCAGCCTCTTCCTCGTGCCGAAGTTCCTGCCGGATGCCGAGGGGCGCCCGGGCGTCGCGAACGATCTGCGCGTCGTCAGCCTCGAGAAGAAGCTCGGCCTCCATGGCAGCCCCACCTGCGTGATGTCCTACGAGGGCGCCACCGGCTGGCTCGTGGGAGCGCCGCACCAGGGGATGCGCTGCATGTTCACCATGATGAACAACGCCCGCGTGGGCGTCGGGATGCAGGGACTCGGTTCGGGCGAGGGCGCCTTCCAGCACGCGCTCGCCTACGCGATGGACCGCCGCCAGGGCCGGAGCCCGCTGGCCGACGGCACCGGCGCGATCGTCGATCATGCCGACGTGCGGCGCATGCTCGCCACCACGCGCGCCGATCTTTTCGCGGCGCGGGCGATCGGGCTTTCCTGCGCGGTGGCGATCGACATGGCCTCGGCCACCGGCGACGCCGCCTGGGACGCGCGGGCGGCGTTCCTGACCCCCGTCGCCAAGGCGTTCTGCACCGATGTCGGCATCGCCGCCGCCGACACCGGCATCCAGGTCCATGGCGGCATGGGCGTGATCGAGGAAGCGGGCGCGGCGCAGTACTGGCGCGACGTCCGCGTGAGCTCGATCTACGAGGGCACCAACGGCATCCAGGCCATGGACCTCGTCGGCCGCAAGCGCGCCGACGGGGGCGATGCGGCGCAGGCGCTGCTCGACGAGATCGAGGCGGAGGCCGAGCGCGCTCGGGGCCGCGCGCCCGAGATGGCCGAGGCGGTCTGGCAGGCCGCCGAGACGCTGCGCGAGACCACCGAGGCGCTGGTGTCGAACGGTAACCTGAACGATCGGTTCGGCGGCGCGTCGGCCTACCTGCGCGGGGTGGCACGCGTGCTTGGCGGCCATTTCCACCTGAAGGCGGCGCTGGCCGAGGGGCTCTCGGGGCCGCGCACGGCGCTCGCGCGGGTCTACATGGGCCGGTCGCTGCCCGAACATGCGGCCTGCCTCGGCGAGGCGCGCGAGGGCGCGGCCGACCTCTACGCGCTCGCGCCCGAGGATCTCGCTGCGTGATGGATGGCGGCGCGGGCATCCGGACACCCTGGGACACCCCGCCCGCCCCCGGCGAGGCGGTGGAGGTGGCCGAGGGCGTGCTGTGGCTGCGCCTGCCGCTGCCGATGGCGCTCGACCACGTCAATGTCTACGCGCTCGACGACGGCGACGGCTGGATACTCGTCGACACCGGCATGAGCTCGCGAACGTCGCGCGCCATCTGGGACAGCCTGTTGTCGGGGCCGCTTCGCGGCAAGCCTGTCCGGCGCGTGGTGGTGACCCATCACCATCCCGACCACATGGGGCTTGGCGGCTGGTTCCAGTCCGTGCATGGCGCCGAGCTTCTGACCACGCGCACGGCGTGGCTTTTCGCGCGGATGCTCACCCTCGACGAGCAGGACCGCCCGCCTCCCGAAACGCTCGAATTCTGGCGCCGCGCGGGAATGGACCCCGAGATCCTGGCCGAGCGGGCCGACGAGCGCCCCTTCAACTTCGCCGACATGGTCTGGCCCATGCCGCTGGGATTCACCCGGCTGCAACAGGGCGACACGCTGGAGATGGGCGGCCGGCGCTGGGACGTGCATATCGGCCACGGCCACGCCCCGGAACACGCCACTTTCTGGAGCCGCGACGACGCGCTGGTTCTGGCGGGCGACCAGATCCTGCCCTCGATCAGCTCCAACCTCGGGGTCTACGCCACCGAGCCCGAGGCCGATCCGGTGGCGGACTGGCTGGAGTCCTGCACGCGGCTAGCCGGTCTCGCGCGTGACGACCAGCTCGCGCTGGGCGGCCACAAGCTGCCGTTCACGGGGCTGCCGCTTCGCCTCGCGCAGCTGATCGAGAACCATCGCGGCGCGCTTGCCCGGCTGGAGCGTCACATCGCCACGCCGAAAACCGCCGGAGCGTGCTTCGCGCCGCTTTTCAAGCGCAGCATCGGGCGGGCCGAATACGGTCTCGCGCTGGTCGAGGCGGTGGCCCATCTCAACCACCTCCACCGGGCGGGGCGCGCGACCCGGCACCTGAACCGCGACGGCGCCCTCGAGTTCACCGCGTGCCGCATGGCGGCGGGCCGGGAGGCGGGCGGCGACGGGGCCCCGTCGTGACGCGTGACGGGATGACACGACGCGGCGAATTGGCTATGCGGAAGGCGAATCCGCGATGCAGGGAGAGAAATGTGACATGGCTGAGCAGCACAAGCATGGCGACATGGACGTCAGCGATCACGAGAAGACCTTTGCCGGGTTCATCCGGGCGGCCGTGTGGGTTGGCGGCGTCTCCATCGGTATCCTGATCTTCCTTGCCATTTTCGCCGTCTGATCGTGGCGGCGCGGGCGGGGGCGACATCCATGCGCCGACGCCGCTTTCTGGCCTGCCTTGTCGCGCCGGCGATCGTCGCGGGCTGCGCGCCGGCCGAACGGGTCTGGGCGCCCGAAGAGGCCGTGGCGCGGGCGCGCTACGTTCATGACGGGCCCCCGGCGATCACGCTCTACACGATGATCAACAACCGCAACGGCCAGGGGTCGCATACCAGCCTCATGGTCAATGGATCGCAGCGGGTGATCTTCGATCCGGCGGGCTCGGTCACGCACGAGCTCATTCCCGAACGCAACGACGTGCTTTACGGCATCACGCCCGCCTTCGAGGATGTCTACCGCCGCGCGCACGCGCGCGAGACCTTTCATGTCGTCGTGCAGGAGGTGGAGGTGCCCGCCGCCACCGCCGAAATGGCGCTTCGCCTCGTGCAGGAACGCGGACCCGTCGCGCCGACCCGGTGCACCCGTGTCACCGCCGAGATCATTTCCTCCCTGCCCGGGTTCGAAACGGTGGAGCGCAGCTGGTTCCCGAAACGGCTGATGGAAAGCTTCGGCCGCGTGCCGGGCGTGCGCGAGGAAAAGCTCATCGAGTACGACGACCCGGACAAGGCGAAGGCCATCGCGCGTTACGGCCAGTTGCCGGACCCGAACCGCCCGGCGCATTTCCCGATGCCCACCTCGACGCCGCCCGTCGGTCAGGTCAGGTAGAGCCCCAGATAGAGCGTCGCCGCGCCGCCCAGGATCGCGACGAGCACGTTGCGCGTGACGAGGCCGAGCCCGAGCGTCGCCAACGCGGCGACAAGGCGGGCGGGATCGAGCGCGCCGCCCGTGGCCGCGGGCCAGACGACCATCGGCGCCACCAGGCCGGGCAGCACCGCCACGGCCGTGTAGCGCAGGTGCCGCAGAAGCCAGGCCGGCAACGGGCGGTCGCCCACGAGGCCCAGGAACACGAAGCGCAGTCCGAAGCTGCCTGCCCCGAGGGCGAGAATCACGAGCCAGAGCGTGGCGGGATCGATCCCCCGATCGGTCATGGCGCGCCCTCCTGTCCCGGCTGCCGGCGGGCGAGCCAAAGCTCTACCTGCGCCCCCGTCACCATGCCGCCAAGCCCTGCCACCATGAGGCCGAGGCTGTAGGGCAGGAAGGCGAAGGCGAGGGCGAGCGCGACCGAGACACCCGCCGCGGCGACATGCGCGAAGGTGCGCAGCATCGGCGCGATCATGGCCAGAAAGGTGATCGGCACCGCGAAATCGAGCGCGAGGCCCTCGGGCAGCCCGCCGCCGGCCACCGCGCCCACCAGCGTCATGGCGTACCACATCGGGCAGATCGGCGTGACGACCCCGAAGAAATAGGCAAGCTTCGCGGTCATGCCCAGATCGGGCTCGCGCTCGAACCGGGCCACGCTCATGGCGTAGGTCTGGTCCACCAGGAAATAGGCGACGAGGGCGCGCTGCCACAGCGATGCCCGGCCCAGATGCGGGGTGAGCGAGGCGGAATACATCGCCATGCGCAGGTTCACCGCGAGCGCCGAGGCCAGCACGATGATCGTCGGCGCCTCCTCCACGAGCAGCTGGAGCGCGGTGAACTGCGCCGCGCCGGCGATCACGACGATGGAGAACGCCATCGTTTCCGTGACGGCGAGCCCGGCCTCGGTGGCGACGATGCCGAAGAGCGCGGCGAAGGGCGACACCACGAGCAGGAAGGGCAAGCCGTCGCGCACCCCTTGCAGATAGGCCCGCTTGGTGGATGATACCCGCATGACGCCGCCTTTCCCTTCTTCGGTGCGTGGCCTTACGCCCGCTCCCGGCAAGATGCAAACCGCGCCCGGGGGGACGGCATGACGCCGCCCGCCGGCGCGATTCTCGCCGGGGGCCAGGGCCGGCGCATGGGCGGGGTGGACAAGCCGCTTCTGCCGCTGGGGGGCAGCACGCTTCTCGGCCACGTCGCCGCGCGGCTCGGTCCCCAGGTCGGGGCGCTGGCCATCTGCGCGGGCGGCGACCCCGCGCGCTTCGCCGCTAGCGGGCTGCCGGTCCTGCCCGATGCGCTGCCGGGCTTCGCCGGACCGCTCGCGGGGCTGCTCGCGGCGCTCGATTGGGCCGCCGGGCTGGAGGCCAGGACGGTCGTGACCGCGGCCGCCGACACCCCCTTTCTGCCGCGGGACATGGTCGCGCGGCTGATGGCGGCCGCCGCGGCGCAGGGCACGGGCGTCGCGCTCGCGGCGAGCGACCTGCCCGGCGGACGGCGGTTGCATCCCACCTGCGCGCTCTGGCCTGTGGCGCTGCGCGAGGGGTTGCGGGAGGCCCTCGCGGCGGGCGAGCGCAAGCTCGGCCGCTGGGCCGAGGCGCAGGGCGCGGCGGAGGCGCTTTTCCCCGCCGCGCCGCGCGATCCCTTCTTCAACGTGAACACGCCCGAGGACCTGAACGCCGCCCGCGCGCTTCTCGGTGCGGGCCGGTGAGGTGGGACACGGTGCTCATGGTGGACTGGTCGGGCGGCGCCGACCGGGGCCCGCGCCCCAAGAAGGACGCGATCTGGGGGTGCGTGGTCAGCCCCGCGGGGGCCGAGCCGCCGGTCTACCTGCGCAGCCGGCCCGTCGCCGAGGCCTGGCTCACTACGCGCATCGCCGCCGAGCGTGCGGCGGGGTGGCGCGTGCTCGCCGGCTTCGACTTTCCCTTCGGATACCCGGCCGGCTTCGCGGCCGCGCTCACCGGCCGCGCCGACGCGCTCGCCGTCTGGGACTGGCTGGAGGCGCGCATCGAGGAAGGCCCCCGCACCAGCAACCGGTTCGACGTGGCCGCAGGGATCAACGCGCGGTTCCCGGGCGTCGGGCCGTTCTGGGGCAACGGGCTGCGCCGGGACATTGCGCACCTGCCTCGCAAGGGGCGCGCGCGGGCCGGTCACGGCATGGAAGAATGGCGCGCGGCGGAACGACGGGCGCGCGGCGCCTTTTCCTGCTGGCAGCTTTCCGGGGCGGGCTCGGTCGGCAGCCAGGCGCTCACCGGGCTGCCGGTGCTTGCGCGGCTGCGCCGCCGCTTCGGGGCCGCGGCCTGGCCGTTCGAGCCGGTGGCGGACGCCGACGTGGCGCTGGTGGAAATCTGGCCCTCGCTCCTGCGCGAGGCCATCGCGGCGCGCCGGGGCGCGGACGAGATCCTCGATGCCGCGCAGGTGCGGCTCATGGCGGCGGCCCTGGCGCGGCTGAAGGGCGAGCGGTTATCCGCGATGCTTGGGGTCAGCGCGCCGGAAGAAGGCTGGATCCTCGGCCTGGGCTTCGAGCAGGAACTCGCGGCGGCGGTGCGGGCTTGCTGAGTGATGCACCCGCGCCTAGTTTCCCTTAACTGGAGAGAGGGTGACGGATGAACATCTCGACAGCGGCACAGGCGGCGGGTCTGCCGGTCAAGACCGTGCGCTATTACGCCGATATCGGGCTCGTGGCTCCGGCCGGGCGCAGCGCGGCGGGCTACCGGGATTACGACGATGCGGCCGTTCGCAAGCTCGCCTTCGTCCGGCGCGCGCGGGAGTTCGGGTTCTCGATCCCGGAATGCCGCGAGTTGCTCGGGCTTTACGAGGATCGCACCCGGTCCAGCGCCGACGTCAAGCGCATCGCGGAGCGGCGCCTGGCCGAGATCGAGGCCAAGCAGCGCGCCTTGCAGGAGTTGCGAAAAGAGCTTTCGTCTCTCGTGCACGCCTGCCACGGGGACGACCGGCCGGACTGCCCCATCCTCGATCATCTCGCCTGATCCGGCGCACCCGTGCCCCGGAGCGGATTTCCGGGCGCGAAGAGTTCCGCGCGTTCAGTCGAAGGTGCCGGCGACGCGGCCCAGAAGCATGAAGGCGCGCGCCGTGCGCGTGTCCGCGAAGGACTGGATCTCGGCGTCGCTGGCGCGTGCCTCGAAGGCGGCGAAACCGTGATCGAAGCGGCGCAGGAAATGATGCGCGGCGTCGCGGAAGATGGGATCCTGCTTCATCCGCGCCGCGCTGATCGCGAGCGACGAGCGGTCGTGGATCCCGCCGAGCGAGCCGATGGTGCGGCCGCGTTCGCCCTTGGCGAAGCGCCGCCAGACCTCGGGTCGGGCCATGTCGGGGGGCAAATCGTCCATGTAGATGCCGTCCTGGCTGAGCAGCGTCAGCACGTCCTGCGCCGCGGTCACGAGCTGCGATGCCTGCCGGTCGGCCAGCGCGCGGCGGAGCGCGGCGACCCCCTCCATGTCCTCGGCCGTTTCCGGGAAGTTGAGCGCGCGGATGAAGTCCTCGGTCGCGAGGGGCGGCGCAAGCGCCTCGGCCGGGGTGCCGAGCGCGAGCGTCGCCTGATCGTCCGCGGCCGGCTCTCCGGCGGGGTCGGCGGCGGCCGCCGCCGCGCCGGCGGAGCGCGAGGAGGTGAAGACGGCGAGGGCCGCGTCGGTGCGCCGCTGCAGGGCCGCGATCTCGTCGAGCTTTTTCGAAACGGACGGCTCCGCCACCGAGTGCCGGCCCTGTTCCTGCGCGAGATAGGCGCGCCGAAGCGCCTCGACGGCCGCCTGCAGTCGCTGGCTTTCCTCGCGCATGACCCGGCTCGCCCGCGCCGCGGTGGCGGCCACCCAGATCATGCCCACGGGCAGGAAGAGCGCGAGCGCGGTCATCGCGAAGCGCAGGCCGGCGGCGTCGCTGTCCCCGCCCGACGTCAGCACGAGGAAGCCGCCGGCCATCGCAAGCCACGCGATGCTTGCCGCCGCCGCCGCGATCTCGAAGCCCGAGGCGCGCGGGATCTGCGGGCGTTGGTAGAGGCCGAGGGAGGTCTGGCTCTCGTCGCGCGTCTCGGCCATGGGCGGGCCCCTCACTCCTCGGGGATCACTCGTATCGGATCTCGAGCACTTCGTAGGACTTCTCGCCCCCCGGCGTGCGCACCTCGACGCTGTCGCCTTCCTCCTTGCCGATGAGGGCGCGCGCGATCGGCGACTTGATGTTGAGAAGCCCCATCTCGACGTTGGCCTCGTGCTCGCCGACGATCCGCCACGTCTTTTCCTCCTCGGTGTCCTCGTCCACGAGGCGCACGGTCGCGCCGAACTTGATCGGCCCCGAAAGCGTCGAGGGATCGATCACCTCGGCCCGGCCGAGCACCCCTTCGAGCTCCTTGATCCGCCCTTCGATGAAGCTCTGCTTTTCGCGGGCGGAGTGATACTCGGCGTTTTCCGACAGGTCGCCATGCTCGCGGGCCTCGGCGATCGCCTTGATGATCGCCGGGCGCTCGACCGACTTCAGGTGCTTCAGTTCGGCTTCCAGCGCGGTGTGCCCCGCGCGGGTCATCGGTACTTTTTCCATGGGCCTCTACCGGCGTTTCGTGAGCGGGCGCACCGGGAACCGGCGGCATCCGCGCGCGGATCGGGCGCGCCGCGGACGCGGTGCACAGTGGCCCGAGGGGCGGGCGATTTGCAAGGCCGGACGCGGCATGGATCGGGCTCCGCGGCGCCGCACCGCGCATTTTCCGGGGCGCGGCGGTGTTTCGCAGGCGGCGACGTCCGGTTGCGATTGACGCGCCGCGGGAGGGCGGGCTACCTGCGTGCCGGATAGTCTTTCCGACCATAGCACTCAAGCCGGGAGGGTCCGATGGCCGAGGTGACGCGCGAGACGATGGAATACGACGTGGTGATCGTCGGGGCGGGACCCGCGCGGCTTTCGGCCGCGATCCGTCTCAAGCAGCTCGATCCCGATCTCGAGGTGGTGGTGCTCGAGAAGGGGTCCGAGGTGGGCGCGCACATCCTGTCCGGGGCGGTGCTCGACCCCTCCGGCCTCGACGCGCTGATGCCGGACTGGAAGGAGAAGGGCGCGCCGCTCAACGTGCCGGTGCGCGAGGACAACTTCTACATGCTGGGCGAGGGCGGACAGATCCGCATCCCGAACTGGCCGATGCCCGGGCTGATGAACAATCACGGCAACTACATCGTCTCCATGGGCAACGTGTGCCGCTGGATGGCGGAGCAGGCCGAGGGCCTCGGCGTCGAGATCTTTCCCGGCATGTCCTGCTCGGAACTCGTGTGGGGCGAGAACGGCGAGGTGAAGGGCGTCGTGGCCGGCGAGTTCGGGCTTCAGCCCGACGGAACGCCGGGCGCGTCCTACGAGCCCGGCATGGAGCTGCACGGCAAGTACCTCTTCCTCGCAGAGGGCGTGCGCGGATCGCTGTCGAAGCAGGTGATCGGCAAGTTCGATCTTTCGGCGGGCAAGGAGCCGCAGAAATACGGGCTCGGCATGAAGGAGATCTGGGAGGTCGATCCCGAGAAGCACAACGAGGGCGAGGTCACCCATACCATGGGGTGGCCGCTCGGCCGGAACGCCGGCGGCGGAAGCTTCATCTACCACCTGGAGAACAACCAGGTCTACGTGGGCTTCGTCGTTCACCTGAATTACGCCAACCCGCATCTCTTCCCCTACATGGAGTTCCAGCGCTTCAAGCATCATCCGAAGGTGGCCGAGCTTCTGAAGGGCGGAAAGCGCGTGGCCTACGGCGCGCGGGCGATCAGCGAGGGCGGCTATCAGTCCATGCCCAAGATGGTGGCGCCGGGTGTCGCGCTGCTCGGCTGCTCGGTCGGGATGGTCAACGTGCCGCGCATCAAGGGCAACCACAACGCGATGCTGTCGGGCAAGGCGGCCGCCGAGGCGGCCCATGCCGCGCTTCAGGCGGGACGCGCGGGCGACACGCTCGACGCCTACGAGGCCGAGGTGCGGGGCGGTCCGATCGGCGAGGACCTGCGCAAGGTCCGCAACGTCAAACCGCTCTGGTCGAAATACGGGCTGATCGGCGGGCTCGGTCTTGGCGGTCTCGACATGTGGACTAACACGCTCGGCTTCTCGCTCTTCGGCACGGTGCCGCACGGCAAGACCGACGCCGAGGCGACGGAGCCCGCGTCGAAGCACGCGCCGATCGATTATCCGAAGCCCGACGGCAGGATCAGCTTCGACCGGCTGACCAACGTGAGCTTCTCGATGACCAACCACGAGGAAAACCAGCCGTCGCACCTGCGCCTCGGCGATCCGGACGTCCCGGTGCAGGTGAACCTCGCCACCTATGGTGGGCCCTCGGCGCGCTACTGCCCGGCGGGCGTCTACGAGTTCGTCAAGGACGATCAGGGCAATGACAAGTTCGTGATCAACTTCCAGAACTGCGTGCACTGCAAGACCTGCGACATCAAGGATCCCAGCCAGAATATCACCTGGGTAACCCCACAGGGCGGCGACGGGCCGAATTATCCCAACATGTAGGCGGCTGGCGCGCATCCGCCGTCCCGGAGGGGTGGGCGGCGGCCGCATTGCTTCGCTGCGGTGCGCACCCTAATCTTCCGTCACGAGCATCCCGCCACTCAGGAGGACGACCCGCCCGTGCCACAGTTCAGAACGACCCTGCTCGCCGCCGCGTTAGCCGTTTCGGCGCCCCTCGCGGAGGCGGCATCCGTGCCGTCCGGCGCCTATCTCGCGGCGCGGCAGGCGTCCTATGAGGCCGACTACCGCGCCGCGGCACGCTATTACGCGCAGGCGCTGGCGCATGATCCGGGAAACACCGACCTCCTGCGCTCTGCGACGCACGCCAATCTCGGGCTCGGCGACGTGGAGAGGGCGCTGCCGATCGCGCGCCGCCTGGCCGCGTCGGACGCGACGAACGAGATCGCCAACATGGTGCTCTTCGCGGATCGTGGCGCCAACGATCGCTACGGCGAGATCCTGACCATGCTGGAGGAAGGCCAGGGGGTCGGCATGCTGGTGGATTCGCTGGTGCGGGCCTGGGCCGAGCTGGGGCAGGGCAACATGTCGGGCGCGCTCGTGGCCTTCGACGCCATGGCAGAGGAAGAGGGGCTGCGCGGTTTCGCGCTTTATCACAAGGCGCTGGCGCTGGCGTCGGTCGGCGATTTCGAGGGCGCGGACAAGGTCTATTCGGGCGAGGCGGGCGGATCCGCGCCGCTGACGCGGCGCGGGGTCATGGCGCATATCGAGGTATTGAGCCAGCTCGACCGCAACGAGGAGGCGCTGGAACTTCTGGACGAGAGCTTCGGCCCGGAGCTCGACCCGGCGCCGCGGGCGATGCGCGAGGCCCTCGCGTCGGGCGCGCGGCTGCCGTTCACGCAGGTCGGAAGCGCCCGCGACGGGCTGGCGGAGGTGTTCTTCACCATCGCCAGCGCGCTGCGCGGAGAGGCCAACGACGACTTCACGCTTCTTTACGCGCGGGTGGCGGAGCATCTGCGGCCCGACCACGTCGACGCCATCCTGATGTCGGCGGACCTGCTGGAGCGGCTGGAGCGCTACGAACTCGCCGTCGAGACGCTGAAGCGCGTGCCGCGCGATCACCCGTCCTACCACGCGGCCGAACTCGGCCGCGCGGAGGCGCTGCGCCTCGACGACAAGCCCGATGCGGCGATCGAGGTACTGGAGCAGCTGGCCGCGACGCATGGCGACCTGCCGGTGGTGCACTTCACGCTCGGCGATCTTTTCCGGGTGCTCGAACGTCACGCGGAAGCGGTCGCGGCCTACGACCGCGCGATCGCGCTTTACGACAATCCCGAAGAGGCCGACTGGTTCCTCTATTACGCGCGCGCCATCTCGCAGGAACGGCAGGATCTCTGGGAGGAGGCGGAGGCCGGGTTCCGCAAGGCGCTCGAGCTCAATCCGGGCCAGCCGCAGGTGCTGAACTATCTCGGGTATTCGCTCGTAGAGAAGCAGACCAACCTCGAGGAAGCGCTGGAGATGATCGAGCAGGCGGTCGAGGCGCGGCCCGACTCGGGCTACATCGTGGACAGCCTGGGCTGGGCGCTCTACCGGCTCGGCCGCTACGAGGAGGCGGTCGGTCACATGGAGCGCGCGGCGGAACTCATGCCGGTGGACCCGATCGTCAACGACCATCTGGGCGACGTCTACTGGGCCGTCGGCCGCAGGATGGAGGCGCGGTTCCAGTGGCATCGCGCGCTTTCGCTGATAAAGCCCGGCGAGACGGAGGACGTCGATCCCGACCGCATCCGCCGCAAGCTCGAGGTCGGGCTCGACCAGGTGCTGAGCGAAGAGGGCGCGCCGCCCCTCGAAGTCGCCAATGACGGCGGTTGAGGCGCACGCCCCGGCCAAGATCAATCTCGCGCTCCACGTCACCGGCCGCCGGGCCGACGGCTATCACCTGCTCGATTCGCTCGTCGTCTTCGCCGACCTGGGCGACACGCTGCGCGCGGCGCCGGCTGCCACAACCTCGCTTCGCGTGACGGGCCCGATGGCCCGGGGCGTGCCCGACGGGCCGGAGAATCTCGTGTTGCGGGCCGCGGCGCTGATCCGCGTCGACGCGGAACTCGAACTCGAGAAACACCTGCCGGCGGCCGCGGGGATCGGTGGCGGGTCCTCGGACGCGGCCGCCACGTTGCGGGCGCTGTCGCGACTGTCGGGGTGCGCGGTGCCCGGCGACGCGGCGACGCTTGGCGCCGATGTCCCGGTCTGTCTTGCCGCGCGCCCGGCCCGGATGCGCGGGATCGGCGAAACGGTGGAGCCAGTCGCGGGTCTGCCGGCGCTTGCCGCGGTGCTGGTCAATCCGGGGGTGTCGCTCTCCACGCCCGAGGTTTTCGCGCGCCTCGCGCAGCGAGAGAACCCGCCCTTGCCCACGCCGTTGCCGCGCTGGGCGGACGCGGCGGCGCTGGTGCGATGGCTTTCGGCGCAGCGCAACGACCTGGAGGCGCCCGCGCGCGCCCTCGCGCCGGTCGTCGGAGAGGTGCTCGCCGCGCTTTCGGCGTCCCCGGGCTGCGCGCTCGCGCGGATGTCGGGCTCCGGGGCGACCTGTTTCGGGCTCTTTCCCGACCGTGAGGGCGCAGAGACCGCCGCCGCCGCGCTGGCGCGGCCGGGATGGTGGGTGCGCGCCGTGACGCTCGGCGGATCTCAGTAGCGGCGGCGCACCCGCGTCCGGAGCGCCACGGGCCGGTTCCTCTGCCGCTCGCGCAGGAACACGAAAAGCCCGGCCCCCACGATGAGCGCGATGCCCGTCCAGACCGGCCCCGAGGGCCATTCGGCGAACACGAACCAGCCCCAGAGCACCGCAAGCGGCAGCGCCACGTATTCAAAGGGCGCCACGGTCGCCACGTCCGCGGCCCGGTAGGCCGCCGAGAGCGAATAGCCGATCACCGTCGCGTTCGCGCCGAGCGCGAGGAACAGCCAGAGATCGCGCCCCTGCGGCCAGACCCATTCCCGCAGGAGGAAGACGAGGCTCTCGTTCTCGAGCCCTTCGGCGAACCGCCCGTCGCCCGCGACGATGTAGAATCCCGCGGCCACCACGAGAAAGGTGCCCTGGATATAGACCGCCATCGCCGACGCCTTCGCCGTCGCGCCGAGCTTTCGCGTCAGAAGCTGCATCAGCGCGTAGGTCAGCGCGGCGACGACCGGCCGCAGCAGCACCGCCCGCGGAACGTCGAGTGTGCCTTGCCAGGGCCGGAGCATCACCAGCACGCCCGCGAAGCCGGCCACCACCGCGCCGATCCGCCAGGGCCCCACCTTCTCTCCCAGAAGCGGGATGGACAGCAGCGTGATGAAAAGCGGCGCGGCGAAGAAGAGCGCCGTCGCCTCGGCGAGGGGCAAAACGGCCAGCGCGGCGAAATAGGTCATGTTCGCCGTGACCACCAGCAGCCCGCGCGCGAGGTGCAGCCCCGGCCGGTCGGGCCGCAGGATGCGCCAGCCGCCCTCGATCTGCACGCGCGCGAGGCTGAAGGGTATCGCGATGGCCGAGCGCACGAACACCATCTGGTGCAGGGGGTAGCCGCCCGAGAGCAGCTTGATCAGCATGTCGTTGGCCGAGATCGCCAGCATGCCCGCGAGGATGAAGCCGATCCCCCTGGCGGCGTCGTTCATCGGCAAGGGCGCGCTGGGCAAGGTCACGGGCGTGGCTCCTTCCCCTCCAGCGCCTAGCAGCGCGCGCCGCGCGCCGCTAGCCCGTCCGCGACATCGAGCGCACGCGCGCAGGCCCTTGTGCCCGGGACGCTGCGGGCTACTGTGCCGCTGACGAGGGAGGCGGAATGCCGGCAATTCTGGAAATCGAGGATCTGCGAAAGACCTACGGGGGCGGGCTCGAGGCCCTGAAAGGCGTGTCGCTCAGCGTCGAGGAGGGCGAGATCCTCGCGCTGCTGGGGCCCAACGGCGCGGGCAAGACCACGCTCATCTCGGCGCTCTGCGGCATCACCATGCCCACCGGCGGGCGGGCACGCGTCGCCGGGCACGACATCCTAGAGGATTTCCGCGCGGCGCGGGCGCTGATCGGGCTCGTGCCGCAGGAGGTCGCGCTCGAACCCTTCATGAAGGTGCGCCATACCGTGGAGTTCTCCCGCGGGCTCTTCGGCCTGCCGCGGGACGACGCGCTGGTCGAGCGGGTGCTGCGGAACCTGTCGCTCTGGGACAAGCGCGACGCGCAGACCCGGGAGCTGTCGGGCGGCATGAAGCGGCGCGTGCTGATCGCGAAGGCGCTGGCCCACGAGCCGCGGCTTCTTTTCCTCGACGAGCCGACCGCCGGGGTCGACGTGGAACTGCGCCGGGGCATGTGGGAAACCGTCGACCAGCTCAAGGCGGATGGGGTGACGATGATCCTGACCACCCACTACATCGAGGAGGCGGAAGCCATCGCCGACCGCGTGGGCGTCATAAACGGGGGCGAGTTGCTGCTGGTCGAGGAGACGGGGCGCCTGATGGAGCGGCTGGGGCGCAAGGAACTCCTGATCGAACTGCACGAGCCGGTGGACGCGGTGCCCGAGGCGCTGTCGCGCTACGGCCTCGAACGCGTCGATGACGGGGCGCGGCTGGTCTACAGCTACGACCGCTCGGCCGAGCGCACGGGCATCACCCAGCTTCTGAACGACGTGCAGAAGGCGGGGCTCGTTCTTCGCGATCTGTCCACGCGGCAGTCGAGCCTCGAGGAGATCTTCGTCGATCTCGTCCATGGCAAGGACGGGTCGGAGGCCCGGCCATGAACTGGGGCGCCGTGGCGGCGATCTACCGGTACGAGATGGCGCGGTTCTTCCGCACGCTCCTGCAGAGCTTCATCTCGCCCGTGATCTCCACGTCGCTCTATTTCGTCGTGTTCGGCGCGGCGATCGGCTCGCGCATCCAGGAGGTGGAGGGCGTGAGCTACGGGGCCTTCATCGTGCCGGGCCTCGTCATGCTGACGGTGATGACCCAGGCGATCTCGAACGCGAGCTTCGCGATCTATTTCCCGAAATTCATCGGCACGGTCTACGAGCTGCTCTCGGCGCCGATCAGCTTCCTCGAGATCGTGATCGGCTATGTCGGTGCGGCGGCGACGAAATCGCTCTTCATCGGGGTGATCATCCTCGTCACGGCGAGCTTCTTCGTCGAGGTCCGCGTGAGCCATCCGCTGGCGATGGCCGCGTTCCTTGTGCTGACCTGCGTGAGCTTCTCGCTCATGGGGTTCATCATCGGCATCTGGGCGAAGAATTTCGAGCAGCTCCAGCTCGTGCCGCTGCTGATCGTCACGCCGCTCGTGTTCCTGGGCGGGTCGTTCTATTCGATCTCCATGCTGCCGGCGGCGTGGCAGACCGTGGCGCTCTTCAACCCGGTCGTCTACCTCATCTCGGGGTTCCGCTGGTCGTTCTACGGTCTTGCCGACGTGCCGGTGGGCATCAGCCTTCTGGCCATCGCGGGCTTTCTCGCGCTTTGCCTCGGGGCGATCTGGTGGATCTTCCGGACAGGGTGGCGCATCCGCTCCTGACCCGCGCCGGAGAGGCGCCGCCGCCCGCGCGCAGGGCGCCGCGTTCTTTTCCGCCCCGCCTTGTTTGTCGTGCCCGGCCAATCTACATCCGGCAGCATGGAAATACACCTGCCCTTTCTCTCGCGCCGCCCGACGGTGGCGGTGGTCCGGCTGACCGGCATGATCGGGACGGGCGGGCGTTCCAGCCTCAACGACAACGCGGTGGCGCCGGCGATCGAGCGCGCCTTCTCGCGGGGCAAGCCGGCCGCCGTTGCGCTCGAGATCAACTCGCCGGGGGGGGCTCCCACGCAATCCTCGCTCATCGGGGCGCGCATCCGCCGTCTGGCCGATGAAAAGAAGATACCCGTCTACGCCTTCGTCGAGGACGTGGCGGCCTCGGGGGGCTACTGGATCGCCTGCGCGGCCGACGAGATCTGGGCCGACACCGGCTCTGTCGTGGGCTCCATCGGCGTCATCTCGGCCAGTTTCGGCGCCCACGTCTTCCTTGCGCGGCAGGGGCTGGAGCGGCGGGTGCATACCGCCGGCAACTCCAAGACCCTGCTCGACCCGTTCGAGCCCGAGAAGCCCGAGGATGTCGAGCGGCTGCGCCGCATCCTCGACCAGATGCACGGCGCCTTCATCGGACATGTGAAAAGCCGCCGGGGCGACAGGCTTGCCGACGATCCGGACATCTACACCGGGGAGATCTGGCTGGGCGCGGCGGCGCAGGAAAAGGGTCTGGTGGACGGCATCGGCCATCTCGAACCGAAGATGCAGGAAATCTTCGGCGACAAGGTTCGCTTCCGCCGCTACGGCCTGCGCCGCGGCATCCTTCAGCGGCTTGGCGCACAGGTCCTTTCCGACGGCATCGCGGTGCTGGAAGAGCGCGCAGCCTATGCGCGCCTTGGCCTCTGGCCGTGATCCTCAAGGTTGTCCTTCTCTTTCTTGCAGGCATGGGGGTGCTGGCCATGTTCGGCCGCCTGCGTTTTCCGGGCCAGCGCGCGCTCCGCTCGGCGCGCTGCCCCGACTGCGGGCGCTACCGGATCGGAAAGGGGCCCTGCCCCTGCGGCAGGGAAAGGGGCTGAGGGATGACGGTCTGGCTGCTCGCGGGCCTCGGGCTCGTCATCCTGCTGCTGGCCGGCGATGCTCTGGTGAAAGGCGCGGTCAACCTGTCCCTGCGCCTCGGCGTGCCGGCGCTGATCGTGGGGCTGACCATCGTGGCCTTCGGAACCTCCGCGCCGGAGTTGCTGATCTCGGTCAGCGCGGTGCTGGAGAATGTGCCCGGCCTTGCGCTCGGCAACGTCGTGGGCTCCAACACGGCGAACATTCTGCTGGTGCTCGGGGTGCCGGCCCTGCTTTCGACCATGAGCACGGGCGCGTGCGAGATGCGCAAGAGCTACCTGTTCATGCTGGCGGCCACGGGCCTCTTCATGGTGCTGGCCTTCACCGGGATCTTCACCTGGTGGTCGGGCCTGATCCTGCTCGCCGCGCTCGCGCTGGTTCTGGCGGACGCGTTCCGGGACGCCCGCGCGCACAGGTCCGCCACGCTGGACGTGGCCGAAGCGCTGGAAGATGTCGAGGGCGCGGACCCGGACATGCCGTGGTGGAAGATCGGCGTCTTTCTCGCGCTGGGCCTCGCCGGATTGCCGCTCGGCGCGGATATTCTCGTCGACAACGCCTCCGCGCTCGCGCGCATCTACGGGGTGCCCGACACGGTGATCGGGCTGACGCTCGTGGCGCTCGGCACATCGCTGCCGGAGCTTGCGACCACCGTGATGGCGGCGCTGCGCCAGCAGGCCGACGTGGCGCTCGGCAACGTCATCGGCTCCAACATGTTCAACCTGCTCGCGATCATCGGGATCGCCGCGCTCGTGGGGGACATTCCCGTCGACGCCGAGATCCTGCGCTTCGACATCTGGGTCATGCTGGGCGCGTCCCTGCTGCTGCTTCCGGTCGTGTTCCTCGGCCGGGATCTGACGCGGATCTGGGGTGTCGGCTTGACCGCGGGCTATGTCGCCTATGTGGTCCTGCTGCTGAGCTAGGGAGGCACGCGGCATGTCACGGGCACTGGTCACGGGCGCGGGAAAGCGGCTTGGACGCGCGATGGCGCTGTATCTGGCCGGCCGCGGCTACGACGTCGCGGTGCATTACGCCAGTTCGCGCGAGGACGCGCTGTCCGCCGTCGCCGAGATCGAGGCCCTGGGGCGTCGGGGCGTGGCGCTCCGGGCCGATCTCCTGAACGAGGCGGAGGTCACGCCGCTTGTCGATGCCGCGGCCGAAGCGCTGGGCGGGCCGCTCACCTGCCTCGTGAACAACGCCTCCATCTTCGAGCATGACCGGATCGAGACCGCGACGCGCGAAAGCTGGGACCGGCATTTCGAAAGCAACCTGCGCGCGCCCTTCGTGCTGACCCAGGCGCTCGCGCGGCAGGTGCCCGAGCCGCTGATCGACGCGCGGGGAGAGCCGGTGGCGCAGGGCCTCGTCATCAACATGATCGACCAGCGCGTGCGCAAGCTCACGCCCGAGTTCATGACCTACACGCTGGCCAAGGCCGGGCTGTGGGCGTTCACCCAGACCGCGGCGCAGGGCCTCGCGCCCCGTCTTCGCGTCAACGCGATCGGGCCGGGGCCGACGCTTTGCGGGGCGCGCCAGACCGAAAGCCATTTCGCGCGCCAGCGCGCCGCAACGGTGCTCGGCCGCGGGGCGGATTCCGCGGGCATCACCGCGGCGCTGGGGTATTTCCTCGATGCCGAAGCGGTGACCGGCCAGCTGATCTGCGTGGATGGCGGCCAGCACCTCGCCTGGCAGACGCCGGACGTGCTGGGCGTCGAGTGACCGCCGTGCGGCCGGAAGGCGCGCGAGTTGTGCACCGGTCACAGGATCTTCAAGAAAGATTTACAAATTTGTGTGCGATTTCATCGTCTTGGCGAGGTGGTGAAAAATGTGCAATGAAGTCAAGGTTTTGCAGGAGCGCCTAAAAATTGGGCAAAGCGGCGAAGCTACCCGAACCAAACGAAAATCCTTGTCTGCCCAAAACTTGCCCGCAGCTTTATCCACAGAAACCGTGGATTTGTTTGCCCTTGCCATGACGGTCGCGAGATTGCAGCCGGACCGGGGGAATCGTATCTCTGCGCCATGAGCGACCGCGCCGAAACCGACGCTTCCGGAAACGTGACCGGGCACGCCTGCATCCAGGGCTATCTGAAGACACTCGACAGTTCGCCGGGCGTCTATCGCATGCTCGATGCGGAAAGCCGGGTGCTTTATGTCGGCAAGGCGCGCAACCTCAAGGCGCGGGTGTCGAACTACGCCCGCCCGTCGGGGCACAGCCCGCGCATCGCGCGGATGATCCGCGAAACCGCCTCGATGATGTTCCTGACGACGCGGACCGAGACCGAGGCGCTGCTGCTCGAGCAGAACCTCATCAAGCAGCTCAAGCCGCGCTACAACGTGCTTCTGCGCGACGACAAGAGCTTTCCCAACATCCTCGTGGCCAAGGACCACGCGTTCCCGCAGATCAGGAAGCACAGGGGCGCCAAGACGGAGAAGGGCGCCTATTACGGCCCCTTCGCGAGCGCCGGCGCGGTCAATCGCACGCTGAACCAGCTTCAGAAGGTGTTCCAGCTGCGCAACTGCTCGGATTCGGTGTTCGAAAGCCGGACCCGGCCCTGCCTGCTCTACCAGATCAAGCGCTGCTCGGGACCGTGCGTCGGGCTGATCTCGCAGGAGGATTACGCCGCGAGCGTGCGCGACGCCGAGCGCTTCCTGTCGGGACGATCCACCACGATACAGGAGACGCTCGCGGCCGAGATGGCCGAGGCGGCCGACAAGATGGAATTCGAGCGCGCCGCCGCCCTGCGTGACCGCATCCGCGCGCTGACGCAGGTCCAGGGCGTGCAGGGCATCAACCCGCGCGGCGTGGCAGAGGCGGACGTGATCGCGCTGCACATGGAGGGCGGTCAGGCCTGTGTGCAGGTGTTCTTCATCCGCGCCAACCAGAACTGGGGCAACCGCGATTTCTACCCGCGGGTCGGCGCGGACGTCTCCGAGGCCGAGGTGATGGAGGCGTTCCTCGGCCAGTTCTACGACAACAAGGAGCCGCCGCGCCTGTTGCTGCTGTCGCACCCCATCGAGAACGCGGATCTCATGCAGGAGGCGCTTTCGGGCAAGCGCGGCCGAAAGTCGGAAATCCTCGTGCCGCAGCGCGGAGAGAAGGCCGAACTCGTGGCCGGGGCGGCGCGCAACGCCCGGGAAAGCCTCGGGCGCCGCATGGCCGAGACCGCGACGCAGGCGAAGCTTCTGAAGGGCCTCGCCGAGGCGCTGGAGCTCGAGCAGCCGCCGCGTCGGATCGAGGTCTACGACAACTCGCACATCATGGGCACGAACGCCGTGGGCGCGATGGTCGTGGCCGGCGCAGAAGGGTTCGAGAAGGGCCAGTACCGCAAGTTCAACATCAGGGGCGAGGACGTGGCGCCGGGCGACGATTTCGCCATGATGAAGGAAGTGCTCACCCGCCGCTTCAAGCGCCTTCTGAAGGAGGATCCCGACCGGCGATCGGGCGCCTGGCCCGACCTTCTGCTGATCGACGGCGGCGCGGGCCAGGTGAGCGCCGTGCAGGGCATTCTCGAAGAGCTGGGCGTGCCCGACATCCCGGTCGTGGGGGTAGCCAAGGGCGTGGACCGCGACGCCGGCAAGGAAGAGTTCCACCGCCCCGGCGCACGTCCCTTCGCGCTGCGCCACAACGATCCGGTGCTCTATTTCGTGCAGCGGCTCAGGGACGAGGCGCACCGCTTCGCCATCGGCAGCCACCGCGCGAAGCGGGCGAAGACGGTGGCGGCCAACCCGCTCGACGAGGTGCCGGGCGTGGGCGCGGCGCGCAAACGTGCCCTGCTGGAGCATTTCGGATCGGCCAAGGCGGTGACGCGGGCGGATCTCGCCGACCTGAAGGCGGTGGAGGGGATTTCGGGCGCGCTCGCCGAGCGGATCTACGCCCATTTCCACGAGGGCAGCTGAGCGCGAATTTACGATCGAAAATTCGCGCGGCCGGGCCGGCGTTCCTAGGAATTTTCGGTCGAAAATTCCTCTTCAGGCCCAGACGCCCTCGGCCGCCGCGCGAATGGCGCGGATGTGTTCTCCGTAAGGTGCGGGGTCTTGCGCCGAGCCGCCCTTGAAAACCGCCGAGCCCGCCACGAGCACGTCGGCGCCGGCCTCCGCGACACGCGGCGCGGTCGCCGCGTCCACGCCGCCGTCCACCTCCAGGTGGATGGGGCGGTCGCCGATCATCCGCCGGAGCGCCGCGATCTTGGGAAGCTGGCTTTCGATGAAGCTCTGCCCGCCGAAGCCCGGGTTCACCGTCATCACGCAAACGAGCTCCACCAGGTCGAGCACTTCCGCCACGGCCTCGGCCGGCGTGCCGGGATTGAGCGCGACGCCCGGCTTCACGCCCGCCGCCCGGATCGCCTGCAACGTGCGGTGCAGGTGCGGTCCCGCCTCGACGTGGGCGGTCAGGATGTCCGCGCCCGCCTCGGCGAAGGCGCCGATCAGCGGATCGACCGGCGCGATCATCAGGTGCACGTCCATCACGGTGGAGATGTGCGGGCGCAGCGCCTTGCACATGGCCGGGCCGAAGGTGATGTTCGGCACGAAGTGGCCGTCCATCACGTCCACATGGACCCAGTCCGCGCCCTGCGCCTCGACGGCGCGGCACTCCGCGCCGAAATCGGCGAAATCGGCGGCGAGGATGGAGGGGGCGATCTTCACGGCGGGCATGGGACACTCCTTTGCGGCTGGCGCCGATATAGGGCCGGGCGTGCCCGCTGTCAGCCCGTCTTGAAGGGCGCCATGCCCTCGCGGGCGAGCTGGTCGGCGCGCTCGTTCTCGGGGTGGCCGGCATGGCCCTTCACCCATTCCCACGTCACGTCGTGGCGCGCCTGCGCGGCGTCGAGCCTTTGCCAGAGCTCGGCGTTCTTCACCGGCTTCTTCGACGCGGTCTTCCAGCCGTTGCGTTTCCAGCCGTGGATCCAGCCGGTCACCCCGTTCTTCACATAGGCGCTGTCGGTAACGACCGTGATCGCGGAGGCGCGGCCCAGCGCCTCCAGCGCCGCGATGGCGGCCATCAGTTCCATGCGGTTGTTGGTGGTGGCGGGCTCGCCGCCCTTGAGCTCGCGTTCCTTCAGGACCGACTCGCCCTCGACGGCCTGCAGGAGCGCGCCCCAACCGCCGGGGCCCGGATTGCCCGAACAGGCGCCGTCGGTGAAGGCGTAGAGCTTGGCCATGCGGGGCGGCTTAGCCGCGCCGGGCGGGGGCCACAAGGGCCGCGAAGGTCACCCAGTCGGCCATCGCGCCGTCCAGCCCCTTGTCGCGGCCGCGCCGGCGGGCGACGATCTCGAAGCCGGCCTCGGCCAGTAGGGTCTCGAGTTCGGGTTCGGTGTAGTAGGTGTAAAGCCGCCCCAGCCGGTCGCGGGTGGCGCCGGTGCCCGTCTTGCCCCCGATATGGAAGCGGCCGCGTGGCTTCAGCGCGCGGCGGATCGCGGCGAGATGGCGGGGCATGGCCTCCCGCGGGGCATGCAGCAGGCTGAAATTGGCCCAGATCCCGTCATACGTCGCTGCGCCGCCGATCTCCTCGAAGCTTGCCTGCCAGGCGGTGACGCCGGGCTGCGCGGCGGCAAGGCGCACCATCTCGGCGGAGGCGTCGGTCGCATCCACGGCAAGGCCGGCCTCGCCCATCGCCGCCGCCGCGATCCCCGGCCCGCAGCCGAGATCGAGCACGCGGCCGCCCCTGGGCAGATCCGCGATGAAGGCCAGCAGATCCGGATCGTCGCGCAGCCCGGCCGTCACCTTCGCGTAACGGCCGGCTTCGGCGTCATAGACGGACACGGTCTCCCGGTCGGAAGTCACGCGAACACCCCCACGGCCAGGCAGATCACGACGATCGCCGGCAGGAGCAGGCGCAGCGGCATCCACCAGCCCGGTGCGAGGCCCTGCCGGGCGAAAAGCCAGTCGAGGCCGAGAAGGCCGACGAACCCCGCGATCAGGCTGATGCCCGCATGGGTCGGACCGCCCCCCGTCATGAAGAAGGCCCAGAGCGCCGGGACGACCGAGAGCGCGTAGCCGGTCGCCGCCACCGCGCCGTCGGCCTTCGTGGCGAAGCCCCAGAGCACCCCGGACATGAAGGACAGGATGATCGCGCCGTAGAACAGCAGCACGTAGGGCCCGACGAAGCGGGGGCCCAGGGCTTCAACGCCCCAGGCCTGAAGCGCGGGGTCGAGCATGGTGAGCGCGCCCCAGACGAAGGGGATCAGCCCCGCGAGGCCGAGGGCAAGGGCGGCTGTGGGAATCCGGGTCATTGCGCCGTGCCCGCCACCTTGTCCTGCATCCGCCCGGCGGCGGGGGCGGATGCGCCAAGGGCGCTCCGGCCAAGGGCATCGCGCCGGAGACGCGCCACCGGAGCGCGCCCGCGGATCGGGGTGTCGGCGAAAGATGCGTGCCCCGCCAAACGTCGGCCGTCGCGCCGGCGGCGATCTTCTGCGGCGATGTCGAAGAGGGGACGGCCCCGGCGCAGCAGCGCCCGCTGCGCCCTGGCGCCGAAATGCTCCTGCATCAGGCCGGTTCCCTCAGCACGCGCGGCACCTTGAAATTGACGTTCTCCTGCGCCGTCTCGACCTGTTCCACAGTCACGTCGTACCGGTCGCGGAAAGCGTCGATGACTTCTTCCACCAGCTCCTCGGGAGCCGAGGCGCCGGCGGTGACGCCGATGCTGGAGATGCCGTCGAGCGCGCGCCAGTCGATGTCGCGCGCGCGCTGCACGAGCTGGGCGTAGGGGCAGCCCGCGTTGCGTCCGACCTCGACCAGGCGCTGCGAGTTCGACGAGTTGGGCGCGCCCACCACGAGCATCGCGTCGGCGCGCGGCGCCATCGCCTTCACCGCTTCCTGGCGGTTGGTGGTGGCGTAGCAGATGTCCTCCTTGTGGGGGCCCAAGATGGCGGGGAAGCGGGCCTTCAGCGCGGCCACGATGCCCGCCGTGTCGTCCACCGAAAGGGTCGTCTGGGTGACGAAGGCAAGCCTCTCGGGGTCGCGGACTTCGACCCGCGCCACGTCCTCCACCGTCTCGACAAGGAGGACCTCGCCTTCGGGAAGCTGGCCCATGGTGCCCACCGTCTCGGGGTGGCCGGCGTGGCCGATCATGATCATCTGAAGGCCGTTCTCGTGATGCCGCTCGGCCTCGATGTGCACCTTCGAGACCAGCGGGCAGGTCGCGTCCACGAAAAGCATCTCGCGCCGCGCGGCCTCCGCCGGCACGGCTTTCGGAACCCCGTGGGCGGAAAAGATCACCGGCCGGTCGTCGGGACATTCGTCGAGCTCTTCCACGAAGACCGCGCCCTTGGCGCGCAACCCGTCGACGACGAACCGGTTGTGGACGATCTCGTGGCGGACGTAGACGGGCGCGCCCCATCTCTCGAGCGCCAGTTCCACGATCTGGATCGCACGGTCCACGCCCGCGCAGAAGCCGCGCGGCGCGGCGAGGTAGAGGGTGAGGGCGGGTTTGGTCATCGCGGCCTCCGGGATCATGCTCAAGACCTAGACTCCAGCGGGCAGCGCGTCCAGAGACCGGCACCCCGCGCGTTCGTGAATTGACAGACTTGCAGGGCGACGGCATCCGGACTTGGTATGCGCGTTTCCGGACGGAGACTCCCGAATGATGCCCATCGCCCTCATGGCCGCGCTGCTTCTTGCGGGACCGGCCCTCGCGGAAGGGATGCTTCCCTACGAGGATCCGTCGCGGGTCGCGAACGGAGAGGCGATCTACGGAACCCATTGCGCGGCCTGCCACGGCGCGGCACTGGAGGGCGCGCCCGACTGGCGCGCGCCGGGCCCCGACGGCCTCATGCCCGCGCCCCCGCATGACGCCTCGGGCCACACCTGGCATCATGCCGACGCGCTTTTGGTGGATATCGTCACGCGCGGGACGGAGGCGGTCGTCGGCGGCGACTATCGCTCCGGCATGATCGGCTTCGGCGAGGTGCTGAGGAAGGACGAGATCCTGGACGTCCTTGCCTTCATAAAGAGCACGTGGCCCGAAGAGATCGTCGAGATCCACAACGACGTGAACCGCCGCGCCGCCATCTTCAGGGACTGACCGCGCCCGTGGCCCAGGCCAGCGCGGCGTAGCGGCCGGTCTTGGCAGCGGTGACGAGGACGAGGAACAGCCAGGGCGGCGTGCGCATGATCCCCGCCACGACTGTGAAGGCGTCGCCGAAGGGCGCCCAGCTCAGAAGCAGGGTCCACACGCCCCAGCGGGCGTACCAGCGCTGGGCGCGGTCCAGGTCGGCCTCGCGGACCGGGAACCAGCGACGGTGCCGGAAATGCTCGATCCAGATGCCCATCACGTAATTGACGACGGCGCCGAGCGTGTTGCCCAGCGAGGCGACCACCACGAGCAGCCAGGGCGGCGAGACGCCGCCCGCCTGCAGGCCCACGAACAGGATCTCGGACTGGAACGGAAGGATGGTCGCCGCCCCGAAGGCGACGACGAAAAGGCTGGAGAGCGCTGAGATCTCGGCCCACATGGCGCGATCGGGCGGGGTGCGTTCAGTCCCCGGTCGCCACGCGGATGTCGCGGTCTGCCGGCTGCTCGCGCGGCGGGCGGCCGATCACGTCCTTGAGATCCTCGAGCTCGATGAAGTTGTCGGCCTGTCGCCGCAGCTCGTCCGCGACCATGGGGGGCTGGCTGCGCAGGGTGGAGACGACCGACACCCGGACGCCTTGCCGCTGAAGGCTTTCGACGAGCGGGCGGAAATCGCCGTCGCCGGAGAAGATCACGATGTGATCGATCCGGGGGGCGAGTTCCATCGCGTCGACGGCCAGTTCGATGTCCATGTTCCCCTTCACCTTGCGGCGGCCCTGCGCGTCCGTGAACTCCTTCGCCGGCTTCGTGACCATGGTGAAGCCGTTGTATTGCAGCCAGTCGACCAGCGGGCGGACCGGCGAATACTCCTCGGTGTCCAGGATCGCGGTGTAATAGAACGCGCGCAGAAGCTTGCCCCGGCGCATGAACTCGTGCCGCAGAAGCTTGAAATCGATGTCGAAGCCGAGCGCCCGCGTGGCCGCGTAGAGGTTCGAGCCGTCGATGAACAGCGCAAGCCGTTCGTCCTTGTAAAACATCCGGGATCCTTCCAATTGTCGTGGCCGGTGGCGCGCGTGCGACGGCGCTGCCGGGGAAAACGTCGTTCCAGCAATAATTCACGAGGATAGCTTATCGGCCCCGAACCTCAAGAGACCCGGAGCAGCGCGCGTGGCGGCATCGGGACCGCGCTGATCGCGCTCGGCGCGAACGTGCCGCGCCCGGGGCGCACGCTGCGCGAGACGCTGGAAGCGGCGCTGTCCGACCTTGCCGCGGGCGGGGCCCCGGTGCGCGCGGTCAGCCGCTTCTACCGGACGCCGTGCTTTCCCGCGGGCGCGGGGCCCGATTACGTCAACGCCGCCGCGGTTCTGGAATGGGACGGCCCGCCGCGCGGGCTGCTGGATCTGCTGCACGCGGTGGAGCGCGCGCACGGGCGCGAGCGCGTCCGGCGGTGGGGGCGGAGGACGCTGGACCTCGATCTTCTCGCGCTGGGCGATGCGGTCCTGCCCGACCGCGCCACGTTCGAGGCCTGGCGCGCCCTGCCGCCCGTGGCACAGTCCGAGGAGGCGCCGGGGGAACTGATTCTTCCACATCCCAGGATGCATGAGCGCGCCTTCGTGCTGGTGCCGCTCGCCGAGGTGGCGCCGGGCTGGGTGCATCCGGTGCTCGGCGCGGACGTGGCGCAGCTTTGCCGCGCCTTGCCGGACGACCTGCGCAGCGAGGTCGTGCCGCTCTGATTCGCCGCTTGCGTTTTTCCTGCGTGGGCGCTAGACATTCGGCTTTGCTCTCGCACCTGATGAATTGGAGTGCCCATGGCCCGCGTGACCGTCGAAGACTGCGTCGACAAGGTTCCCAATCGGTTCGAACTTGTCATGCTCGCCGCGCATCGCGCCCGCGAGATCTCGGCCGGCGCGCCGCTCAGCGTCGAACGCGACAACGACAAGAACCCGGTGGTGGCGTTGCGCGAGATCGCCGACGAAACCCAATCCGCAGACGCGCTGCGCGAGCGGCTGATCGAGTCGAACCAGACCCAGATCGAGGTGGACGAGCCCGAAGAGGATTCCATGTCGCTTCTGATGGGCGGCGGCTCGGAAGCCGACAAGCCGGCAGAGGATGAAATGCCCGACGAGACGCTTCTGCGCCAGCTTCTCGAGGCACAGAGACAGGGCTGACACTGGAACTCGAGACCGAAACGCGTATCGGCGGGGCGGAAGACCTCGCCGCGCGCATCAAGAGCTACAACCCCCGCAGCAACGCGGGCCTGATCGGCCAGGCGTTCGAGTATGGTCGTGCCATGCACGAAGGCCAGTTCCGCCATTCCGGAGAGCCTTACTGGAGCCATCCCGTGGCGGTGGCCCATATCCTCGCCGAGCAGCGGCTCGACGACGCCACCATCGTCACCGCGCTTCTCCACGACACGATCGAGGACACGAAATCCACCTACTCCGAGGTCGCGACGCGGTTCGGCGACGAGGTGGCGATGCTCGTGGACGGGGTGACGAAGCTTACCAACCTGCAACTCAGCTCCTCCGAGACGCGGCAGGCGGAAAATTTCCGCAAGCTCTTCATGGCGATGTCCAAGGATCTCCGGGTGATCCTCGTGAAGCTGGCCGATCGCCTGCACAACATGCGCACCATCAAGGCCATGCGCCCCGACAAGCAGGCGCAGAAGGCGCGCGAGACGATGGACATCTACGCGCCCCTCGCCGGGCGCATGGGCATGCAGTGGATGCGCGAGGAGCTCGAGGATCTCGCTTTCCGGGTGCTCAACCCCGAGGGGCGCGCCTCGATCATGCGCCGTTTCATCACGCTTCAGAAGGAAGCGGGCGACGTGATCGAGCGGATCACGGGCGACATGCGCCACGAGCTGAAGGCCGCCGGCATCGAGGCCGAGGTGTTCGGCCGTGCCAAGAAGCCCTACGCGATCTGGCGCAAGATGCAGGAGAAGGAGCTCGCCTTCTCCCGGCTTTCCGACATCTACGGTTTCCGGGTCATCACGCGATCCGAGATGGACTGCTACCGCGCGCTAGGCGCGATCCACCAGCGCTGGCGCGCCGTGCCGGGCCGGTTCAAGGACTATATCAGCCAGCCCAAGTCGAACGGCTACCGCTCCATCCACACCACGGTGTCCGGGCGCGACGGCAAGCGCGTCGAGGTGCAGATCCGCACGCAGACCATGCACGACGTCGCCGAGACGGGCGTGGCCGCGCACTGGTCCTACAAGGACGGGGTGCGCGCCGAGAACCCGTTCGCGGTCGATCCGGCCAAGTGGATCTCGCAACTGACCGAGCAGTTCGACGCCGAGGAAGACCATCACGAGTTCCTCGAGGCGGTGAAGCTCGAGATGTACTCGGACCAGGTGTTCTGCTTCACGCCCAAGGGCGACGTGGTGAAGCTGCCGCGGGGCGCGACGCCCATCGACTTCGCCTTCGCGATCCATACGCGGATCGGCAGTTCCTGCGTCGGCGCCAAGATCGACGGGCTGCGCGTGCCGCTCTGGACGCGCATCAAGAACGGTCAGTCGGTGGAGGTCATCACTGCCGAAGGCCAGACGCCGCAGCCGTCCTGGCTGGAGATCGCGATTACCGGCAAGGCCAAGTCGGCGATCCGGCGCGCCCTGCGCGAGCAGGACCGCGAACGCTTCGTGCGCCTCGGCCGCGAACTGGTGCGCGCAGCCTTCGAGAACGTGGGCAAGAAGGCCACGGACAAGGCGCTCGACACCGCCGCCAAGCGGCTGCGCCTGCCCGACCGTCACGAGATCCTGGCACGCATGGGCTCGGCCGAGCTGACCGCGCAGGAGGTGGTGCGGGCGGTCTACCCCGATCTCGCGCCGAAGGACGTCGCCCAGATCGACACCTCCCGGGCCGTGATCGGCCTCGATCCCGGCCAGAATTTCGAGCGCGCGCCGTGCTGCCAGCCGTTGCCGGGCGAGCGGATCGTGGGCATCACCTGGCGCGGGCGGGGGGTGGTGGTCCACGCCATCGATTGCGGGGTTCTCGCCCAGTTCGAGGACCAGCCCGCGCGCTGGATGGACTTGCACTGGCAGGCCGGAAGCCACCCGCCCGTCTACACGGTGACGCTCGACGTCACCATCGGCAACGACGCCGGCGTTCTGGGACGTATTTGCACATTGATCGGAGAGCAGAAGGCCAATATCTCAGACCTCGAATTCGTCGACAGGAAACCCGATTTCTATCGCCTGCTGATCGACGTGGACCTGCGCGACGCCGAGCATCTGCATTCGATCGCCTCGGCGCTGGAAGCCGAGAGCGACGTGGCCGCGGTCGAGCGGTTTCGCGATCTCTCCCGTTCCTCGCAGGAGCCGCGCGCGAGCTGAAGGAACGCCCCCGTGGTCTTCAAGCGCCGCGACAGACGCAACTGGTGGACGGTCATGGCCACCGCGCTTTGGCCCAAGGGGGGCTGGGGGCGTGCTTTCCGTTACGTAAAGTATCGGATGCGACGCCTGCCGGGCACGCCGGAAAGTATCGGGCGGGGCATCTGGGCGGGCGTCTTCGTGACCTTCACGCCGTTTTACGGGCTGCATTTCTTCATCGCCATGGCGATGGCCTGGATGATGCGCGGCAACGTCATCGCCTCGCTGTTCGGAACGTTCTTCGGCAATCCGCTCACCTATGTCCCGATCGGGGTCATCTCCCTGAAGACCGGTCACCTCATCATGGGGACCACCTTCGACGAGAAGGACGGCCGGTCGCTGCTCGACAAGTTCATGGGGGCGGGGGGCGATCTGCGCGACAATCTCTGGGCCTGGCTCACCGGTGCGCCGCAGGACTGGCGCGGGTTGGCGGTCTTCTACGACGACGTGTTCCTGCCCTACACGATCGGCGGGATCATTCCCGGGATCATCGCCGCCACGGCCATGTATTTCCTGTCCGTGCCCGTGATCCGCGCCTATCAGAAACGCCGTGCCGCCAAGGTCATGGAGCGGCTGGAAAAGAAGCTGCATCGCGCTTCTTCTGCCGGGGCTGACGAACGCTCCGGCACGAAGTAGGCGGACGCGCGACCAAAAGGAGGACCGCATGGCCCAACCCGATCTCAGGCTCGGCGTGAACATCGACCATGTGGCGACGGTGCGGAACGCCCGCGGCGGCGCCTTTCCCGACCCGCTGCGCGCGGCGAGGCTGGCCGAGGAGGCCGGCGCCGACGGCATCACCGCGCATCTGCGCGAAGATCGCCGCCATATCACCGATGCCGATATCGAGGGGCTGATGGACGCGCTGAGCGTGCCGCTCAACTTCGAGATGGCCGCCACCGACGAGATGCAGGCGATCGCGCTGCGCCACGGGCCGCACGCCGTCTGCATCGTGCCCGAGAAGCGCGAGGAAAGGACGACCGAGGGCGGGCTCGAGGTCGCGCGGGAGGAAAACCGGCTGGCCCATTTCATCGCCCCCCTGCGCGAGGCGGGCTGTCGGGTGTCGATCTTCATCGCCGCCGAGCGCGCGCAGGTCGAGGCCGCGCACCGGATCGGGGCGCAGGTGATCGAGCTGCACACCGGCGCCTATTGCGACGCCCATGCCGAGGGGCGCTTCGCCGACCGCGACGCCGAGCTTGCCCGGCTGGCCGAGATGGCCGCCTTCGCGCATGGCCTGGGGCTCGAGGTGCATGCCGGCCACGGGCTCACCTACGACACGGTGGGTCCCGTCGCCGCGCTTCTCGAGGTCCGGGAGCTCAACATCGGGCATTTTCTCATCGGCGAGGCGATCTTCCGCGGACTCCGGGGCGCGATCGAGGAGATGCGCCGGATCATGGATCACGCCCGCACCGACGCGTCATGACGCCCGCGCCCATCCTTCTGCGCCGCTGGGCGGCGGCGCTCGTCGCGGGGCTGGTGGGCCTCGTGGCGCTGTGGCAACTCGAGGCCGCCCGCTTCGGCATCGGGATCGACCGCTTCCATGTGGGCGAGACACCCGTGACGCGCTATGCCGCTGCGGGCGCGGAGGGTCCCCTCGTCGTCATCGCCCATGGTTTCGCGGGCTCGCGGCAGATGATGCAGGCCTACGCGCTGCCCCTGGCGCGGGCGGGCTATCGCGTCTGGGCCTTCGACTTCGAGGGGCACGGGCGCAACCCGGTGCCGATGTCGGGCGACGTGGACAGCATCGACGGCACCACGCAGCGGCTGATCGATCAGACGCTGCGCGTCGTGGGCGAAGGCCGCGCGCGCGAAGGCTGGGACGGGGACGTGGCGCTTCTGGGCCATTCCATGGCGACCGACATCATCATCCGCGCCGCGCTTCGCGAACCCCGCCTCGGGCCGGTCGTCGCCATATCGGCGTTCAGCCAGGCGGTGACCGCAGAGGCGCCCGAGCGGCTCCTGATGATTTCCGGCCAGTGGGAGCCCGGCCTGCGCGACTTCGCGCGCGACGCGCTGCGCATGGTCGATCCCGCGGCCCGCGAGGGCGAGACGGCGCGCGCCGGCGACGTCGTCCGCCGCGCGGCCGTGGCGCCGCTCGCCGAACATGTCGCCGTGCTCTACAGCAAGGCGGGACGGGAGGAGGCGCTGGCGTGGCTCGATGCCGCCTACGGGCGCGAGAGCGCCGTCGCCGTGCCCCGCACGGGGCCGTGGCTGCTGGCGCTTCTGGCATCGGTGGTGACGCTGGCCTGGCCGCTTTCCCATCTGCTGCCCGACAGGCGCGTTCCGCGCGCCCCACTTCCGGCGCGCCGCTTCGCGATCGCGGTGACGGCCCCGGCGCTGCTCGCGCCGCTCATCTCCGTGCCGATAGACCTGAACGCGCTGCCGGTGCTGGTGGCCGACTACCTCGCCGTGCATCTCCTGGTCTTCGGGGGCGTGCAGCTCGCGCTTCTGCGCTGGTTCGGCGTGCCGCTTGGCCGGGTCTCGCCGGTCGCCACGCTGGCGCTGCTTGTCTGGGGGCTCGGCGTGTTCGGCTTCGTGCTCGACCGCTACGGCGCGAATTTCTGGCCGACGGCAGAGCGCGGGTGGATCATCCTCGCCCTCGCGGCGGGCGCGGTGCCCTTCATGCTGGCCGACGGCCTCGTGACGATGGGCGGGCGCGCGCCGCTCTGGCAGCGGATCGCGGCGCGGCTCGCCTTCTTCCTGTCGCTGGGCCTCGCCGTGGCGCTCGATTTCGAGCGGCTTTTCTTCCTCGCGCTCATCGCGCCGGTGATCGTGCTCTTCTACGTCGTCTACGGGCTGATGGGACGCTGGGCGGCGCGCACCGGTGGCGCCGCGGCGGCCGGGCTCGCCCTGGGCCTCATCCTCGCCTGGGCGCTCGGCGTGAGCTTTCCGCTCTTCGCGGAAGGGGGGGCTGGCGGATGATCCTCGGCGTCGGCACCGATCTTGCCAACATCGAGCGCATCGCGCGCACGCTCGAGCGGTTCGGCGACCGGTTCCGCAACCGCGTCTTCACCGAGGAGGAGCAGCGCAAGTCCGAGAGACGGCGCGACACGGTTGGTACCTACGCGAAGCGCTGGGCGGCGAAGGAGGCGTGCTCCAAGGCGCTGGGCACCGGACTGCGCATGGGCATCGCCTGGAAGGACATGCATGTGAGCAACCTCCGCACCGGCCAGCCGATCATGCACGTCACCGGCTGGGCGGCGGAGCGCCTCGCGGAGATGACGCCGCAGGGCCATGTCGCGGTCATCCATGTCACGCTGACCGACGATCATCCCTGGGCGCAGGCCTTCGTGGTGATCGAGGCGCTTCCGGAGCCCTGAAGCTGGACACCGGGTGCGGATCTCTGGCCTGTTGATGGCGTCGCCCCCAGGAAAGGAGCTTCTCCCATGTCCGACACCGTCCGCCGGGTGCGGCGCACGTTCCGCGACCTCGGACTCGCGCTGCTCAATGCGACGCTGATCCTGATCGCGGTCTGCCTGTTTTTCGGGATGCGCCTCGCGACGACGCTCGAGGATGTTCAGAATGGCTTCGCCGCCGCGCTGTCGGAGGCCGCGTCCGAGCTTTCTCCGCTCGGCCGGGGCGCGGAGGCGCTGGCCGCGGAGGTTGCCGCGCTCCGGTCCGATATCGCGAGCCTGAGGGCGGAGGCGGCCGGCCTGACGGGCGACGACGCGCGGCGACTCGAGGCGCGCCTGGAGAAGGCCGAGGCCAGCCTGGCCGAAATGCAGGCGGCCGCGCTCGGCCTCGGCGCCGTGGCGGCGGATCTGGCCGCGGATCCGGGCGCGGCGCTCGACCGCGCCGTCGACCGCGCGGTCGCCGCCGCGGCGGCAGAGGCGACGGCCGCCCTCTCCGCGCTGCGCGGCCGCGCGCCGCAGGACGGCTGAGCGCAGGGCGCCTGCCTTGACACCCCCTGCGCCCGCGCCCATGAAGCGCCGGCAACACACAGCCGGAGGCATCCCATGGCGGAGGCGAAAAAAGGCAGCGCGGTCGTCGAGACCGTCAAGACGATCGTCTACGCCCTCCTGATCGCCGGCGTGTTCCGCACGGTCTTCTTTCAGCCCTTCTGGATACCCTCGCCCTCGATGAAGGAAACGCTCCTCGTGGGCGATTTCCTCTTCGTCAACAAGATGTCCTACGGCTATTCCTATGCCTCCTGCCCGTCGATCCGGTTCGGGGCCATCGGGCTCGACATCGACGCCGAGGATTTCTGCGGATGGCTTCAGGGCGGCGAGGGCCGCTTCCTCGGAAGCGAGCCGGTGCGCGGCGACGTGGCGGTGTTCCGCCACCCCGGCAACGGGCGCGATTTCATCAAGCGCGTGGTCGGCCTGCCCGGAGACCGCATCCGGATGGTGGACGGGGTGCTGCACATCAACGGCGACCCGGTAGAGCTCGAGCCCGCGGGCACCTTCACCGAGATCATGGAGCCCCAGGGCCCGCAGGGCATCCGCCCGCGCTGCGCCAACGCGCCGGTGGGCGACGGCGCGGTGTGCGAGAAGGAGCGCTTCGTCGAGACGCTGCCCAACGGCGAGACGCACACGGTGCTCAACATCGGCCGGCAGGCCGCGGACAACACGCCCGTCTACACGGTCCCGGAAGGGCACTACTTCATGATGGGCGACAATCGCGACAACTCCTCCGACAGCCGCGTGCCGGGGCAGGTGGGCGGCGTGGGCTTCGTGCCCCACGCCAACCTGATCGGCCGCGCCGACCGGATCATGTTCTCGTCGGCGGGGCGGTCGATGCTGTTCTTCTGGACGTGGCGCGGCGACCGGTTCTTCAAGGGGATCGATTGAAACTTTCGGCGGACATCCGGGCCTTCGAGGCGCGCATCGGACACGCCTTCGCGCGGCCCGCGCTTCTGGCCGAGGCGCTGACCCATGCCTCGCGGTCGGGTCCGACGCGCCCCGACAACCAGCGGCTGGAATTCCTCGGCGACCGGGTGCTGGGCCTCGTGATGGCCGAGGCGTTGCTCGAAGCCGATCACGAGGCTGCCGAAGGGCAGCTCGCCCCGCGCTACAACGCGCTCGTCCGCAAGGAAACCTGCGCCGACGTGGCGCGCGAGGTGGGCCTTGGCGACGTCCTGAGGCTGGGCCGGTCCGAGATGATCTCGGGCGGGCGGCGCAAGCAGGCGCTCTTGGGCGACGCGATGGAGGCGGTGATCGCCGCGGTCTATCTCGACGCGGGCTACGCCGCTGCGCGCGCGCTCGTGCTGCGCCTCTGGGGCCCGCGCGTGGGCGGGGTCGAGGCGGATGCCCGCGACGCCAAGACCGCGCTTCAGGAATGGGCGCAGGCGCGGGCGCTGCCTCCGCCGAGCTATGTCGAGACAGGGCGCACCGGACCGGACCACGCGCCGGTATTCACCATAGAGGCGCGGCTGGCCGATGGCCGCGCACAGGCGGCGCAAGCCGGCAGCAAGCGACAGGCCGAGCAGGAGGCCGCGCGCCGTCTGCTGGCGGAGGTGACAGGCGAATGACCGAAAACCCCACCCGTGCGGGCTTCGTCGCCCTGATCGGAGAGCCCAATGCGGGCAAGTCCACGCTCACCAACCGGATGGTGGGCGCGAAGGTCTCGATCGTGACCCACAAGGTGCAGACGACGCGGGCGCGCGTCCGCGGCGTGGCGATCGAGGGGCCCGCGCAGATCGTTTTCGTGGACACGCCAGGCCTCTTCCAGCCGCGGCGCCGGCTCGACCGGGCAATGGTCGCGGCCGCGTGGGGCGGGGCGGCGGACGCCGACATCGTCGTGCTGCTCGTCGAGGCGCATCGCGGCGTCACCCCGGGGGTCGAGGAGATCCTCGAGCGCCTGCGCGAGATCGCCGGCGGGCGGCCCGTGGCGCTCGCCATCAACAAGATCGACCGGGTGGCGTCGGAGCGGCTTCTCGCGCTCGCCCGCGATCTCAACGACCGGTTCGACTTCGCGCGCACCTTCATGATCTCGGCCGAGAAGGGCCATGGCGTGGAGGATCTGCGCCGCTGGCTCGCCGAGGAACTGCCCGAGGGGCCGTGGCTCTACCCGGAAGACCAGATCGCGGACCTGCCGTTGCGCATCATCGCGGCCGAGACGACGCGCGAGAAGGCGACGCTGCGGCTGCATCAGGAACTGCCCTACCAGCTGACCGTCGAGACGGAGAGCTGGGACGAGCGCAAGGACGGCTCCGCGCGGATCGAGCAGGTGATCTACGTCGCGCGCGACGGGCACAAGGGCATCGTGCTCGGCCACAAGGGCGAAACGATCAAGGCGATCTCGAAGGCCGCGCGGGAAGAGCTCGAGGAATTCCTCGGCCGCAAAGTGCATCTCTTCGTGCAGGTGCGCGTCCGCGAGAACTGGCAGGAAGAGGCCGAGCGCTACGACCAGATGGGTCTCGATTTCCGCGACGGCGGCTAGGAGCGGCCGATCCCGCGCCAGACGAGCCAGCCGGCGGCGCCCAGCATGGCGAGATTGGCTGCGAGCTGGAGGACGGGCTATGGCCCGCCGAGGCCCAGAACGACGGCGGCGAGGTTGACGGCGGCACCAACGATCAGGATCGCCTTGACGACGAAGGGCACGGAACTGGACATGAAAAGCTTTCCCTTTCGTCTCGAAAGTTATGCGCGCGGCGCGCGGCGGCAAGGGTGCGCCAAGGTTGCGGGGCGATGCGCGTGGAACGGCTGACCGCGCGCTTCTGGGTGGAGGCCTACCTGCGGCGGCTGACGCTCGCCGGGGTGCCGGCCTATGTCACGGCGCGCGGTGACCCCCAGGCGGGCGCGGTTCTGGTGAAGCTCGCCACGCTCGACGGGCGTGCGCGGATCTTCTCGCGCTTCTCCGACCCGATGGCGGGAACGCGGCGCTGGGAGGTTCTGGCCGAGGGGCCGGAGCCGGAGGTGGACGCCGCCGTCGCGCGCCAGCGTGCCGTCGATCCCGATCTCTGGGTGATAGAGGTCGAGGATCGCGCGGGCCGGCACCTGCTGGACGAGCCGGGGCTCGACGGCTGACGCGCTGCGGGATGGACAGCGCCGCCCCCGCGGGGCAGGATTGCGGCATGGAATGGCGTGACGAAGGGCTTCTGCTGGCGGTGCGTCCGCACGGCGAAAGCGCGGCGATCATCGAGGTCTTCACCGAGGCGCATGGCCGCCACGCCGGCGTCGTGCGCGGCGGCACCTCGCGCCGCGTCGCGCCGATCCTGCAGCGCGGCGCACAGCTCGACCTCGCGTGGCGCGCCCGGCTGGAAGAGCATATCGGCAGCTTCACGGTGGAGCCCGTGCGCTCCCGCGCGGCGACCGCGCTTGGCGACAGGCGGGCGCTCGCCGGTCTTTCCGCGGTCACGGCGCTGCTGGCCTTCTGCCTGCCCGAGCGCGCCCCGCACCCCGCTCTCTATCGCCGCAGCGTCGCGTTGATGGCCCTTCTGCCCGAGGCGGAGCTCTGGCCGCTCGCCTACCTGCGCTGGGAGCTTGCGCTGCTCGAGGAGATGGGATTCGGCCTCGACCTGTCGGCCTGCGCCGTGACGGGCGCGACCGAGGGGCTCGCCTACGTCTCCCCGCGCACGGGTCGCGCGGTGACGCGCGCGGCGGCCGGAGACTGGGCGGATCGCCTTCTGCCGCTGCCGCCCTGCCTCGTCGGCGCGGGCGAGGCGGAGGAGGACGAGATCGCGCAGGCGCTCGGCACCACGGGGCATTTCCTGCATCACCATCTCGCGCCGCAGCTCGGAGACCGGCCGCTGCCGCAGGCGCGTCAGCGCTACGTCGACCTGCTGGCCCGCGAAAGCGCGCGGGCATGAGCGGCGCGCGCCCCGGCGAGGTGGCGCTCGGCTTCGAGCCGGGCGCGGAACCCGAGGCAGGGCTCTGCTTCATCGGGCGCATCCGGTCCGACTGGCGCGCGGGCGACTGTCCGCGCAACATGCGTCAGGCGCGGGAAAGAGGCGGCGGCAACGCAAGGATCGAACTTGACGCACCGTACCGCGCGGGGCTGCGCGGGCTCGCCGAGGATCAATGGATCTGGCTTCTGGCATGGTTCGGGGCGAAGCGGCGCGACCTCATCGTGCAGGCGCCGGCCCATGCCGACGGGCCGCGCGGCACCTTCGCGCTTCGCTCGCCGGTGCGGCCGAATCCGGTGACGATGCAGCTGGTGCGGATCGTGTCGCTGGACATGGACACGGGCGTGCTGAAGATCGACGCGACCGACGCCTTCGACGGGACACCCGTGCTCGACATCAAGCCGTGGCTGCCCGGTATCGACCGGCCCGAGGGCGCCGGACCGCAATGACCCTGCGCGCCGGCGCCGGTTCGCCGTGGCGCCGCGCGCGGCGGCGTGGTTCACTGCGGCCGATGCGTTCCGCCATACCCTTGGCGGGCGCGCGGCTGGAGGGAGGCCGGAGATGGATCGAAACACCTATATCACGCGGGCCGAGGATCAGCTCGACTGGCTAGATGGCCGGATCGACGAGCTGAAGGAGAAGGCCGAGAAGGACCAGGCGGAGGCCCGCGAAGACTACGAGCGCCGGGTCGCCGCCTTGCAGGAACGCGCCGACGAGGCGCGCGCCACGCTCGACCGGATGCGGGCGGCCGGGGATGGCGCGTGGGACGAGCTGAAGGCTGGGTTCGAGAGCGCGTGGAAGGATATCTCTTCGGCCGTGGAGCGCGCCGACGGCAGGTCGGGGTCGTGAAACATGCAAGGGCCGCCGGCCCGGACGGGGCGGCGGCCCTTGCGATGACCCTTGCAAAGGCGGTGCGGGGGCTCAGCCGAGCAGCCGCCGCGCGATGACCTGCGCCTGGATCTCCGCGGCGCCCTCGAAGATGTTGAGGATGCGCGCGTCGCACAGGATGCGGCTGATCCCGTATTCCAGCGCGAAGCCGTTCCCGCCGTGGATCTGGAGCCCGTTGTCGGCCGCGGCCCATGCAACGCGCGCGCCCAGAAGCTTGGCCATGCCGGCCTCGAGGTCGCAGCGCCGCTCCTCGTCCTTCTCGAAGGCCGAGAAATAGGTGAGCTGGCGCGCCACCATGATCTCCACTGCCATCATGGCGAGCTTTCCGGAAATGCGCGGGAATGCGATGAGCGGCTTGCCGAACTGCTTGCGATCCTGCGCGTAGCGCATCGCCACGTCGAGCGCGGACTGCGCCACGCCAACGGCGCGCGCTGCGGTCTGGATGCGCGCGCTCTCGAAGGTCTGCATGAGCTGCTTGAAGCCCTTGCCCTCCTCGCCGCCGAGCAGGTTCTCTCCCTTCACGCGGAAGCCGTCGAAGCCGAGTTCATACTCCTTCATGCCGCGGTAGCCCAGAACCTCGATCTCGCCGCCGGTCATGCCGTCGGTCGGGAACGGATCCTCGTCGGTGCCGGGCGTCTTCTCGGCCAGGAACATGGACAGGCCGCGGTGGTCTGTGCTCTCGGGATCGGTGCGCGCGAGCAGCGTCATGACATGGGTGCGCGTGGCGTGGGTGATCCAAGTCTTGTTGCCCGTGACCAGGTAGTCGCCGTTTTCATCCTTCACCGCCCGGGTGCGCAGCGCGCCGAGGTCCGAGCCCGTGTTGGGTTCGGTGAAGACGGCCGTCGGTAAAACCTCGCCCGAGGCGAGCCCCGGAAGCCATCTTTCCTTCTGCTCGGCGGTGCCGCCGCAGATGATGAGTTCGGCCGCGATTTCCGACCGGGTGCCGAGGGAGCCCACCCCGATATAGCCGCGCGAGAGCTCCTCGGAGACGACGCACATGGAGGCCTTCGACATGCCCAGCCCGCCATATTCCTCCGGGATGGTGAGGCCGAACACGCCCATCTCGGCAAGCTCGCGGATCGTCTCCATCGGGATGAGCTCATCCTTGAGGTGCCAGTCATGCGCGTGGGGCTCGATCTTGTCCACGGCGTAGCGGCGGAACTGCTCGCGGATCATCTCGAGCTCTTCGTCGAGACCCGTGGCGCCCACAGTCGCCTCTGCGGCGCGCTCCTGCATGAGCTCCACGAGGCGCGTGCGCGCGGCCTGGGTGTTGCCCTCCCGGGTGAGAGTCAGGACCTCGGGCGCCATCAGCGCGCGCATGTCCTCCTGCGAGAGGCCGATGTCCTGAAGCCGCAGGATCTCGCCCTGGCTCATGGGGATGCCGCCCTGGATCTGCCAGAGGTATTCGCCGAAGGCGATCTGCAGGATCAGCTGCTCGGTCTCGCCGAAGCGGCCTTCGGCGTCCAGCTTCTCGGCCCAGGCCTGCATCTGGCGCAGCGATTCGACGTAAGTCGCCAGCCATGCGAGGCCGTGCGCGGCAGTCTGGTGCAGCTCCACCAGCGTGCCCGACACGCGGCCGTCTTCCGTCACCTCGGCGCGCAGCCGCTCGGTGGCCGTTTTCAGGATCGTCTCGGCCGGGGCCACGGCCGCGGCCGTCAGTCCGAGGAGACCGGGGAGGATAACTTGCGGTGCGGCGGTCAGGTCCTGTCCGTCATGGGCCATGATTCACATCCTTGTCCTGCGTTGCGGTGTCCTAGTGGTTTTGCAGGCGCAGCGCAATAAAAATGCCCGTACCTGCGGCCTTTCGACCGATTGTTGCGCCCCCGTTTCGCTGCGGCGCAGTGTCACGGGGCCGTCCCGGCGGCACGCGCCAGACCCCGCGCCGTGCGTTGATGGGGTTCGAGCTAATCCATCTGCCCACGAAAGCCATACGGCCGGTGCCAGCGGCACAGGACGGGCATGGAAAGCGCCGGACCGATGCCGCGCCCCGAAGGCATGGCGCCCTGCCCGCGTGGCGGGGGGACGGCAGCACACGACGAAGGCGCCTTGCCCGGGGGCAGGGCGTCGCGCGGTTCAGCCGAGGGCCGCCGCCTTCACGTCCTCGTCGATGTAGGGAACATACTTCTCGAAATTGTCCGCGAACATCTGCACGAGCTTGCGGGCCTGCACATCGTAGGCGTCCGGATCGTCCCAGGTGCGCCGCGGGTCGAGCAGCACTTCGGCCACGCCGGGAACATCGACCGGCACGTCGAAGCCGAAATTCGGATCCTTGCGGAACTCCGCCTCCGACAGCGACCCGTCGAGCGCCGCCGAAAGCAGCGCGCGGGTCGCCTTGATCGGCATGCGTGATCCGGTGCCATAGGCGCCGCCCGTCCAGCCGGTGTTGACGAGCCAGCAGGTCGCGCCGTGCTTGGCGATCTTCTCGCGCAGGAGGTTGCCGTAGACCTCGGGGCGGCGCGGCATGAAGGGCGCGCCGAAACAGGTGGAGAAGGTGGGTTCCGGCTCGGTCACGCCGCGCTCGGTGCCCGCGACCTTGGAGGTGAAGCCCGACAGGAAGTGATACATCGCCTGCGCGGGCGAGAGCCGCGCGATGGGCGGGAGCACGCCGAAGGCGTCGCAGGTGAGCATGATGACGTTCTTGGGATGCCCGCCAAGCGCCGTGTCCGAGGCGTTGGAAATGTAGTCCAGCGGGTAGGCGCAGCGCATGTTCGCGGTCAGGCTGTCGTCGTCGAAATCGAGTTCGAGCGTTTCGGGATCGAACACCATGTTCTCGATCACGGTGCCGAACTTGCGCGTGGTGGCGTAGATCTCGGGCTCGGCCTCGGGCGACAGGTTGATGGTCTTGGCGTAGCACCCGCCCTCGAAGTTGAAGGTGCCGCGGTCGGACCAGCCATGCTCGTCGTCGCCGATGAGCACACGCTCGGGGTCGGCCGAGAGCGTGGTCTTGCCCGTGCCCGAAAGGCCGAAGAAGCCCGCCGTGTCCACCGGGTTGCCCGGGGCGTGATTGGCCGAGCAGTGCATCGGCATGATGCCCTTCTCGGGAAGGATGTAGTTGAGCAGCGTGAAGACGGATTTCTTGTTCTCGCCGGCATATTCCGTGCCGCCGATCAGGATGATCTTCTTCTCGAAATTCATCGCGATCACCGTGTCCGAGCGGCAGCCGTGACGCTCGGGATCGGCGCGGAAGGAGGGAGCGTTGATCACCGTGCAGTCCGCGGTGAACCGGTCGAGCGCCGCGCGCTCGGGCCGGCGCAGCAGGTGGCGGATGAAAAGCCCGTGCCATGCGAGTTCGGTGATCACGCGCACGTCTATGGAGTAGGCCGGGTCGGCGCCGCCGACGAGGTCCTGCACGAAGAGGTCGCGCCCTTCGAGATGCGCCAGCATGTCGGCGTGAAGCGCGTCGAAGCCCTCGGGCGACATCTCGGCGTTGTTGTCCCACCAGATGTGGTCGGCCACGTCCGGCGTGCGGACCACGTGCTTGTCACGGGGCGAACGGCCGGTGAACTTGCCCGTGGTCACCAAAAGCGCGCCGCCCCGGCCGAGCGTACCCTCGCCGCGCTTGAGCGCCTCTTCGACCAGCGCCGGCTCGGTGAGGTTGTAGTGGACAGTGCCGGCCTTCGCGATGCCCTGGTCCTCGAGGCGGAAGTTCGGGTTCACCCGTCCGATGGTCATCTTGGCTCGCTCCTTTTCGCCGCGATACCGGCGCCGCAATCTCCGTGACCGGGCCCGCGCGCCCGGCCGGGGAGAGCTGCCCGGCACCGCTGGTGTCGCGTCCTTAGCACGCGCCCGCAAGAGGTGAACAGGGAACCCGGTTCAGTTAGCGCAACCACGCGGGTGGTTAGCGCAATCATCGCCGGCGAATGTCGCGGCGTTGTCCACGGAATGCCGCAATTCAGCCGCCGCTAACCAAATTGTGGCGCAATCGCCTCGTAGTCTCGAGCCGAATCGCTGTGTGGGATTGATCGAAACGCGGAGGAAGCTCATGGTCATGGAAAAACTCGAAGAGCACAAGAGCAGCACAAGGACAGCTGGCATGTCGAAGATCGCACTGGTCGATGACGACCGGAACATTCTCACGTCGGTCGCCATGACGCTGGAGGCGGAGGGTTTCGAGGTCGAGACCTACAACGACGGCCAGTCGGCGCTGGAGGCGTTCAACCGCCGGATGCCCGATATGGCGGTCCTCGACATCAAGATGCCGCGCATGGACGGGATGGATCTGCTTCAGCGGCTTCGCCAGAAGTCGTCTATGCCGGTCATCTTCCTGACCTCGAAGGACGACGAGATCGACGAGGTGCTCGGCCTGCGCATGGGCGCGGACGATTACGTAAAGAAACCCTTCTCGCAGCGGCTGCTGGTCGAGCGGATCCGCGCGCTTCTGCGCCGGCAGGACGCGGTGGCCGGCGACGTGCTGGGCACCACCGAAGAGACCAAGGTCATGGTGCGCGGCAACCTCACGATGGATCCGCTGCGCCACGCCGTGACGTGGAAGGGCAACGACGTGTCGCTCACCGTGACCGAGTTCCTGCTGCTGCAGGCGCTCGCCCAGCGGCCCGGCTTCGTCAAGAGCCGCGACCAGCTCATGGACGTGGCCTACGACGATCAGGTCTATGTGGATGACCGCACGATCGACAGCCACATCAAGCGGCTTCGCAAGAAGATGCGCGGGGTGGATACCGAGTTCTCGGCGATCGAGACGCTCTACGGGATCGGCTACCGCTACAACGAAGAATAACGGATGGCTCTGGCGGAGGGCACGGGCTTGGGGCAGGCCCCGAAAAGGCGCGACGCCGATCTCGTCCTGGGCGAGGACTGGGTCGCGCCCGACGGTACGCTCCGCGATACCCCGCGCGAGCGGCGCGGGCTCCTGTCGTTGCGCCGATCTCCGCTGACCAGGAAGATCATCGTCTTCAACCTGATCGCCCTGAACATCCTCGTCGCGGGCATCCTGTATCTCAATTCCTCCCGTGACAGTCTCGCGCTGCAGCGGGCCGCGGGGCTCGTCGGCGAGGTGGAGCTCGTGGCCGACGTGTTCGAGGCGCAGCTCGGCGCGGATGGGCCGACCTCGCTCGGCGGCGAGGAAGGGCTCGCCCCCCCTCGGACGCTGGACGGGCTCGACCTGCGCCGCGGGGTGGAGGTTTTCGTCTTCGATGAGGCCGGGACCCCGATCGCGCACCGCGAGGGGCAAACCGGGTCGGAACCCCTGCGGCTGCTCCGCGAGGAAGCGGCGCGCACCGTTCTCTCGGACACGCTGTCCCGGCTCTGGGACATGCTGGAGGGGGCCGCGAACCTCGTCGGCGACGCGCCGGCAGTCTCGGTCGAGGCCCAGCTCGGTCCTGCGGTGACTGCGGCGCTTTCGGGACGGACGGTCGTGGAGACGGCGACGGGCACGACCGGCGGCAGCGTCATCACCGTTGCGACCCCCGTGATGCTGGACGGGCGCGCCGTGGGCGTCGTCGCCATGGCGAGCGCGGCCGGCGAGATCGACCAGATGGTGCGCGCGGAGCGCGAGCGCGTGCTGCAGATGTTCGTCGTGGCGATCCTCGTCTCCATCGGCCTGAGCCTCGTGCTGGCGTCGACCATCGCCAACCCGCTCCACGAGCTTGCCGCCGCCGCCGAGATCGGCGCCCGTCGGGAACATGGGCGCATGGGCGGGCCGGGCCGCGTGCGCATCCCCGACCTCACCGCGCGCCCCGACGAGATCGGCCGCCTGTCCGGCGCGCTTCGGGGCATGGTCAACGCGCTTTACGAACGGATCGACGCCAACGAGCAATTCGCCGCGGACGTGGCGCACGAGATCAAGAACCCGCTCGCGAGCCTGCGTTCGGCGGTGGGAACGCTGCGCGTGGCCAGCCGCGAGGATCACCGCCAGAAGCTCCTGGACGTGATCGACCATGACGTGCGGCGGCTCGACCGGCTGGTGAGCGACATCTCCAACGCGTCGCGGCTGGACAGCGAGCTTGTGAAGGAAGAGGAAGAGGCCTTCGATCTCTGCAAGATGCTCGACAACCTGGGCCAGTACCTCGGCCAGGAGGCGCGCGCCAAGAACATCGACTTCATCCTCGACCTGCCCGACGAGAAGATCATCGTGCACGGGCTCGAGGCGCGGCTCGCGCAGGTCTTCGTGAACCTCATCACCAACGCCATCAGCTTCTGCCAAGAGGGTGACGCGATCCGGATGTGGGCGCGCCGCCGCGACAACCGCGTGCTCGTGGTGGTGGAGGATACCGGCCCCGGCATCCCGGCCGGCGCCGAGAAAATGATCTTCAAGCGCTTCTACTCGGAGCGGCCCGGGGACGATTTCGGCAACAACTCCGGCCTGGGCCTCGCCATCTCCGCGCAGATCGTGGTTGCCCATGGCGGCGTGATCTGGGCCGAGAACATCCGTCCCACGGAGGCCGACCCGACTTCGGAGCCGCTGGGCGCGCGCTTCGTGGTCGGCCTGCCGATCTGAGCCGTGCCCGACGCCGCCCGCCCTTCCCAAATCGCGGGCGAGGCGTCGCCCGACCCCCGTCCGGAGGAAACAGTGCTGCACGCGGCCTGCATCACCCTTCAGGGCCGCGCTGCCTTGGCCCTCGGGCGTTCGGGGGCGGGGCAGTCGCGGCTCGCGCTGGAATGCCTCGCGCGGGGTGCGCTGCTTGTGGCGGACGATCGCGTCGTGGTGCGCCGCGCCGGCCCGCATATCGTGGCGGACGCGCCCCCCGCGCTGCGCGGCCTGGTGGAGGCGCGGGGCGTCGGCCTTCTGCACGCGCGGGCGGCCGGGCCCACGCTGCTCGGCCTGCTGGTGGATCTCGACCGCACCGAGACCGCGCGGCTGCCGCCCCTGCGCCGGCGGGATCTTCTTGGCGTGTCCCTGCCGGTGGTTCACAATTCCGCGGCGGGCCATTTTCCGGCCGCGATACTGCAATACCTGTCCTGCGGTCGCTTCGCGTGAGGCATATGCCCGTAACAGAGGACATGGAAACCCCGTCGATCCCGCGGCAGCGCGTGGTGCTGGTGACCGGGCCCGCTGGCGCGGGCCGCACCACCGCGATCAACGCGCTCGAGGATCTGGGCTACGAGGCGATCGACAACCTGCCGCTCGGATTGCTGCCGCGTCTCTTGTCGGGGCCGCCGCCGCGCCGGCCACTCGCCCTTGGCATCGATGCGCGCAACCGCGATTTCTCGGTCGCGGCCATGCTCGAACTGGCGGACTGGCTTGCCGGGCTGGACGGTGTCGCGGGCGACCTGCTTTATCTCGATTGCCGGCCGGACGTGCTGCTGCGCCGCTACTCGGAGACCCGGCGCCGCCATCCGCTCGCCCCCGCGGAGACGCCGCAGGACGGCATCGCGCGCGAAATCGACCTTCTCGCGCCGGTGCGCGCGCGCGCCGCCATCCTCATCGACAGTTCCGAACTTACCCCGCACGAACCTCGCGCGGAGATCCGGCACTGGTGCGCCCCGGAGAACGGCGGGACGCTCGCGGTTTCGGTGCAGTCCTTCTCCTACAAGCGGGGGCTCCCGCCCGGGGCGGATCTTCTTTTCGACTGCCGCTTCCTGGTCAATCCGCACTGGCAGCCGGAGTTGCGCCACCGTGACGGAACCGATCCGGAGGTGGCCGCGCATGTGCGCGCCGATGCGCGATACGCGGCCTTCTTCGGCCGCCTCTGGGACCTGCTCGGCTTCCTTCTCCCGGCCTACGGGGAGGAGGGCAAGGCGCATGTCACCGTCGCCTTCGGCTGCACCGGCGGGCGGCACCGATCCGTCGCGGCGGCCGAGGACATGGCCGCTGCCCTTGCAGAGGCCGGCTGGCCGGTGTCAATAAGGCATCGCGAACTGGAGCGGCAGGACGATCCCGCCGCCGGGCCCGCACCGGAGGGAGCGCCAGCGGCGTGAAACACCCCGTGATCGGCATCGTGATCGTCGCCCATGGCGGGCTTGCGCGGGAATACCTCGCCGCCGTCGAGCACGTGGTGGGTGCGCAGAAAGGCATCCGTGCCATTTCCATCGAGGCCGACCATGACCGCGACGCCAAGCAGCGCGAGATCTGCGCCGCGGCCGACGCGGTGGACGAGGGCGGGGGCGTCGTGATCGTGACCGACATGTTCGGCGGCTCGCCCTCCAATCTGTCGCTGCGCGCCAGCGCGCCGGCCGACCGGCGCATTCTCTACGGCGCCAACCTGCCGATGCTGATCAAGCTGTCCAAGTCGCGCCATCTCGGCCTCGCGGAGGCGGTGCGGGACGCGCTCGAGGCGGGGCGGAAGTATATTGACAGCCAGAACATTTCCCTTGACTAGGCCCAGCCATGCCGAGCGATTGCACCACCCGTGTCCTGAAGATCGTCAACGAGAAGGGGCTGCACGCGCGCGCCTCCGCCAAGCTCGTCGAGGTGGTCGAGGGCTTCGACGCGACGGCGGAGATCAGCCGCGACGGGCACATGGCATCGGGGGACTCGATCATGGGGCTTTTGATGTTGGCAGCCTCCAGGGGAACCTCTATTCAGGTTCAGACGTCCGGACCCGATGCCGTCGCGCTGGCGGACGCGCTGGAGGCTCTGGTGGCCGACCGTTTCGGCGAGGACATGTGAACCGGCAGGGCGAGGGAGGTCCGGCAGTTTGGTTGACAGCTCGCAGCACCGTCCCGTGCTGATGCACAACCGTCCCGATGTCGTGCGGGGGCAGGGCGACGGGTCCAACCTGTCCGACCGCCCCTATGACCGGCGGCGGCTGAGCTATGCCAACACCTTCACCAATCCCCTCCAGGTCCGGACCATCCAGGCGATGGAGTTGCTGACGGGCAAGATGAAGCTTCTGCGCCTCATCCGGACATTCGAGGCGATGGGCGTGCCCTGCGGCCAGGCCTTCTGGAAACAGGCGCTCGACACGATGGGGATCGAGCTCGAGACGCCGCCGGAGGAGATCGCGCGCATTCCCCGGGAGGGGCCGCTCGTCATCACTGCGAACCACCCTCACGGGCTGGTGGACGGCATGGTCCTCGCCGAACTGGTGGGGCGCCGCCGCACCGACTACAAGATTCTCACGCGCTCGCTGCTGACCGGCGTGGGCGAGATCGAGCATTTCATGATCCCGGTGCCCTTCGCCCATGAGGAGGGCGCGCTTCAGCAGAACCTGGAGATGCGCAAACGCGCGATGGCGCATCTGAAGGACGGCGGCGCGATCGTGCTCTTCCCGTCGGGTGTCGTTGCGGCGTCCCGAACCCTGTTCGGCCCGGCCGTCGAGGCGGAGTGGAACCCTTTCACCGCGAAGATGATCCAGCGCTCGGGCGCCCGGGTGCTGCCGGTGTATTTCCCCGGACAGAACTCGCGGTGGTACCAGATGGCCAACCGCATCTCGGCGACGCTGCGGCAGGGGCTGCTTCTGCACGAGGTCGTGCACGCGCTGAACCGTCCGCAATCGCCGAGGGTGGGCGAGGTGATCGAGCGGGACGAAATCCAGCGCTGGGCCGAGAATCCGCGCGGCTTCGTGGCATGGCTGCGCGAGCGCACGCTGTCGGTCGGGCACACCGGAAGCGCGCGGCCGCCCGGGGTCGGGTCCGCCCCGCTGACGCGCCCGGGCACGGCGAACAGCCGCTGAGAAGCGATCAGCGCGTGGGCACCGGCGTCTCGCCGCGGTAGTCGTAGAAGCCGCGCTGCGTCTTGCGGCCCAGCCACCCGGCCTCGACGTATTTCGTGAGCAGCGGGCAGGGCCGGTATTTCGTGTCGGCCAGGCCCTCGTGCAGCACGTTCATGATTGCAAGGCAGGTATCGAGCCCGATGAAGTCGGCCAGCTCGAGCGGCCCCATCGGGTGGTTCGCGCCGAGCTTCATGGACTGGTCGATCGATTCGACGCTGCCGACGCCCTCGTAAAGCGTGTAGACGGCCTCGTTGATCATCGGCATGAGAATGCGGTTGACGATGAAGGCGGGGAAATCCTCCGCCGAGGCCGCGGTCTTGCCAAGCCGGTCGACAACCGTCTTGCAGGCCTTGAACGTCTCCTCGTCGGTGGCGATCCCGCGAATGAGCTCGACAAGCTGCATCACCGGAACCGGGTTCATGAAGTGGAAGCCCATGAACTTCTCCGGCCGGTCGGTGCGGCTGGCGAGCCGGGTGATCGAGATCGAGGAGGTGTTCGAGGTCAGGATCGTTTCCGGCTTGAGATGCGCGTGCAGCGTGTCGAAGATCTTCTGCTTGACCTCCTCGCGCTCTGTCGCGGCCTCGATCACGAGGTCCGTCTGGCCGAGTTCGGTGAGTTCGAGGGTGGGCCGGATCCGGGCGAGCGCGGCGGTCTTCTCCTCGTCGGTGATCTTCCCGCGGGAGACCTGACGCGACAGGTTCCTGTCGATCAGCGCGAGCGCGTCGTCCAGCGCCTCCTGGCTGACATCGTTCAGAAGCACGTCGTACCCGGCGAGCGCCATGACATGCGCGATCCCGTTGCCCATCTGCCCGGCGCCCACGATGCCGACGCTCGCGATTTCCATGCTCACCGCTCCTCTTGTCCGGTTCGTGCCGCGCGCCGTCCCGCCGCAGGGCTTTCTCTTGCGCGTGACCATAGGGGCAGCGGGGCCGCTTTGCCAAGTCCGCGCGGGATTCGAAAAGTTTCGGCGAATTGGGCGTTTAGCCGATTGTCAACGGTGCGCCGCGACTCTGCCCGCCGGGTGAGAAGAAAAGTGGTGGGTGTGATGACCTACGCAATGCCGGGCCGCGCAGGGCTCGATTACGCTCCGTATCGTTACGGAAGCTCCAAACTCCTGTTTCGCGGGCCCCGCCGGCCGCCGCCGGACGACTACGTCGCCTGCCTCGGCGGCACGGAGACCTTCGGCAAGTTCGTGCTCCGGCCCTTCCCGGACCTTCTGGAAGAGCCGCTCGGCAAGACCTGTCTCAATTTCGGCGCCGTCAACGCGGGCGTCGACGCCTTCGCGAACGACGCCGCGGTGCTGGAGGCGGCGGCGGGCGCGCGGCTCGCCGTGGTGCAGGTGATGGGCGCGCAAAGCCTCAGCAACCGCTTCTACAGCGTGCATCCGCGCCGGAACGACCGTTTCGTGCGCGCATCGGACCTGATGCGGTCGATCTTCCCGGAGGTGGACTTCACGGAGTTCCATTTCACCGGGCACATGCTTTCGACCGTTGCCGCGCGCTGCCCGAAACGGTTTGCCACCCTCCGCGAAGAGATGCGGACGGCATGGCTTGCAAGGATGCGCACGCTAATCGAGCGGATCGGGGCGCCTGTCGTGCTTCTGTGGTTCGCGGAGCATTCGCCTGACACCTTTCCGATCCGGACGGTGGAGGTCCGCGCGCCGGAACCGCTCTTCGTGACGCGCGCGATGGTCGAAGCCCTGCGGCCCGCCGTCGCCACCGTGGTGGAGGTCGCGGCGAGCGAAGCCGCCCGCGCCGACGGCACGGAGGGCATGGTGTTCCGCGACGTGGAGGCCCCGGCGGCGCGGGGGCTGCCCGGGCCGCGCGCCCACGCCGAGGCCGCCGAGGCGCTGGCGCCGGTCCTGCGCGGGCTGCTGGATCGCTGAAACGAAAAGGCCCGCCACTGCGGGCGGGCCTTCGCGTTCCGTCCGGCTCCGCCGGTCAGCCGAGCTTTTCGGTGAGTTCCGGCAGCGCCTCGAACAGGTCCGCGCCGAGGCCGTAGTCGGCGACCTGGAAGATCGGCGCTTCCCCGTCCTTGTTGATGGCGACGATGACCTTCGAGTCCATTATGCCCGCGAGGTGCTGGATCGCCCCCGAGATGCCCACGGCGATGTAGAGCTCGGGCGCGACCACCTTACCGGTCTGCCCGACCTGCCAGTCGTTCGGGGCAAAGCCCGAGTCCACCGCGGCGCGGCTTGCGCCCACCGCCGCGTTGAGCCTGTCGGCAAGCTTCTCGATGAGGGCGAAATCCTCCTGGCTGCCAACGCCGCGACCGCCGGAGACGACCACGCCGGCCGAGGTCAGTTCGGGGCGGTCGCTTTCCGCCACCTTGTCCTCGACCCATTCCGACAGCGCCGGATCGGCCGCGGCGCCGATGGTCTCGACGGGCGCGGAGTTGCCGGCGCCGGCGGCGTCGAAGGTCGAGGTCCGGACGGACAGGACCTTCTTCGCATCGGAGGATTTCACCGTCTGGATCGCGTTTCCGGCGTAAATCGGGCGCTCGAACGTGTCGCCGTCCACCACCTTCGTGATGTCGGTGATGACCATGACGTCAAGCAGCGCCGCGATGCGGGGCAGGATGTTCTTGGCGTCGGTGGTCGCGGGGGCCACGACGTGGTCGTAGTCCTTCGCCAGCTCCGCCACGAGCGCGGCGACCGGCTCGGCCAGGCGGTGGCCGTAAAGCGCGTCCTCGGCGCAGAGCACCTTGGCGACGCCGTCGATCTTCGCCGCCTCGGCCGCGGCGTCCGCCGCGCTCGCGCCGCAGGCCAGGATCGTCACCTCGCCCAGCTCCTTCGCGGCGGTCGCCGCCTTCGCGGTGGCGTCGAACGCGAGCGCCCCGTCGTTGATCTCGGCAATCAGCAGAACCGCCATCACACCACCCCCGCTTCCTTGAGTTTCGACACGAGTTCGTCGACCGAGCCCACCATCTCGCCGGCCTTGCGCGTCTCGGGCTCGCTGGTCTTGACGACCTTGAGCCGCGGCGTGACGTCCACGCCGTAATCCGCGGCCGTCTTCTCCTCGAGCGGCTTCTTCTTCGCCTTCATGATGTTGGGAAGCGAGGCGTAGCGCGGCTCGTTGAGGCGCAGGTCGGTGGAGATGATGGTCGGCAGCTTGACCTTCAGGGTCTGAAGGCCGCCGTCCACCTCCCGGGTGACGACCGCGTGGTCGCCCTCGATTCCGACCTCGTTGGCGTACATCGCCTGGCTCCAGCCGAGCAGCGCGGCCAGCATCTGCCCGGTGGCGTTCATGTCGTTGTCGATCGCCTGCTTGCCGCAGAGCACGAGGCCCGGCTGCTCCTCCTCCACGACCCTGGCCAGAAGCTTGGCCACGGCGAGCGGCTCGATATCCTGGTGCACGTCGTCGGCGGCGACGATCAGGATGGCGCGGTCGGCGCCCATGGCGAGCGCGGTGCGCAGCGTCTCCTGCGCCTGCTTCACGCCGATCGACACGGCGATCACCTCTTCGGCCTTGCCGGCCTCCTTGAGGCGGATCGCCTCTTCCACCGCGATCTCGTCGAACGGGTTCATGGACATCTTGACGTTGGCGAGATCGACGCCGCTGCCGTCCGCCTTGACGCGGACCTTGACGTTGTAGTCGATCACGCGCTTCACCGGCACGAGTACCTTCATCCGCGTGGTTCTCCCTATCGTTTCGGCGCCGCCGACGACGGCGCGGTGCACGTTACCTGAGGGTGATATATTTTCGTTCTGGCGGGAAACAGGGCAAAATCGTCACGCCGGCGTCGAAGAACGTCGCGTTTTTCGTTTCGCGGGACCTCACGCGGTCCGGCGACCGGGTGCGGCGCTGCCGCTCCGCCCCATGGCCGCCGGATGCCCGGGGCCGCGCCGCGGGCGGCGCCGTCACGGCGGCACTGCCGGAACATCCGCTTTTCCAGGCACGCTGGGCCGGCCGGATCGAGGCGCCGTCCGGACGGCCCTTTCCGGGCCCGGAAACCTGCCTCCCGGCGGCGCGCGATCCGGACGGCAGGTGCGGCACTCTGTCACGCCGGCCGAACGGCCCGGGACAGCGTGCGGCCCGAAGCCCGCAACGCGGGGTCATCTTGGCCGCGGTCAGGTCGCGATGGCGCCTCCGGGCCCGGGGAGGGCGGGCGCCCGTCGGCGCTCGCCGTCAGCGGTTCGCCCCGGGAACCCATAGGACGTCGGCGCGCCCGTCGTCGTTGGCGATCCGGGCCGCGACGAAGAACCAGTCCGACAGGCGGTTGAGGTATGTCACCGCCGCGGGGTTCACCTGCTCCATCGTGGCGAGTTCCACCGAAAGCCGCTCCGCTCGACGCGCGACCGTGCGGCACAGGTGCAGATGCGCCGCGAGCGCGGAGCCCCCCGGCAGCACGAAGCTGCGCAGCGGCTCCAGTTTCTCGTTCATCGCGTCGATCTCGGCCTCGAGGCGCTGCGTCTGGGCATCGACCATGCGCAGGCGCGGGTATTCGGCCTCGTGATCGCGGTCCATGTCGGGGCAGCAGAGATCCGCGCCAAGATCGAAAAGGTCGTTCTGAATGCGCGACAGCGCCGCGTCCACCTCGCCCTCGGCATGAAGCCGGGCCAGCCCGACCACGGCGTTCAACTCGTCCGCGGTGCCATAGGTGTCCACACGCGGCGCGTGCTTGGCCACCCGCGCGCCGTCGCCCAGCGCGGTTTCCCCGGCGTCGCCCGTCTTCGTGTAGATCTTGTTGAGAACGACCATGCGCTCAGCCTCCCGTTCCGCGTAGCCAGATGAAGAGAAGAATCGCCAGAACCGCGACGAACTGCACCCCGACGCGCCAGCGCATCAGCCGGTTCGAGTGCTTGCGGTTGAACTCGCCGCCCTTCGCGAAGCCGCCGACCCCGGTGGCGAGGATCACGACCACCGCGAGAAGCAGCAGCAGGATCACGATGAAAAGCGGATCACTTGCCATGGCGGCGGTCCTTTCACTGGCGTTGCGGGCCACATAGCGGAGTGCCGCGCAAAAGCGAACCTCGAATAAGGGCTTTCCTAGCCCTTCGCAAGCAGCCGATCCAGCGCACGGGTCGGCAGCGCGCGCCGGAGCGCGGCCGCGATGTGGGTGGGGGTCGTCACATGGTAGCGTGGCGCGGGCTTCGGGCTCTCCAGCGCATGGATCAGCTTTCTCGTCACTGCCGAGGGCGGCAGTTCGAAGCGGTCGGGCCCCCGCGCCTGGTAGAGGCGCTTGAGCAGGGTCGCGCGGTACTGCGCCGCCCTCGGCGAGGCTTCCCAGTCCACCCAGCGCTCGAAATGGGGAATCGCGTTCTGGCGGATGCGGGAGGTCACGGGTCCCGGCTCGATCAGCACGACATGGATACCCGTGCCGCGCATCTCGATGCGCAACGTGTCCGTCAGCCCTTCCAGCGCGAACTTGGTGGCGTTGTAGGCGCCGCGCCAGGGCGCGACGACGAGCCCGAGCACCGAGGAGCACTGCACGATCCGGCCGTGCCCCTGCGCCCGCATGGCGGGGATCACCCGCCGCGTCAGCTCGTGCCAGCCGAAGAAGTTCGCCTCGAAGACGGCGCGCAGCGCGTCGGTGGGCAGATCCTCCACCGCGCCGGGCATGGCGTGCGCCCCGTTGTTGAAAAGCGCGTCGAGCCGGGCGCCCGTGGCACCGAGCACCGCATCCAGCGCGGCGGCGATCGACCCGGTGTCCGTGTAGTCGAGCTGCACGGTCTCGAGCCCTTCCTCGGCGAGGCGCGTGCAATCGCGCTGCTGCCGGCAGGCCGCGAAGACGCGCCAGCCGCGCGCCGCGAGGGCGTGCGCCGCATCGTATCCGATGCCCGACGAGCAGCCGGTGATCAGGATGGTTCGCGCGCTCATGGCCCCGAGGCGTAGGCTGCGCGCGGGGCGCGCGCAAGCGGATCAGGCGTCGGTCTTCTCGAGAAGCGTGGCCGCCATCCAGCCGACCCGCCCCGTCGTCTCCACGCGCAGCTTCACCCAGCCCTCGCCGGGATCGCTCAGAACCTCGACCCGTTCGCCGCGCGACAGCCGCGCGAGCACGCTGTAGGACGTGCCGGGGCCGTTGCGCATGTTGACCGCTGCGCCCGCGACCCTGCGCATGTCTGCTGGCGGTGCGGCCAGCGGCGCCGGCCCGGCAGGCCCCGCCGATGTGACCGGAAGCACCGGGTCGGAAAAGAGCGAGGCGCCCGCGACGGCCCCGGGCGTTTCCGCCCGCGCCGGCGCCGCGGCCTCCTCGGGCGCCGGATCGCGGGCCGCTGCCAGGGTGACCCCGAAGGCGTCGTTCCCAAGCGCGGCGGTTTCCACCGCCCCGTCCCCATCCTGCGCGATCTCGACGGACGCCGCTGGTGGCGAAACGGCACGCGCGACATCCTGGCCGGGCTCTCGCGCCGCGGCCTGAAGCGTGCCTTCGCGCGGCGCGTAGTCGCTCCCGCCGCTCAACTCGTAGAAAGCCCACCCCAGCATGGCGAAGGTGCGCAGCATGAACCGCCGCATGGCGACACCCCCCGACCCCTTGTTACCCCTTACGTCGCGCTTGGCAGCAAATTGACGCAACAAAAACGTTAACAGATTCCCTAACGTCAACGGAGTCCAAAAAACGGGCTTTCGGCATCGCCGGCGCGGCTACGCTTTGACCGGGCCTCCCGGCGCCGCTATCACCGCCGCATGAACGATCATCCCGAAGATCCCGGCGCGCCCGCGCCCCTGTCGGCGGAGCCCCTGCGGCGCGCGCTGGGCGAGCGTTACCTGACCTACGCGCTCTCGACGATCATGCACCGCGCCCTGCCGGACGCGCGCGACGGGTTGAAGCCCGTGCACCGGCGGATCCTCTACGCCATGCGCGAGCTGCGGCTGGCGCCCGGCGGGGGCTTCCGCAAGTCGGCGAAGATTTCCGGCGACGTGATGGGCAACTACCACCCCCACGGCGACGCGGCGATCTATGACGCCATGGCGCGCCTCGCCCAGCCCTTCGCCATGCGCTATCCGCTCGTGGACGGGCAGGGCAATTTCGGCTCGATCGACGGCGACAACCCCGCCGCCCCGCGCTACACCGAGGCGCGCATGACCGTCTTCGCCGAGGCGCTGCTCGACGGTCTGGGCGAGGACGCGGTGGATTTCCGCGACAACTACGACGGCACGTTGCAGGAACCGGTGGTGCTGCCCGCCGCCTTCCCCAACCTGCTGGCCAACGGCGCCTCCGGCATCGCGGTGGGCATGGCCACCAACATCCCGCCCCACAACCTCTCGGAGCTGATCGACGCCTGCCTTCACCTGATCAAGGCGCCCGACGCGCGGGACGACACCCTGCTGAACCACATTCCCGGCCCCGACTTTCCGACCGGCGGCGTGATCGTGGAGCCCGCGGAGAGCATCGCGCAGGCCTACCGCCCCGGCCGCGGCGGGTTCCGTCTGCGTGCCCGGTGGCAGAAGGAGGATCTCGGCCGCGGGCAGTGGCAGATCGTCGTCACCGAGATCCCCTACCAGGTTCCGAAATCGAAACTGATCGAGAAGATCGCGGAGCTTATCCAGACCCGGAAGGTCCCGCCGCTCGCCGATATCCGGGACGAGAGCGCCGAGGACGTGCGCGTGGTGCTCGAGCCGCGCTCGCGCAACGTGGACCCCGAGGTGCTGATGGGCCTGCTGTTCCGCAGCTCGGACCTCGAGACCCGCGTGCCGCTCAACATGAACGTGCTCGTGGACGGCCTGACACCGAAGGTGTGCTCGCTCAAGGAGGTGCTGCGCGCCTTCCTCGATCACCGCCGCGGCGTGCTGGTCCGGCGCTCGCGCCACCGGCTGGCCAGGATCGACCACCGCCTCGAGGTGCTGGAAGGGTTCCTTCTGGCCTTCCTGAACCTCGACCGCGTGATCGAGATCATCCGCTACGACGACGCGCCCAAGGCGGCGATGATGTACGAGGACTGGTCGCGCGCGCATCAGGCGACGCTGACGCGGGCGGCGTCGGAGGCGGAGTATCGCTCTCCGCTGGCCGGGGTGGACCGCGCCACGCTCGAGGCGGTGCCCGACCCGGACGCGCCGCCCGGTGAAGAGACGCCGAAGCGCTTCCCCGACCGGGAGCTGTCGGACGTGCAGGCCGAGGCGATCCTCAACATGCGGCTGCGCAGCCTCCGCCGGCTCGAGGAGATGGAGCTGACGGCAGAGCGCGACCGGCTGATGGAGGAGCGCGCGGCGCTCGAGGACCTGCTCGAGGACGAGGGCGTGCAATGGGCGCGCATCGCCGAGGAGTTGCGCGAGACGAAGAAGCGTTTCGGCCGGGAATGGCCGGGCGGGGCGCGGCGCACCGGCTTCGCCGAGGCGACCGAGGCCGGGGACGTGCCGATCGAGGCGATGATCGAGCGTGAACCGATCACGGTCGTCTGCTCGCAAATGGGCTGGATCCGCGCGCTTTCGGGTCACGTGGACCTCAACCGCGAGCTCAAGTTCAAGGACGGGGACGGCCCGCGCTTCATCTTCCACGCCGAGACGACGGACCGCCTTCTGCTCTTCGGCTCGAACGGGCGGTTCTACACGCTGTCGGCGGCGGGCCTGCCGGGCGGGCGCGGCATGGGAGAGCCCGTGCGCCTGATGGTCGATCTGCCCAACGAGGCCGAAATCGTGTCGCTGATGATCCATCGCCCGGGTGCGCGGCTGCTGGTCGCCTCTTCGGCCGGGGACGGGTTCCTCGTGCCGGAGGACGAGGTGCTCGCCCAGACGCGCGCCGGCAAGCAGGTGCTCAACGTGCGCGCCCCGGCGACGGCGCGGGTCTGCGCGCGCGTCGCGGGAGACGCGGTCGCGGTGGTGGGCGACAATCGCAAGATGCTCGTCTTCGACATCGAGGAGCTGCCCGAGATGACGCGCGGCAAGGGCGTGCGCCTTCAGAAATATAAGGACGGCGGCCTGTCGGACGCGACGACCTTCGCGCGCGAGGCGGGGCTTTCGGGGCATGACCCGGCGGGCCGCACCCGGACCGAGACGGATCTCGCCGAGTGGACCGCGAAGCGTGCCTCGGCCGGTCGCATGGCGCCCCGGGGTTTTCCGCGCGACAATCGCTTCAACTGACCGGTCGCCTCGACGGGCCGACCGCGCGTCCACCTTGCGTCGCGCCCACCGGGCCGGAGGGAGCCCGGACGCGCCGCCGCGCCGCGGGGCCTTTTCGCCCGGCCAACGATGTCAGGCGAGCGGCTCCGCCTCGAGCCAGACGCCGCCTTCCGGCCGTAGGGTCAGGATCATGACCGGGCGCGGATCGCGGCCCGCGACCGGCGTGAAGCGGAACCGCGCGAGCAGCGTGGCGAGGATGATCACCGCCTCCTGAATGGCGAAGCTCGCCCCGATGCAGATGCGCGGGCCGTCGCCGAAGGGCAGGTAGCTGAAACGCCGGATCGCCTTGCGATCGGCGAAACGCTCGGGCCGGAAGGCGTCCGGCGCCTCCCAGAGAAGGCGGTGACGGTGGAGCGCGTAGGCCGGGATCATCACCGTGTCGCCCGGGCGGATCTCGCGGCCGCAAAGCCGATCCTCGACCTGCGCGGTGCGCGAGAACACCGCCGCGGGCGGGTAGAGGCGCAGCGCCTCCTCGCAGATCTGGCGGATGTAGGGCAGCCGCTCCACATCCGCGGCGCCGGCGGCGCGCGCACCCAGAACCGCGGCCGCCTCTTCCTGAGCGCGCGCCTGCACGCGCCTGTCGAAGGCGCAGAGATAGAGCGACCATGCAAGGGTCAGCGCCGTCGTCTCGTGGCCCGCCACGATGAAGGTCAGCAGGTTGTCGCGCAGCTCGGCGTCGGACATGCGCCGCCCGGTCTCGGCATCCTCTCCGGCGCGGAGCAGGTCGAGAAGATCGGGCGTCGATGACGGCCCGCGAGCCTCCCGCGCGGCGACGACCCGGTCGGCCATCGCCTTCATGTCGCGCGTCGCCGGGTCGAAGGCCACGCGCCCGGGCCGGGGCACCCAGTCCGGGGCGCCGATCACGTCGAGAAAGGAGATCTTCCCGGATTCGGTGACGTAGGCGTCGATGGCCGCGTGCACCGCCGCGCGGTCGAAGCCCTCGCCATCGGCGAAGGTCACCGTCGAGATCACGTCGAAGGTGGCCGCCACCATCTCGTCGTAGGCGTTGCCGGCGCGCCGCCCGGCCGCGGCGCCGATCCGGTGGGCGGCGCGCTCCGCCGCCTCGGTCATCACGGGGGCGAGGCTCGTCACGTTGCGGTGCGAGAAGGCCGGCGCCGCCGCGCGGCGCTGCCAGCGCCAGTGCGCGCCTTCCGCGATGAAGAGGCTCTCTCCGATGGCGGGGCGCAGCAGGCTCTTGGTCACGTCCGATTTCGGGTAGTCGTCCAGCCGCTCGACCAGGACGCGGCGCAGCGCGCCCGGGTCCATGACCATGTGCCAGCGCGTGCCGGTCTTGCCCGACACGACGGGCTGCCGCGTGGCGACCTCGGGGATGATCTCCACGATGTTGCGCCGCGCGGCCGCGAGGCTTTCGAAAAGGCCGAGCGGCCGTGTGCCGAGGGCGACGCGGACGGGTAGTTCGCTCGATGTGGAGGTCGGACCGGTCACGCGCATCTCCCCTCGACTGCTCCTGCGATATAGGCGCCGCGCCGCGGCGGGCAAAACGGCCGGACAATTGCATGCCCGGGCGCGCTGGGCTATCGGGGGCCGTCCCCGTGCCGGAGTGCCCGCATGCCCAGACGTTCCGCCATTCTCGCCCTGCTCGGCCTTGTCGCCGCCTGCGGCACCACGGCCGATCTCGCCGAGCCGCCGGTTCCGCTGGGCGATTTCCGTCTCGGCCACAGCGTGGTCCTGGCGCGCGAGCCGGTGATCGGTCCGGCCTCGCGCGAGGCCACGCGGCAAGAGTGGGAAGCCGCGCTCGACGCCGCCATCGAGGAGCGGTTCGGCCGCTACGAGGGCGACAGCTTCTACCATTTCGGGGTGAGCGTGGACGGCTACGTCCTGGCGCTTCCCGGCGTGCCCATCCTCTTCTCGCCCAATTCGGCGCTGATCGTCAGCGTGACCGTCTGGGACGACGCGACCGGAACGAAGCTGAACGAGGAGCCCTTCCGGGTCACGGTCACCGAGTCGCCGACGGGCGAGTCGCTTCTGCTCGGCTCGGGGCTCAGCAACAGCAAGCAAGAGCAGCTGCGCAACCTGTCGGTGTCCGCGGCCAAGCAGCTCGAGCGGGAGCTTGTGCGCCGGCATCGCGAGGAGGGCTGGTTCGGCGGCCCGGAGCCTTCGGATGCCGCGCCCGGGACCACGTCCGGCGCCGCGGCGCAGGTCGCCGACGGCTAGACGCGCCGGGCCAATCAGGCGCTTGATTTTCCCGGGCGCACCCAATAGACGAGCGCGCGATGCTAACCCGGGTCGGCTCAGACCCCCCAACCGCGAGGCGCCTCAGGAAGATGGCAAAAGAGAAGTTTGAGCGGTCGAAGCCG
>NZ_JBGFSH010000010.1:0-115714 GCF_041365715.1 Rhodosalinus sp. FB01 | reverse complement strand
CGCCGTCTGCCGCCGCGGCCCGGCGTTCCGCCTCGCGGCGCGCGGCGTCGGCCCCGGCCTTCGCGGCGGCGGCCTCCGCGCGGGTGCGCTCGGCCTCTGCGGCGGCCTCCGCGGCCTGCGTTTCGCGTTGCCGTGCGTCCTCCAATGCGACGTCGGCCTCCTGGCAGGCCCGATTGGCCGTCTCGCGGGTGGCGCGGGCCTCGCGCAGGGCGAACAGCCGTTCGGCCGCCTGCCGCGCCTCCAGGCGCGCAAGATCGCGGCTGCGTCTGGCGGCGTCCAGATGCTCGGCATGCTTTTCCGCGGCCTCGTACGCCGCCTCGGCCACGGCGAGGCGCGCGCGCCGCTCTTCCATGGCCTCGGGATCGTCGAGCGCGGCCAGCTCCTCGCGGCACCGCCGGCGGTCCTTCAGGGCCTCGGAGAGCGCGCGCGCGGTTTCGGCAAGGCCTTGGGCGCGATCCGCGAGCGCCGCGGCCTCGTCCAGCGCGGCCTTGTAGGCGCCGCGGGGCTGCGCGCGACCCGGCGTCGCCAGCTCCGTCAACTCCTCCCGGCAACGGGCCAGCGCCGCGTCCATGCGCCGGCCGCCCGTCATCGCGTCGACCTCGCCTGCCACGGAGGACAGCAGATCGCGGCGCGCGGCCAGCGCCGCGTCGCGGGCCTTTCCGGTGCCGTCCTCGAGGCCGTGAAGGCCCTGGCGCACCCAGAGCAGCCCGGCCGGACCGCCCTCGGCGCCACCCACGAGGTCGGCGATGACCGCCTCGGCCTCGTCGGCGCGGGCGATCACGCGGCCGTCGCGCTCGATCCGCGCCTCGGGACGCGAGAGCCAGCGCTTGACCAGGGTGACGGGCCCGGTCTGCTCGCTCTCGATCTCGGCGCGGATCTCGGGCGCGCCGCCGGCATGGGGCCGCAGCGCGAGCACGTCCTGCGCGCGTGAGCCGTGGCGGGCGTAGAAAAGCGCGTGCAGCGCGTCGAAGAGGGTGGACTTGCCCTGTTCGTTGGCCGCGCAGAGCAGGTTGAGCCCGTTGCCCATCCCGTCGATCTGCACCGGACGGTCGAAGCGGCGGACATGCTCGAGGCGCAGGGCGCGAAGCTTCATGCCGCCCCCTCCACCACATAGGCATAAAGCCGCGCCAGCGCCGCCGCCGCGGTGCGCCGCGCGGTCGCATCCAGCGTTTCGTCCGCGGCTTCGGCGGCAAGCGCGTCGGCGGCCCGGCGCAGCGCGCCGGCCTGGTCGATGGCGTCGAGGTCCGCGGCGTCGGGCTCCGTCGCGAGGGCGTCCGCGATCAGGTCGAAATGCCAGAAATCCGGGGCCGCGGCGGCCGCGGCGCGGGCAAGCGCGGCGCGCTCTGCGAGGCGCGCGCGCCCCTCCGCGCTCAGGCGCAGGAGCATCTCCCGCCGGCCCGAGGCGGGGAGCAGCGCGGCAAGCTGCGCCTCGGGGTCGGTTCCGGGCACCAGCGGCAGCCTTTCCTCCCGCCAGAGGAAGACGCCGGTTTCCACCTCCTCGATGACGGGCGCCGCGCCGGGGCCGGGCAGGGTGACGGCGAGGCAGACGCCCCGGCGCCCGTGGCGGAAACGGTCCTGTTCGGGCGTTCCGGGGTATTGCGTGCGCGCCGAGACGGAGAGGCGGCCGTGCCAGTCGCCGAGCGCGAGATAGTCGAGCCCGGCCCGGCGGTCGCGGTCGGGCGGAATGCTCGCCCCCGTTTCCGCGAAATCGACCACCCCGCCATGGGCGAGCCCGATTCGGAGCGCGCCCTCGGGGCTTTCCATGGCGTCGAGCGCCGAGGTCAGGTCGCGCCCCGGCGCCGGACGCGTGACCGGTGCGGGCAGAAGCGTGACGCCGGGCGCCAAGTTGACCGGCGCGGCCTCGCGCACGGGATGGACATTGGCCGGCGCCTCGGCGGCGATGCGCTCCCAGAGCGGTTCGGCGCCCGCGGCGCTGTCGTGATTTCCCGGAAGCAGCCACCAGCTGACGCCCGCCGCCTCCGCCATGGCGTTGAGCGCCTGCCGCAGCACCCGGTCGGACGGGGTGGGCGTGTCGAACGTGTCCCCGGCCAGAAGGACATGGGCCGCGCCATGTGCGCGCGCCGCTGCCGCGAGGCGGGCGAGCGCGGTATGGCGCGCCTCGGCCAGCGGGCCGCGCACCTCCTCCGGCAGCCGCCCGAAACGGCGGCCGAGATGCAGGTCGGAACTGTGAACGAAGCGGAACTCTGTCATGGATCGGCCCGGGTGAGTCGAGGGCGCAGCATAAGGCGCGGGTCGGAACGAAAAAAGAACGGAGTTGCTCGTTTCTGCGGGACGATCGCCGCAGGGTTGCGTGGCACCAGGACGAGGCGCCCCGCAAGGAAGGGGTCGAGTGGAAGGTGGCGTCGGCCGCAGAGATCGAACCGGGGGAGGGGCGAACCGGTGCGCGGGCGGAAAGAACGCGTCCGTGCGCCGCTGAACGATCCTTGGCGCCCTCGGTCCTGCGTCTCTCGCCAGGACCTGTGTGTTTCCGGTCCCGGACGGGATCGAAAAATCGCGGGTGCAATTCTTGCCGGTTCCTTTGACCGCGCTGGCACACTACGCTTACCCGCGCGCGGTGACGACCGGCGGCCGTGGCGAAAGCCGCGGGCCCTGGCATTGGAGACCGGTTCGGAGATGAACGTGAATCGACGACGCAAACATCCGTCCGTCCCGGGCCTTCAGGCCGCCATCGTCGTCTTGGGCATGGGTTTTGCCGACGCTGCCCTTGCCGAGCCGGTCGTCGAAAGCCCCGCACCGCGCCATGCGAATTTCGATACCGGATATCTGCTGCCGCGCGACAGCCTCGTGCTGGAATTCGGTTCGCACCAGACGGGGCCCGACAAAGGGGACGGAACCGGGATCCAGCTTTATCACGGCGGTGTGGACCGGCGCGGTTCAGGGCGGTTGCAGTTCGGCATCGATGCGCAGGTGTTCGATGATCCGCCGGTCTCGGCGATCGGCGGGTCGCTGGATAATGTCACGCTCGCCAATCTCGGCGCGCATCTCAAGGTTCTCCTGAGGTCAGATGCGCGGATGAGCCTCGCCGCGCTTGCCGGGCTGGAATATTTCGGGATCGAGCCCGACGCGACGGCCGGGGATGACTGGATCCACGGCGCCGCGGCCACGCTCAAGCTGCCGGCGAGTTTCCGGGTGGGCCCGGATCTCCGCCTTCACCTGGTGCCGGGGGTGACGGTCTTTCCGGATCGGCTGGAGGGGTACGAGTTTCTCGGGACCAACGTGCACATGGGCGTGGGCGCCACCTGGCAGCCCGGCCCGCGGCTGCAGGCCTATGGCGGGGTCACGGCCAGCGTCGGACCGGGCGGCAATACGCTGGACGCCGACGGCGAGATCGAGCGCAGGCCGGTCTGGACCGCCGGCTTTCGCTACGCCGTCACGCCGAGGGTCGCGCTCGATGTCTTCGCGACGAACGGGTTGGGGATGTCGCCGGCCACCGATCTCGTGACGCTCTTTCCGGGCGGCGACGAGGCGCTTTTCGGACTGAAGCTCAGCTATGCGCCGGGTGCCCGCGGCGAGGTGCGGGCGGCCTACGGGGTCGACGCGCTGAGCCCGGTGACGCCGCGCGACCGCCAGTTGGCGCGGGCCGGGTTCACCTTGTCGAGCGCCGATACGCTCAGTCCGGGCCAGGGCCAGCTCGGGCTCGGCGCGGGAAGTGACGACAACGCCGCGCTTGCCCTGCGTTTCAGCCCCGATCACGCGATACAGATCGAGGCCCTGATCGAGGATTACGCCGATGACGGCAGCGTCGGTCCGGACCGCAATCCCAGCCAGGACGCCCGCTACATGTTCGGAGGGCGGCTGCAATTCCTCGACCGCAACAACGGGGATGCCTTTTCCCTCTCCGCCGGGCTGCTTGCCGGGCGCGACGTGGAGCGGCCGACGACCGGCGTGCTTTTCGCCGACCTCGCAGCGAGCCGCGACATCGGCGCGGCGACAGCGGTCACCATCAATCCGCGCTTTGCCGTCTTCGGCGACGAGGAGATCGGCGGCCTCGGCCTTGGCATCAATCACGCTTTCGGTCCGAACTGGCAGGTGATCGGCGAGGTGACGCCCGTGTCGGGCGGCGAGGACGCGGTCTGGGCGGCGGGCGCGCGCTATGCCTTCGACGCGGCACCGGCAAGCCTCGACCTCTTCGCGACCAATGCCATCGGGCGCCACGGGCTCGGGACACTCGTGGCGCAGGACAGCGCGCGGATCGGCGTCGGCGTGAGCTTCGAGTCCCGTCTGTTCCGGCGTTAGGGGCCGGACCTGACCGCCGGCCGCGTTTCGGACGCCGCTCGGGGCAGGCAAGATGGCCGGGTCACTCTTCGGGACCAGCGACGGGCGTTCGCATCTCGGCCATGGCGCCGGCATCGATGGAGCGGCCGATCCGCGCGCCGAAACCTGGAGACCGCGATGCACGCGACATCGAAACCGAAACGAACGAAACCGGCGGCGTCGGTCATCGGCCGCTCGCTGGACATCTACTACCGTGACAGGGCGCGGACCGCGCGCATGGATGCGCTGCACGCAACGCTCGTGTCGCCCGGGGCGCTCGTTTTCGACATCGGCGCGCATCTGGGCGATCGAACCGGAAGCTTCCTCGGGCTTGGCGCATCCGTCGTCGCGTTGGAGCCGCAGCCCCGGGTGTTCCGGGCGCTCCGCCTGATCCACGGCCGGACCCCGGGGGCCACCCTGCTGCCCATGGCCGCGGGGGCCGCGCCCGGGGAACTCGTCCTTCATCTCAACCCGCGCAATCCGACCGTCGCGACGCTCGAGCGGGATTTCATCGCTGCCGCGGCGGGCGCGCCGGGCTGGCAGGACGAGGTCTGGGACAGCGCGGTCACGGTGCCCGTCACCACGCTCGACGCGTTGATCGCGCGCCATGGCACGCCCGATTTCGTGAAGATCGACGTGGAGGGGCACGAACCTGCCGTGCTGCAGGGGCTGAGCACCGCGCTGCCGTTGCTGTCCTTCGAGGTCACCATGATACAGCGGGCCGCCGCGCGGGCCTGCATCGCGCGGTTGGGCACGCTCGGGACCTACGAATACAATCTCAGCCTCGGCGAGGAGCACCGGCTGCTTCATGACGGGTGGCAGACGCCGCAGGAGATCTCTGCGACGCTGGACGCTCTGCCGGCGGCCGCGAACTCCGGCGACGTCTACGCGCGCCTCGTCCGTCCCGCCTGCGGGTGACGTCGCTCGAAGGGCAAGCCCGTCCGCCACGGGGCGCGGCGGTCTGGCCGCCGCCGAGGGTAGGCGGGCGTCCCCCGGGCCGGACCTGCAGAGCTTGCGGGGCTCGCGGGGGCTGACCGGGGCGGCCCCACGCTTTCTACCGGCCCAGCGCGATGCCCTCGCGCCGCGGGTCGGCCCCGCCGGTCAATCCATCTGCATCTATGGCGATGGCGTGCAGGCCCGAGGTCAGGCTGCGCGCGTTCACCTCGTAGCCGAGCGCCGCAAGTTCCTCGGCCAGGTCTTCCGCCTCGGTGCCGGCCTCCAGATCGAAGGTGCCGAAGCGGTTGACGGCCCGCGGCATGGCGACGGCCTGCTGCACGTCCATGCCCCAATCCAGATGCGCGATGATCGTTTGCGCGACATACCCGATGATACGGCTCCCGCCGGGAGAGCCCACGACGAGGACCGGCGCGCCGTCCCGCAGCACGACCGTCGGCGCCATGGAGGAGCGCGGCCGTTTTCCGGGCTCCAGCCGGTTGGCGATCGGGACGCCGTCGGCATGGGTGCGGAACGAGAAATCGGTCAGCTCGTTGTTCAGAAGGAACCCGCCCGGCGCCATCAGCCGCGAACCGAAGGCGTTCTCGATCGTTGTGGTCATCGAAAGCGCGTTGCCGTCGCGGTCGACGATCGAGATGTGCGAGGTCGACGGAAGTTCCAGGGAGGTGTCGTCGGCCCAGATCCGCGCGTGGTCCCATTCGGGCCGGCCGGGCGCCACCTCGGGCAGGGCGTCGTCGCCGGCCAGCAGCGCGCCCCGCTCGGCGAGGTAGGCTGGATCGACAAGCCCCTCGGTGGGCATGGGCACGAAGTCGCTGTCGGCCATGTAACGGCCCCGGTCCGCGAAGGCGAGCCGCGAGGCATCGCCGATGAGCCGCCAGGCCTCGGCGCTCTCCGGTCCGAGCTCTGCAAGGTCGTAGCCCCCGAGCATGCCGAGGATCTGGCCGACGGTCAGCCCCCCGGACGAGGGCGGCCCCATCCCGCAGACATCATGCGCGCGGTATTCGACGCAGACCGCGGGCCGCTCGATCACCTCGTAGGCGGCCAGATCGGGCAGCGAGAGCAGGCCGGGATTGCCTTCGGCCGCACGCACCGTGGCGACGATCCCCTCGGCGATGGGACCGGAGTAGATCGCGTCGGCGCCCTCGCGCGCCATGGCCCGAAGGGTCCGGGCATAGGCCGGATTGCGCAGCGTGTCGCCCGCGGAAAGGCCCGTGCCGCCGGGGAAGAAATACGCCTCTGTCGCCGGGAAGCGGCGCAGGCGGTCCGCGTCGCCCGCCGCGAGCTCTGCCAGACGCGGCGAGACGGTGAAGCCGTTTTCGGCATGCGCGATGGCGGCGTCGAAAAGGTCGCCCCAGTTGGCGCGGCCCCAGCGGCGATGCGCGGCCTCCATCAGCGCCGGCGTGCCGGGGGTGCCCACCGAGCGCCCGCCGACGACGGCGTCGAAGAAATCCAGCGGCTCCCCGCTTTCGTCCTGAAAGAGCGTGGGCCGCGCGGCCATCGGGGCGGTTTCGCGGCCGTCCAGCGTCGTCACCGCGCCCGTGGCGGCATCGTACCAGACCAGGAAGGCGCCGCCGCCCAGGCCGGAGCTTTGCGGCTCGACCAGCCCCAGTACGGCCTGCACCGCGATCATCGCATCCGCGGCGCTGCCGCCCGCGGCCAGCACCTCGGCCCCGGCCTCTACGGCGAGCGGATTCGCCGCCACGACCATCCAGTTCTCCGCCCTGACGGGCACGCCGGCCGCACGGGCCGCGAAGGCCGCCTCGGCCGCGGGCGAAAGCCCGGGAAAGGCCGCCGCCCTGGTGCCGGCCTCGGGCGCGACGGCGTCGGCGGCCTCCTGCGCGGGGGCGGCGAAGGCCGCCCATGCCAACAGCGCGGCAAGTGAAACGGGTCTCGTCATGGATGCTCTCCGGTCATGGCGTGCCGCAACAGCATGCCCGACTCGGCGGACATTGGCACGCCGCAATGCCGGACCGCGCGGGAAGAGCCGCGTCTTGGGGCCATGGCCGGTGTGCAGGCGTCACGCATCCCAACGCGGAATGGCGGATCCGCCTGCGGCGGGCTTGCCGTGATCGTTCCGCCACAGCCGCGCGGGACGGGTCAGGTCGTTGATAACTATCAACGAAGTTGCATTCGAGACACTGCATACGAAAAGCCGCGCCGGGCGGATGCTGCCGGAATTCCGGCATCTCGTCCTGCGCGAAAGAATGGCGGCCGGAGAAACCGGGCGCAGCAGCAAGTGGAGTTGACATGCAAAAGAGTGACACGGGGCTTCTGGCCAGATTGCGCGTTGGGGTATCGCCCCTCGTTCTGGCGGCTCTCACGGCCGGACCGGTCTGGGCGGGAACGCTGGACGACGACGTGCTGGTGGGAACATCGGGGGATGGCCTGATCCTCGTCGACGAGGAAGAGGGCGTGGTCGCGCCGGGCATCAAGGCCGTGACCTTCACGCGCACGCGCATCGAGGATCCCGAGAACGAAGGAGAGTTCCTTTTCCTAGATCCTTTCCCCGTGTTCCTCACCGACTACTCGGACCTCACTTTTCGCGGCGAGATGACGAACTGCCTGATGGCCAGCAATCCCGACGTCTACTGCGACTCCGAGCGGGGATCCGGCAAGCGCATCAAGACGCTGCTGACCGGACCGACGCCCTTCGACCTTATCCTGTCGACCACGCCGGGGACCTTGCCGGGCGAGACGATCACGCTCCAGGGCGCGGAGGGGCCCGTCGAGGTCGACACGTCGAGCGTCGATTATTTCACCTTCGGCAAGATCGAAAACTTCACCGGAGCGCGGATCACCGGCTTTTCCGTCGAACTGCTCGACATGGACGGCACGCCCATGGGCGAACTCGACGCCGCCGACGCCGTCCTCTTCAATCTCGACACGACGGAGATCGGCCTCGGCGGACGGCTGGTCGACGGGCTTTTCGGCGCGGGCGGCAACGAGGGAGAGATCGGGTTCTTCACGACGAACACGGCCGATCCTGAAAGCACCGCCAATCGCGCCGGGTTCAGCAACGATTTCACGATCGACGTGCTGGATTTCGGCCCCGGGGAGACCGCGCTGCTCTCGCAGGCGGATTATACCGCGTTCTTCGGGGACGCGTTTCTTGCCGACAGCATGGTGCCCGACGGGTTGTTCTGGGACGACAACGACAATCCCGACGACGAGTCCGCGCTGGTGGCATGGTACAATGTCGGCGCAGACCAGTGGACCTACGGAAGCCTCGCCCCCGACGCGGGCATCGATGCGCGCCTTGACGAGCTTGCCGCCGCGCTCGGTGTCGACGCGGCCGATCTGGCCTACGCGCCCGGCGCTCCGGTCCCCGACGCGATCCTCGAACGCGCCGAGAGCAACGGGCTTTTCGGCGTCGACAGGATCGAGGATCTGCGCAACGCCAACCTGAACTACACGATCACGGTCGGCAACGTCGAGGACGGGCAGTTCATCCTTCGCTACGCACCGCGCTTCGCGCAGATCGTGGAAGAGACCCGGACGCCCTACCAGTTCAGCGTGGCGGGTGCGCTCGATTCGGCGAACATTCCCTATCTCGGCGCCGACGAGGGCTACCTGACGACGATCGACGATATCCTCGCGATCGAGGAACCGGCCGAGCAGAACACCGCGCTCGAGCGTCTGGGCTACAGCTTTCTCGGCGCCTATGGCGGGCTCGGCTACGAACTGGCCCGCAACCAGGTCCACGCCCTCGGCACTCCGGCGGGGGTCGGCGCGGCGGGCAGCGCCACCGTCGCGACCCAGGGCAGCCCCTGGTGGCAGATGGGTGAAAGCATGCAGGGCTTCGTCTCGCTCGGCGGCAGCACCGGCGAGGTCTCCGGCACGTCGACGGGCGGCGATTACGACTTCACCACGACCGACGTGAGCTTCGGGCTCAAGACATCGCTGGCGGACGGGCTCGATGGCGGGCTGATGCTCGGCTACGGCCGTGCCGACGCCGACATCGACGACTCCCGCGGCTCGCTCGACGCCGAGGGGTTCGCCTTCGGCGGCTTCATCGAGGGACCCATCGGCGCCGCCGGCAGTTTCCGCGCCTTCGCCGGCGTCCAGAACCTCGACTTCGACAGCGAGCGCAACATCGACATTCCGGGCTTCACCGGGACAGCCACCGGCGACACCGACGGCACGGTGACCTTCGCGGGGATCAGCGCCGACTACATGGCGGTGCGCGGGGCCGGCTACGCCTTCGGCCCGATGGGATCGATCGAGATCTACAACACCTCGGTGGACGGGTTCGACGAAACCGGGGCCGGGATCTACAACCTCTCGGTCGAGGATTTCGACGACAGCTTCACGCTGGCGCGTCTGGGCGCCCGCGGCGAAGCGATGCTGGGCCAGGCCACGCTGCGCGGACATGTCGCCTATGCCAGCCGCAACGGCAGCGATGAGAGCGTGCAAACCGCGTTCGGTAACATCCTCGTCGGCAGCACGCCGCTCGACGGCAAGGATGACGACTGGCTGGATATCGGCCTCGGGGTGTCGATGCCGCTTGGCGGCAGCGGGTCGCAAACCTCGCTCGATGCCGAGTATCGCGGCGCGTTCTCGGACGACTACACCAGCCATGGCGCGCGCCTGTCGCTGCAGATGCGCTTCTGAACGACGGGCCGGCCGGGATCTTTTTCCGGCCGGCCTTGCCCGTCATCGGCCGCTTTCTCCTCGAATGTTGGCTTCGTAAATGGCGGAAGGACCCGGCGTCCACCGGCCTGCTCACGACGGCCAGGGTCGCAGGGTTGCCGCGCGGCGATCATCGCCACCGCATCGAAATCGCAAGACGACCCCGCGCCTTACCTTCCGCGCCGTCCGCGACAAATTCCGGGAATAAAAAAGCCCCCCAAGGCGTTGACCTAAAAGGGCTTATTTTGGCTCCGGCGGTAGGGATCGAACCTACGACCAATTGATTAACAGTCAACTGCTCTACCGCTGAGCTACGCCGGAACACGGCGGGGGCTATACCAAGGTGCGGCACCGGCGTCCAGCCCGTTCGTCACGGAAATGTCGCGCGAAAGCGCGCGTGATTGGTTGTGCGCCGACGCGTGACCGGTCGTGCGGCGGCGCGCGTGCCCGGGGTCAGCGCACGGTCGCTGCGAAGACCGCGTGTTCGCACAACGCGCCTTCGGGTTGGGCAAGACCGCGGCCGCGCAGGTCGAGAAGATGGGCGAGGACGTTGCGTGTCGCCGCGGGCAAGAGCGCCTCGGGCGTGTCGGTGTAGATCCGCCGGGCGATCTCGGCCGCCGTTCCGGGTGCGGCGGCGAGGGCCGCGCGGATCTGGGCCTCGCGGGCACGACGATGGCCGATCAGCCAGTCGAGCCGCGCCCGCGGCTCGGCGACGTGGGCGCCGTGGCCGGGATGGAAGACGCGCCAGCCCCGGCGCCGCAGCCGTACGCAGGAGGCCATGAAATCGCTCACGTCGCCATCGGGCGGAGAGACGAGGGAGCTTGCCCAGCCCATCACGTGGTCGCCGGTGAAGAGCGTCTCGCCCCAGGCGAGGCTGACGTGATTGCCCATGTGGCCGGGCGTGTGGAGCGCGGTGAGCCGCCAGCCCGCGCCCTCGATCGCGGTGCCGTCGGCAAGCCGGACATCCGGTTCGAAGTCGTGGTCCACGCCCTCGCCTCCGCCGGCGAGCCCGGCGGCGGCGAGTTCTTCCATCGCCGCGCTCCGGCCCGCCGTCGCGCCCCCGAACGCCATCACCGGCGCGCCCGTCGCCGCGGCCAGCGGCCGGGCGAGCGGGCTGTGGTCGCGGTGGGCATGGGTCACGCGGATGTGGCTGACGCGTGCGCCGGGCGGCACCGCGTCGAGGATCGCCCGCAGATGGCCCGGATCGTCGGGCCCCGGGTCGATCACCGCGATGTCGCGGTCGCCGAGAAGATAGGTGTTCGTGCCCCAGAACGTCATCGCAGAGGGGTTCGGCGCGAGAATCCGCCGCAAGCCCGGCGAGAGGCCGCGGGCGAGACCGGCGGGCGGGGCGGAGTCGTCGCTCGGGTCCGGCATTGCTCTTCCTCCTGGCGCGGGGCAGGTCTAGGTTTAGGCATGATCTTCGGCTGGCTCAAACGCTACGTCCCGCGCGGCATTTACGGGCGTGCCGCGCTCATCCTCGTTCTGCCCGTGGTCACCTTGCAACTCGTGGTCTCGGTGGTGTTCATCCAGCGTCACTTCGAGGGCGTGACCGAGCAGATGACGCGCAGCGTCGCGCTCGAGATCGACCTCCTGCTCGAGCGGCTGGAGACCGGGGGGATGGCCGAGGTGCAGGACCTCGCGCAGACGCTCGAATACACGCTTCGGCCGGTCGATGCCGCGGCCGTGCCGGACACCGCCCTGCGCCGCTGGTTCGATTTCTCGGGCCTCGTGGTGATCCGCACGCTGAAGGAGCGCCTGCCGGGGTACCGCGCGCTCGTCCTGCCCGACAATCGCGAGGTCGCGTTCTACGCGGAGAGTGCCGCCGGGCCGGTGCGGCTCGATTTCCGGCGGGTGCGGCTTTCGGCCTCGAACCCGCATCAGCTTCTGGTGAACATGGTGTTCTTCGGCGTGCTGATGACGGTCATCGCCTTCATCTACCTGCGCAACCAGCTGCGCCCGATCACCCGGCTCGCCCATGCCGCGAAGGCGTTCGGCCTCGGCCGGCACGTTCCCTACCACCCCTCGGGCGCCGAGGAGGTGCGCGCGGCCGGTCGCGCCTTTCTCGACATGCGGGCGCGGATCGAGCGCCATATCGAGCAGCGCACGCTGATGCTGTCCGGCGTCAGCCACGACCTGCGAACGCCGCTCACGCGGCTGAAGCTCGGGCTCTCCATGCTGGACGATGCCGACAGGATGCCGCTCGAGCGCGACGTGGAAGAGATGCAGCGCCTGCTCGACGAATTCCTGAGCTTCGCGGGGGGCGATGCGGGCGCGGCGGAGCCGGAGCCCGTGGACCCGGGCGCGCTCTTGCGGTGCGTGGCCGAGGACGCGCAGCGCGCGGGCAAGGACGTGACCGTGGCCGTCGTGGACGCGCCCGAGACCGTGCATCTGCGCCCGGTGGCGGTGCGGCGGGCGCTCGAGAACCTGATCGGCAACGCCGTGCGGTACGGCACGCGGGCCGAGGTGTCGGTGCGGTCGTCGCCCGGTGCGCTCGTCTTCTCCGTGGAGGACGACGGGCCGGGCATCCCGGGCGAGCTCCGCGCGGAGGCGCTGAAACCCTTCGCCAGGCTCGACCCGGCGCGGAACCAGGATCGCGGCACCGGTGTGGGGCTTGGCCTTGCCATCGCGGCGGACGTGGCCCGCGCCCATGGCGGCAGCCTGCACCTGGGCGAAAGCGAGCGTCTCGGGGGGCTTTGCGCCGAACTTCGGCTCGTGCGCTGAAGGCGGGTCGGCTGGCCCCGCGCCCGCCCGCCCCTCGCGGGGGCTTTCCCGGCTTTCTGGCCCCGTGGTCTCCCCATGCGCGTCGCCGGCGCCCGATCCCGCGCAACCTTGTCTTAAGCCTTTGGCTGTAGCGCTTGTTCCCGGGTCGGCGTGACGCCGTGCCCCGGGGCCGACACCCCGGCCATGGAAAGGAGGATCGCGTGGAAGACACCGCCATCGCCCCCCCGCCGCCGCGCCGGCTCGCACTGCCTGCGCGGATGGATCCGACCGCCGCCGAAGAGCTGTCGGAGGCGTTGGAACACCTGCGCGGCATTCCCGTGCAACTCGATGGCGCCGCGGTGCAACAGGCGGGCGGCCTGTGCCTCCAGCTTCTCGTGATCGCTGCGCGCCAGTGGCGCGAGGACGGGCTCGCGTTCGGCCTCACGGACAGGTCCGAGGCGCTCGAAGAGGCGCTGGCGCTTCTCGACCTCGCGCGCGTTCTGGGCTCCGACAGAGGTGAGGATCAGCCTGCATGTCACTGAAAGTTCTTGCCGTTGACGATTCCCGCACCATGCGCAGCATGCTGGAGGACGCCCTCGCCGAGGCCGGTTTCGAAGCCCACCTCGCCGAAGACGGAGAGGATGGGCTGCGCAAGCTCGAAGAGGTCCAGCCCGATCTCGTGATCACCGACATCAACATGCCCAGGCTGGATGGCTTCGGCTTCATCGATGCGGTGCGCGCCGACCGGCGGCACCGGGGACTGCCGATTCTCGTGCTGACCACGGAAAGCGCGCAGGAACTGAAGGAGCGCGCCCGGCGCGCCGGTGCCACCGGCTGGATCGTCAAGCCCTTCGACGAGGCGAAGCTCGTCTCGGCCATCCGCCGCGTCGCGGCGAGGCAGGTGTAGAATGGCGGCGCGCGACTCCCTTCGCGATACCTTCTTCCAGGAGTGCGAGGATCTTCTCGAGGTCATGTCCGACGGCTTCCAGCGCATGGAGGCTGAGGAGGCCGACGCCGAGACGGTGAACGCGGTCTTCCGCGCCGTGCACTCGATCACGGGCGGTGCCGGGGCCTTCGGCTTCGACACGCTGGTGGGCTTCGCCCACGCGCTCGAGAATGTTCTGGACGACATGAGGAACGGTCGCGTGGCCGACAGTGCCGCGGTCGCGCCGCTGCTTTTCCGCGCGGGCGATCGTCTTTTCGACCTTGTGGAGGCCGAGCGCTCGGGAACCCCGGCCGACGCGTCATCCGCGGAGCACCAGGCACTTCTCGCCGAGTTGACCGCCGCGGGATCGGGGACGGGTGCGGCCGTGCCGCCGGCACCCGTGGCCGGGACGACAGGGGCGGAAACGGAGGCAGACGATGCGGGCTTCACGCCCACCGCGCTGACGCTCGACCTTCTCGACGACGCGCCGGACGCGGGTCCGCAGGATCCCGACGCGGTGACCGAGCTGCGTTTCGCGCCGACTCGGGCGCTTTACGCCTCCGGCAATGACCCGGTGCCGCTTCTGCGCGCGCTTGCCGATCTCGCGCCCTTGTCGTGCGAGGCCGAACTCGACCGGCTACCGGCCTGGGACGAAGCGGAATGGGACGCGGGCTACCTCTCCTGGCGTGTGCGTTTCGAGGTTCCGGTGGCGCGCGCCGATGTGGAGGAGATCTTCGAATTCGTGGCCGAGGACGCGGGCCTCACGTTCGGGGCCGAGCCCGCAGAGCCCGTCGCGCCGGACGCTCCGGCACCTTCTCCGGTCGCGACGAATGGCGAGGCCGGGCCCGCCGTGCGGTCGGATGGCGCGCCACGCGCCGCCGCACCCGACCAGCGCCGCTCGATCCGCGTGGATCTCGAGCGGGTGGACCGGCTCATCAACCTGGTCGGGGAACTCGTCATTGCCGAGGCCATGCTCAGCCAGTCCCTCGTCGGGGCGGACGCGCGCCAGGATCCGGCGGTGGTGGCGTCGCTCGGCCAGCTCAAGCAGTTGTCCACCGAATTGCAGGAGCGGATCATGGCGATCCGCGCCCAGTCGGTGAAACCGCTGTTCCAGCGCATGGGCCGGATCGTCCGGGAGGCGGCCGCCGCGGTCGATCGCGACGTCCGGCTCGTCACCGAGGGAGAGGCGACGGAGGTCGACAAGACCGTGATCGAGCGCCTTGCCGATCCACTGACTCACATGCTGCGGAACGCCGTGGACCATGGGATCGAACCGCCCGAGACGCGCGAGGCGGCGGGCAAACCCCGCCAGGGTACCGTTCAGCTTTCCGCGGCACATCGCTCCGGCCTCGTCGTGATCGAGATTTCCGACGACGGCGCCGGCATAGACCCGGCCCGTGTGCATGCCAAGGCGGTGGAACGCGGGCTCGTCGCGCCCGACGCGGACCTCAGCGAGCAGGAAACGCTGAACCTCGTCTTCGAACCAGGATTTTCCACCGCCGGCGCCGTTTCCAGCCTTTCCGGTCGTGGCGTCGGCATGGACGTGGTGCGCACCGAGATCCATGCGCTCGGCGGACGGGTGAGCCTGCGATCGGCTCCGGGCCGGGGCACCACGGTCACGGTCAGCCTGCCGCTGACGCTCGCCGTGGTCGAGGGCATGCTCGTGGAGGTGGCCGGCGAAACCCTTGTCGTCCCGTCGACGGCGCTGCGCGAGACGCTTCGCGCGAACGACGCGGCGGTTCATCGTCTCGGCGCGGGGGGGCCGGTCCTCTCCATGCGTGGCGCGCTGATCCCGCTCTTCGACCTCGGCGCCGCGCTCGGCTATCGCCTGCCGCCGGAGGAACCCGCCGGAACCGCCATCCTTCTTGTCGAAAGTTTCTCGGGTCAGCGCGTGGCGATCGCCGTGGATCGCATCCTCGGACAGCGCGAGGTCGTCATCAAGGGGCTGACGGAGAACTACGGACAGGTTCCGGGCATCGCCGCGGCCACGATCCTTGGCGACGGACGCATCGCCCTGATCATCGACGTGGACGAGGTCGCCAAGCCAGAACGCGGCCAGCGCGACGCCGAGTCCCTTCCCAGAGCCTTCGGAGCCTGCTGACATGGAACACGTTGCCCCAGAACCCGCCGTAGAGAGCATCCAGCTTCACCGCGAGATCGTGTCTTTCCGCGCGGCCGGTCAGGATTTCTGCATCGATATCGGCCTCGTGCGTGAAATTCGCGGATGGACGCCGACGACGCTCTTGCCGCGCGCACCGGACTTCGTCACCGGCGTGATGAACCTGCGCGGCAACGTGATCCCGGTCATCGACCTCGCCCTCCGGCTTGGCCTTGGCCGCACCGAGCCGACCGAACGCCACGTGATCGTGATCGCCAACCTGGGCGGCGGGACGGTCGGCCTGCTCGTCGAGGCGGTCTCCGACATCATCACGGTCGAGGCGGAGGGTTTGCGCCCGACGCCGGAGGTGGCCGGCGGGGGTGGAAACGGTTTCGTCGAGGGTGTCTTTACCGTCGAGGACGCGCTCATCCGCGCGCTCGGCCTCTCCCGCGTGCTGCCGGCAGCCGAGAAACCGCTCGAGGACGTGATGCTATGACGCGCGCGGTCGTCACCCCGATTGCCGGTCAGGCAGAGCTTTCGGACGCGGATTTCGTCGCCCTCGCCGCGCTCATTCACCGGGAAACCGGCATCTGCCTGCCGCCGGCGAAGCGTGCCCTGCTGCAGTCGCGCCTCTACAAGCGGCTCAAGGCGCTCGGGCTGGCGGGGTTCTCCGAATACCGTCGGCTGCTGGAGTCGCGCGCCGACCCGGCGGAGCCGGCCGAACTGATCTCGGCGATCACCACGAACGTCACGCGCTTCCATCGCGAGGCGCATCATTTCGATCATCTTGCCCGATCGGTCTTGCCGGAACTTGTCGCGCGGGCCCGCCGTGGCGCGCGGGTCAGGCTCTGGTCGGCGGGCTGCGCCACGGGGGAGGAACCCTACACCCTCGCCTTCGCGGTGCTCGCGGCCAGTCCCGACGCGTATGCGCTCGATATCCGAATTCTCGCCACGGACCTCGATCGCACCGCGATTGCGCGCGCCGAGGCCGGCATCTACCCGGAGGCAGCCCTTGCGCCCCTCGACCCGGCGATGCGCGGCGCCCATTTCGAGCGCGACGCGCAAACCGGAGACATGCGTGTCACCGACGCTCCGCGACGGCTCGTGCGTTTCGGTGTGCTGAACCTCCTCGATGCATGGCCGTTTCACGGGGGCTTCGACGTGATCCTGTGCCGAAACGTCGTCATCTACTTCGACGCGGAGACGCAGGACCGTCTCTGGCGACGCTTCGCCGCGATACAGAAACGCGCGGGCGATCGGCTTTACATCGGTCATTCCGAGCGTCTTTCGGAGCGGGCGCGCGCCTTCTACCGGCTCGACGGGCCCGGCTATGTCCGAACCGACCTTGCGGCCGACACCCCGCAGCCCGACCAGACCCGCAACTGAAGGAGCCCGCCGCGATGGGCGTCAAGAACAACCTGCACGTCATGATCGTGGACGACATGTCCACGAGCCGCGGGCTCATCACGCAGGCCATGGATGAACTCGGCATCACGAACTACCAAACTGAGAAGGACGGCGAGAGCGCGCTGAAACGACTCGTTGCGCGGCCGGTTCATCTGGTTATCTCCGATTACAACATGCCGGGGATGGACGGGCTCGCGCTTCTGGAGGCGCTGCGCAAGAACAAGGTGACGCAGCGCATCGGGTTCATCCTGATCACCGGTCGTGCCGACCGGGAGCTTCTCGTGAAGGGTCAGCAGCTCGGCATGAACAACTACTTGCCGAAACCCTTCACGACCCCGCAGATGCGCGCCTGCATCGAGCGCGTGACGGGGCCGCTGTGAACGCCCGACCCGAAGGCGGGTTGCTGGTCTGTATCGGCGCGTCTACCGGAGGCATCGCGGCGCTCGAGGCCATCCTGCCTTTGCTGCCGAGGGATGCGCCGCCAACGCTGGTGGTCCAGCACATTCCCGGCCGGTTCGCGGGCGGCCTCGCCACGCGCCTCGCCCGCCACTGCGCGGGGTCCGTGCGCGAGGCCAAAGACGGGATGGAGCTCAAGCCGGGGAGCATCCTCTTCGCGCCGGGCGGTGATCGTCATCTTGCCATCGACCCCAGCGGCCGCCGGTGCCGGCTGGTCGAAGGGCCGCCATGCGCGGGCCACCGCCCTTCGGTGGACGTTCTGTTCCAGTCGGCCGCCCGTCACGGGCGACGGGCGGTGGGCGTCCTTCTTACCGGAATGGGACGAGACGGCGCGGCCGGGCTCGCCGCGATCCGCGCGGCAGGCGGGCGCACCATCGCGCAATCCGAGGAAAGCTGCACCGTCTACGGGATGCCACGCGCCGCGATGGACCTTGGCGCCGTGGAACTTTCGCTTCCGCCCGTGCGGATTCCCGCCGCGCTTCGCGCTCTCGCGGCCGGGCCGCCGCGCGAAGGCCAGCTTCGGCGTGGGGAGGCCGAATGAACACGCAGCACGTGATCCAGGGCGAATTTCGCGTGGCGGATGGGCCGGACGACGTTTTCGTCACCGTGCTCGGCTCCTGCATCGCGACCTGCCTGACCGACCGCGTGGCCGGCGTGGGCGGCATGAACCATTTCCTCTTGCCGCACGACACGGTGCCCGGCGGCAAGGAGACGCGCTACGGCATCAACGCGATGGAACTGCTGATCAACGCGATCCTCAAGTCCGGCGGCGCACTGCACCGGCTGGAGGCCAAGGTGTTCGGCGGCGCCAACACCACCGGGTCCCGCCTGGGTATCGGCGATGCGAATGCCGAATTCGCGTTCTGGTTCCTGCGTAACGAAGGCATTCGCTGCGTCGGATACGACGTGGGCGGCACACGCGCCCGAAAGCTTCGCTACTGGCCGCGAAGCGGTATCGCGCAGCAGATGGTGCTGCCGGCGGCGTTCGCGCCCGACCCGGAACCGCGTCCGGCATGCCGTGCGCCGCTGGCGGGACCCGGTCCCGGCGATCTGGACCTTCTCTAGGCGCGACGGTTTCTGGAAGCTGGATCATCGGTGGGCGCCGGAGCGCTAGAAAAGGTCCACCTCGCCCGGCGTCTGCGTAGTCCTGCGCGCGCCTGTCGCGCGGCCCGTCAGCCGATCGGCCACGTCGCGCAACTGCAATCCATCCGCGAGCGTTTCGGCAGCAAGCGGCGCCCCTTTCGGCAACGCTGCTGCCAGGCGTGTCTGGAACACGGCGATATCCGCGCAGTGCTGACGAAGCCGGTCGAGGTCCTGCAGCGATTCGCTGCGCAAAGCCGACCTTGCCGTGCGGGGGGCGAAGGCCCCGTCGATAGACGCGGCCAGCGTGGCCAGCCGCTCGAGCTCTGCCGCGAGCCGCAGGTGCAACTGTGCAAGGACCTCTGTGTCTGCCTTCGCGGCGGCGGGATCGGTCATGGGGTACCTTCGGAACCGTGTTTCGGCCGTCCTGACACGCTCTGATGAATGCCCGGTTAAGACCTGCAAACGCGATGTCTCTCCGGTGTTTACCTGCTCTTCAGACGCGATCGGCAATGGTCCTGCAAAGCGCGCCGTTGCGCTTGCCAACATTGTCTGAGGAGATACCGATGCGCAAATTCGGGCTGGGCGAGCAGATCTTCGGCCTCGCGGCCATTCTGACATTCGTCACGCTGGCCGTGGCGGGCATGTCCTTTCTCAAGCTTCACCAGACATCGGCCGACCTCCGCCTCGCCACGTCGCTGGCGGCGCAGTCTGAATTCGTCTCCAACATGAAGGAAGACATCGTGCAGGCGCATCTGGGCGCGCTCGCCTTCCACAACGGCGAGACGGACATGGTGGCTCAGGTGCGGTCGAATCGCGCCGAGGTCGTCGAGGCGCGGGGGCGCGTGCGTGAGATGTTCGGCGCGGCCGTTCCCCCCGATGCCCGCGACGCCGCGCTCGCGACCGAGGTCGACCGTCTCGCGGCGGCCTTCGAGTCCTATGGCGACGCGTTCGAGCGGGCGGAGATCGCCAACAGCATGACGCGCATCAAGATCTTCGAGGACACGCTCAAGCCCGAGGCGCGCCGCATCGAGGCGGAGCTCGACGGGGTGCAGGAAGCGCTTCAGGCGCGGGTTCAGGACGTGCAGCGCGCGGCCGAGGCGCAGGCCGAGCGCACGCGCGTGGTGATGGCGCTCACCGTTCTCTGCGCGATGGCGTTGGGATCTTTGGCAGCTTACCTGATCAGCCGCATGATCACCCGCTCGGTGGAGCGTGTGGCGGCCGGCATCGAACGGATCGCGTCCGGGGACCATGATGCGGAAATCGCGGGCGCGGACCGTCGAGACGCAATCGGAACCATCGCGCGCAACCTCGAGGAACTCGGCCGGACGCTGGGCGATGCGGAACGCGAACGCGCCGCGCGCCGGGCGCTCGAAGAGCGGCGCACGGCTGTTCTGGCCGATCTTGCCGAAAAGCTCGTCGCGCTTGCAGACGGGGCGCTCGACGTTCGGGTGGCCGGCGCGGACGATCCCGAGCTCGACGAGGAAACGCGCAAGTTCTGTCGTGACTTCAATGCCCTCGCGGAAACGCTGGCGACGCTCATCGCACAGGTCCGGCTCAGTGCGACGACCGTCAAGGCCAGTGCCGAAGAAGTGGCGCAAGGGGCGAGCGAGTCGTCGCGGCGAGCCGAATCGCAGGCCGCGACGCTGGAGGAATCGGCCGCGGCGCTCGACGAACTCACCGCCAGTGTGAAATCCGCCGCCGAGAAGGCGGGCGAGGCGGATCACGCCGTCGGCGAAGCGCGCGCCGAGGCCGAATCGAGCGGCGAGGTGGTGCTGAACGCTGTCGAAGCGATGCACGAGATCGAGGAGTCCTCGCGTCAGGTGACCCGGATCATCGGCGTGATCGACGATATCGCGTTCCAGACAAATCTCCTTGCCCTCAACGCCGGCGTCGAGGCCGCCCGCGCCGGCGAGGCGGGGCGGGGCTTCGCCGTCGTGGCGTCCGAAGTGCGCGCGCTGGCGCAGCGGGCCTCCGGCTCGGCACAGGAAATCCAGGCGCTCATCTCGAAAAGCGCCGCGCAGGTCGAGCAGGGGGGTAAGCTCGTCGGCCGCACCGGCGAGGCGCTGAAGCGGATCGTGACGCGTGTCGGGAACGTGGCCGATCTCGTGTCCGACATTGCGACCTCCGCGCGCGAGCAGGCGGTCGGGCTTCAGGAGATCAATACGGGCATCAACCAGCTCGACCAGGTGACCCAGCAGAATGTCGCGGCGATCGAGGAGGCGACCGCGTCCAGCCACCAGCTCAAGAGCGAGGCCGAGCGCCTCGCGGCGGCGCTCGGGCGCTTCTCGCTCGCCGACATGCCCGCCGCGCCTGCCGAACCTGCGCGCCGGGCCGCGCCTGCGCCTGCGGCGGCACCGCCGAGGTCGGTGAGGCGCGCCGCCGCCGGGGGCGGCGGGGATGCATCGGCGTCCGACGCGTGGGCGGAGTTTTGAACCTGCGCCGGGCTGGCGCTATCTCCACGGCGGGCCGGCGCCAACTGTCCGCGACGGGCCGCGCGCGTGCCGCCGCGGCGGTCCGGCACGCGGCCGGGGATCTGCCGGGAAGATGGAGATGCCCGACCGAGTCCCGATCCGGCGGAGGGCGCCCGCGCGGTTCTTGCCGCCTTATTCGTCCGCTGTTCTTGCCCGCCGCCATAGCCAGCGGCCGATCAGGAACCCTAGAACAAGGCCGCCGGATACAAACCAGACATTGGCCTCTGGCGTTCCCATGACCATTTCGCCCCGGACCACACCAAGCAGCGACCCCGCGAGGGCGACAAGGCCGCCAATCCCCACGGCGGCAAGACGGATCAACACGGTTCGCGCTCTTGGAGGCACGCTGAGCCCCCCAGAGGCAGAAAGATGGTGCCATGTTGTCCAAGCTGCGAAGGCCGCCCCTGCGCCCAGACCAAGGCGAAGCGGGCTTAGACAGGGACCCACGCGGCAGATATTATTGTCATAGTTTCCGAGCTGCACTCCCCACACCAGCAGCCCTGTCGCAACCATGACAAGTGTCAGCGTTCCGAAAATCCGCATCAGCACGCGCTCCGGTAACGATCAAAGCCCGCCTCAATCCCCGGCGGTCGGCCTGAAATCCTGATGATCTGCCTGCGCGCACGCAAGCAAGAATTTCCAGGGGCATGACAGCGGTCAGCTTCGGCCTTGGGTCCAAAGTATCCAGAAAAATCAAAGGGATATGGCGGAGAGACAGGGATTCGAACCCTGGGACCCCTTGCGAGGTCAACGGTTTTCGAAACCGTCCCGTTCGACCACTCCGGCACCTCTCCGCGGGGGTCTGGGGCGGGGATGTAGCGGGTCGAACGACCCCGTGCAACCCGGAATCCCCGTGCCGCGCTGGCCGGCGCGCGGCAATGGTGGCGCTTGGAAAGCGCGAGGCGCGCGCGTAGGCTGCGGATCCGGATGTCCTGCCTTCATCCCACGGAGTACCGCCATGTTCCTACGGCCGCTGGCCATCGCCGCCCTTCTGATCGCGCTCCTTCCGGCGGCGGTGCGCGCCGACGATGCCCGACGGCTCGGCGATCTGCTCGGATTTGCCGACATCGTCGAGATCATGCGCGAGGAAGGTGTCGCGCATGGCGAGCAGCTCGCCCGGGAGTCGCTTCCGGGGCGCATCCCGGGCTCCTGGCGCGCGACGCTCGACCGGATCTACGACACCGAACGGATGGAGGGGACGCTCCGGCGTGTCTTCGCGGACGCGCTCCGGGGCACGGACACGGCGCCCCTGGTCGCCTATTTCGAGACGCCCGAAGCGCAGCGCATCATCGGCCTGGAAGTCAGCGCACGGCGCGCGATGGTGGATCCCGCCGTCGAGGCCGAGGCCCGCGCCGCCGCCGCGGCGCGCCCGCCGGAGGACCCGCGGCGCCGGCTCGTCGCGGATTTCGTGGAGACGGGCGATCTGGTGGAGGCAAACGTGGCCGGGGCGCTCAACGGGCAGTTCCTGTTCTATCGCGGCATGGCCGACGGCGGCGGGCTGGAGATTTCCGAGGCCGAGATGATCGACATGATCTGGGCGCAGGAGGAAGAGACGCGTCAGGACACGCGCGAGTGGCTGATGGGCTTTCTGCTGCTGGCCCACGGGCCAGTCGAGCTCGCCGCGCTCGAGCGGTATGTCGATGCCGCCGGTACGCCGGCGGGACAGGCGCTCAACGCGGCGCTTTTCGCGGGGTTCGACGCCATGTTCGCCGAGATCTCCTATGCCATGGGCCGCGCGCTTGCCGCGGAGATGGAGATGCAGGACCTCTGAAGCCGCTTCCCGGGCGCGGGCGGGCTTGACATCGCGCGGGCTTGCCCCGATAAGCGCGGCTCACGGGCGCGGTCGGAAGGCCGTGCCCTCTCATTTTCACATGACGCCCCGCGGGGCGCGCTGCCCGAGGCGGGTGGATCTCGATCCCACCCGGAACGCCCGGACCGATCCCCGGGGGCCGCAGGGCGCGGAACGGAAAGGTCAAAGCCATGTTTGCGGTCCTGAAGCCCGGCGGTAAGCAGTACAAGGTCGCCCCCGGCGACACGCTGCGCGTGGAAAAGCTCGCCGCCGAGGCGGGCGAAACGGTCCAGTTCAACGAGGTCCTGATGCTGGGCGGGGACGAGGTTCGCCTTGGCGCCCCGTTCGTCGACGGCGCGGCGGTGCAGGCGGAGGTGCTCGACCAGTTCAAGGCCGAGAAGGTGATCCATTACGTGCGGCGGCGGCGGAAGCACTCGTCCAAGCGCACCAAGGGCCACCGGCAGCACCTCACGCTCCTGCGGGTGACCGACATCCTCGCATCGGGCGCCGAAAGCACGGGCGTCAAGGCGGCGACCGGCGCCGGGTCCGTCCCGCGCGCGGCCGAGGCGGTCGCGCCCAAGGGCAAGCCGGCCGCCACGGCCAAACCGCAAGCCGCCGCACCCGCGGCTGGGGCCGCCGAAGGCGCGGACGATCTTCGCAAGCTCTCGGGCGTCGGCCCGAAACTTGCCGAAAAACTCAACGCGGCCGGGATCACCAGCTTCGCGCAGATCGCTGCGTGGACGGAAGAGGACGTGGCCCGCATCGACGAGCAGCTGTCCTTCAAGGGCCGGATCGAGCGCGAGGGCTGGATCGAACAGGCCAAGGCGCTGGTCGCAGAAAAGGAGTAACGGGATATGGCACACAAGAAGGCAGGCGGTTCGTCCCGCAACGGCCGCGACTCTGCCGGGCGTCGGCTTGGCGTGAAACTCTTCGGCGGCCAGCACGCGACGCCGGGCTCGATCATCGTGCGCCAGCGCGGCAACAAGTGGTGGCCGGGCGAAGGCGTGGGCCAGGGCAAGGATCACACGCTGTTTGCGGTGTTCGAAGGACAGGTGACCTTCCACAAGGGCTTCAAGGGCCGCACCTTCGTGTCGGTCCTGCCCGTGCAGGACGCCGCCGAGTAGACCGGCCTCGGAACCGATGCAGAAGGGGGACCGGCGCCGCCGGTCCCCCTTCGCGTTTTCAGGGGGCGTCGCGGGAGGAGAGATGTGACATGACGATCGAGAGTGTTCGAACCCAGCCCGCCATCGAGACGGCGCGCTTCGATCTCAGGCCGCTTCGAAAGTCGGACCAGGGACTGATAGAGCTGTACGTAGGCGATCTGCGCGTCGCGCGCATGACGCGCTCGATCCCGCACCCGCTGCCGCCCGGGGCGATCGATGCCTTCATCGCGCGCGCCCTCGGACCCGACCGGGAGGAGGATGTCTGGGCGATGGACGCCACCAAATCCGACGGCCCCGAAGTCATGGGCGTGATCGGACTGAAGCGGATGGACCGCAACCAGTCCGAGGTGGGATACTGGGTGGCGCCGGCCTACTGGAACACCGGGCTTGCCAGCGAGGCTGTGCGCGCGCTTGTCGAGGCCAACCCGATGGGACAGGCGGCGATGTTCGCGTCGGTCTTTCAGGATAACGCCGCCTCGGCGCGCGTGCTGACGAATTGCGGTTTCGCGTATCTGGGCGATGCCGAGGCCTATTCGGTCGCGCGCGGCGCCAAGGTGCCCACATGGACCTACAGCCGCAAACTGGATTGAGCCGTCCGCGCGCCCGCGCTAGAGGGCGATGCGGCGCAGGAGAACAGAGCCGATGAAGTTCCTCGATCTGGCGAAGGTGGACATCCGCTCGGGAAGCGGTGGCGCCGGTGCCGTCAGTTTCCGGCGCGAGAAGTTCGTCGAATACGGCGGCCCCGATGGCGGTGATGGCGGGCGCGGCGGCGATGTCTGGGCCGAGGCCGTCGACGGGCTGAACACGCTCATCGACTTCCGCTACCGGCAGCATTTCTTCGCCGACAACGGCCGCCACGGCATGGGCAAATCGCGCACCGGCGCGGATGGTGCGAGCGTGACGCTGCGGGTGCCCGTGGGCACCGAGATCCTCGAGGACGATCAGGAAACGGTCGTCGCCGACCTGACCAGGGTGGGCGAGCGCGTGCTCCTCGCCAAGGGCGGCAATGGCGGCTGGGGCAACCTGCGCTTCAAGACCTCCACCAACCAGGCGCCGCGGCGCGCCAACGCGGGGCAGGAGGGGGTGGAGCGCACACTCTGGCTGCGTCTCAAGCTCATCGCCGACGCGGGGCTTCTGGGGCTGCCCAACGCGGGCAAGTCCACCTTCCTCGCGACCACCTCCAACGCGCGGCCGAAGATCGCGGACTACCCGTTCACCACGCTGCACCCCAATCTCGGCGTGGTCGGCGTGGATGGCGTCGAATTCGTCGTCGCGGACATACCCGGCCTGATCGAGGGGGCGCATGAGGGGCGCGGCATCGGCGACCGTTTCCTCGGCCATGTCGAGCGTTGCGCGGTGCTGCTGCATCTGGTGGACGGCACGTCCGGGACGGTGGCCGAGGACTGGCGCACCATCATCGACGAGCTCGAGGCCTATGGCGGGCACCTGGCGGACAAGCCGCGGGTCATCGCGCTCGGCAAGGTGGACGCGCTGGAGCCGGAAAGCCTGGCCGAGGCGATGGCCGAGCTCGAGGCGGCCTGCGGCGGTCCCGTGCACGCGCTGTCCTCGGTGAGCGGCGAGGGCGTGACCGAGGTGTTGCGCGGGCTCCGCGCAGAGATCGACGCGGGCCGCGCGGCCGAACGCGCCGCCGAGCGCGAGGCGGAAGGAGACGGAGAGGAGCCCCCGTCATGGCGGCCCTGAAGGACGCCAGCCGGCTCGTGGTGAAGATCGGCTCGGCGCTCTTGGTGGACAGCGCGGGCGGCGGGCTTCGCCATGACTGGCTGGAAAGCCTGGCCGAGGACGTCGCGCAGCTGCGTGCGCGCGGCACGGAGGTCGTGCTGGTCTCGTCGGGGTCCATCGCGCTCGGGCGCGGCGTGCTGGGCCTTTCCGGCGCGTCGCTGCCGCTGGAGCAGAGCCAGGCGGCCGCGGCGGTGGGCCAGATCCGGCTTGCGCGCGCCTACGAGGAGGTGCTGGCGCCGCATGGCCTCGTCGCCGCGCAGGTGCTGGTGACGCTGGAGGACAGCGCGGACCGGCGGCGCTATCTCAATTCGCGCGCCACGCTCGGCACGCTTCTCGCGCTCGGCGTCGTGCCCATCGTGAACGAGAACGACACGGTGGCCACGGACGAGATCCGTTATGGCGACAACGACCGGCTCGCCGCGCAGGTCGCGGTGACGGTGGGGGCGGACCAGCTCGTGCTCCTGTCGGACGTCGACGGGTTCTACACCGCCAACCCGGCCGTGGACGCGTCGGCGCGGCGGCTCGACGTGATCGACGCGATCACGCCCGAGATCGAGGCGATGGCCGGCGATGCGGGAAGCGGCCTGTCGAAGGGGGGCATGAAGACGAAGCTGATGGCCGCGCGCACCGCGACGGCGGCGGGCTGCGCCCTGGCGATCACGCGAGGGATGCGACAGAACCCGTTGCTTGCGCTTGAAAAGGGCGCGTCGGCGACCTGGTTCACGCCGCAGACCGACCCGGCCTCGGCCCGCAAGCGCTGGATCGCGGCGATGAAGCCCCGGGGCGAGATTCGCGTCGATGCCGGCGCGGCGGCCGCCTTGAGCCGCGGCAAGAGCCTGCTGCCGGCAGGCGTGGCCGCGGTCAGCGGCGCCTTCGGGCGCGGCGATCCGGTGGCGATTTCCGATGCCGCCGGCGCCAAGCTGGGCCAGGGCCTGTCGCGCTACACCGCCGAGGAAGCGCGCGCGATCGCCGGGCGGCACTCATCCGACATCGAGGCCGCGCTCGGGTATCCGGGCCGTGCCGCGATCGTTCACCGCGACGACATGGCGCTCTGAGACGCTTGCCGTTATGATCACCGCACGAGACCGCTCCCAGGCGAGGGGACGCCCATGAAGGATCTGCCCGACATTCCCGCGATGATGGACGGCCTGGGCCGCCGTGCGCGCGCCGCCGCGGCCGAGTTGGCCTATGCCGACCCGGCCGCCAAGACGCGCGCGCTCGAGGCCGCCGCCGATGCGCTGGAGGCCGCGCGCGCCGAGCTTCTGGCCGCCAACGCAAAGGACCTCGATTTCGGCCGCGAAAAGGGTCTTTCGCCCGCGATGATGGACCGCCTCGCGCTGGACCCGGGGCGGATCGACGGCATCGCGGCGGGGCTGCGCGCCGTGGCCGCCCAGCCCGACCCGGTGGGCCAGGTGATGGCGGAATGGGACCGGCCCTCGGGCCTGCACATCCGCCGCGTGCGCACGCCGATCGGCGTGATCGGGGTGATCTACGAAAGCCGGCCCAACGTGACCGCCGATGCCGGCGCGCTCTGCCTCAAGGCCGGGAACGCGGTGATCCTGCGCGGGGGGTCGGAAAGCCTGCATTCCTCGGGCGCGATCCACGCCTGCCTTCAGGAGGGCCTCGTGGCCGCGGGCCTGCCGCGCGACGCGATCCAGCTCGTGCCTGTCCGCGACCGCGCCGCCGTGTCCGCGATGCTGGGCATGACCGGGCATATCGACGTGATCGTGCCGCGCGGCGGCAAGGGCCTCGTCGGGCTCGTCCAGCGCGAGGCGCGCGTTCCGGTCTTCGCCCATCTGGAAGGGATCGTGCACATCTACATCGACGCGGCCGCCGATCCGGTGAAGGCGCTCAAGGTCGTGCGGAACGCCAAGACCCGGCGCCCCGGCATCTGCGGCGCGGCGGAGTGCCTGCTGATCCACGAGGCGGTGGCCGACAGCGTGGGCCATGGCGTGATCCGCAACCTCGTCGAGGCGGGTGTGACGGTGCATGCCGACGAACGTCTCGCCCGCATCGAGGGCACGCTGCCGGCCACGGAAGAGGATTGGGGCCGCGAATACCTCGATATGGACATCGCCGCGAAGGTCGTGCCCGACATCGACGCCGCGATCGCGCATATCCGCGCCTTCGGGTCGCAGCACACCGACTGCATCCTGACCGAGGACGACGCCGCGGCGGCGCGCTTCTTCGAACGGCTCGACAGCGCGATCCTGATGCGCAACGCCTCGACCCAGTTCGCCGACGGGGGCGAGTTCGGGATGGGCGCGGAGATCGGCATCGCGACCGGCAAGTTGCACGCCCGCGGCCCGGTGGGGGCGGAGCAGCTCACGAGTTTCAAGTACCTCGTGGACGGCGACGGAACGGTGCGATCCTGACGGCGCGCGCGTCAGACCCGCATGCACAGGCGTTCGGCCGTGATCTCCACGTCGATCGCCCGTTGCGCCCCGTTGGCGTGCAGCGCGAGCAGGGCGAACTGCACCGAGGCCGGCGTCACGCAGCCCGGTCCCTGCGGCGTTGCGAGCCCGTCCCAGAGGGCGGGGTCGGCGCGGAGGCGCGGCGCCGTGCCGTCGAGACGCCAGCGGTCCTCCGCGCGGCCCATTCGGACGGTGCCGCCCAGCGGCATCGCGCTTTCGAGGCACAGGAGCGCGAGGTATCCCAGTTGCAGTTCCTGCCGCGAAAGATCGCTGCCGGTCGCCCAGTCGAGCGCAAGCCGCCCGCCATGAAGATACCCCTCGGCGAGGGCGCGCGCCTCGGGGACGCCGATGCGCTGTTCGCCCGGCCCCGTGCCGAAGGCGAGGCGGTAGAAACGGATGCGCGCCTGCGCGCTGGCGCAGCTTTCCGAGATGAGCGCCATTTCGGGGCCGTCGGGCCTGGCGGCAAGCGACAGAAGCTCGAGCCCGTTGCCGATGGCGCCGATCGGGCTGACGAGATCGTGGCAGATCCGGCTTCCTATGAGACCGGCGAGATCGTGACTAGGCTCGGACATGGCAGGTCTGGACAGAAGGGACGGACGACATGACGGACATGAACGCACTCCTGGAACCCGGGATGCTGGTACGCCACCCGGATCGCCCGGACTGGGGCATCGGGCAGGTGCAATCCAACATCGGCGGGCGCATCACCGTGAACTTCCGCGAGGAAGGCAAGGTGGTGCTGGAAGGATCCCGCGTCGCGCTCATGCCGGTCATTGAGGAATGATTCTGTTACCGAAAGGTAAAAACAACCCTGGATTGGTAAATAGAGGCGCAAAACCCTCCTGAATAGTTGCGCCCTGGACGCGGTTGCCAATCGTTCCGCGCTTGCCTAGACACCCCCGGCACCATCCTTGCGAAGGTCGATGTCCGCACACGAGCCCCTCTTCCGCGTGGCGCTGGCGCGTGCCGAGCGCGACATTATCGCCGCCCAGCGGCTGCGCTACGACGTCTTCGTGGACGAGCTCGGCGGCGGTGGCGCGATGGTCGACCACGCGCGGCGGCTCGAGCGGGACCGCTTCGACCCGTTCTTCGACCATCTTGTCCTGATCGACGAGCGCCGCGACGCCGCGGCGCTCGATCATGTCGTGGGGGTCTACCGCGTGATGCGCGACGACCAGGCCCGTGCGGCGGGCCAGTTCTATTCCGAGGACGAGTACGATCTCGCGCCCCTGCGCGCGGACGGCCGGAGGCTGCTGGAGCTCGGGCGCTCCTGCCTGCATCCCGACTACCGGGGCGGCACGGCCATGTACCATCTCTGGAGCGGGCTTGCCGATTACGTGGACCGGCACGGGATCGAGCTGATGTTCGGCGTGGCGAGCTTCCACGGCACCGATACCGCCGCGCTGGCCGAGCCCCTGTCGCTTCTGCATCCCCGACATCTCGCCCCGCCGGACCTGCGCGTGCGCTCGCGCGTCTTCCAGAGCATGGAGCTGATGCCGGAGGACCGGATCGACCGGCGCCGCGCCATGCTGAAGGTGCCCGCGCTCATCAAGGCTTATCTGCGGCTCGGCGGCGTTGTGGGCGAGGGCGCCTATATCGACCGCGCGTTCAACACGACCGATGTCTGCCTCGTGATGGACACGGCGCGAATGAACCCGCGCCAGTCCGCGCTCTACAGCCGCGGCGGGGCACGATGAGCCGCACCTGGCGCGGCGCGGGGCCGCCCGCGGATCGCGGCGCCCCCGGCGCGCTTGGCTGGGCGCTTGTCGCATTGCGGGGCGTTCCGCTCGCGCTGGTGGTGTTCGGCGGGCTCGCGCTTCTGCTTTCGCTGCGGCTCGCCGAGCGCCCGATCTTCGGGCCCGCGCGGCCGGTGACGCCCTGGATCACGCAGGGTGTCTGCAGGGTGGCGCTTGTTCTTCTGGGGGTTCGCTACCGCCAGCGGGGCCGGCCGATGACGGGCGAGGGCGCGATGGTGGCCAATCACGCCTCCTGGGCGGACATCTTCGCGCTGAACGGGGGAACGCGGCTCTACTTCGTGGCCAAGGCGGAGGTGGCGGGCTGGCCCGGCATCGGCTGGCTGGCGCGGGCCACCGGCACGCTTTTCGTCGCGCGCGATCCCCGCCAGGCGGCGGCGCAGCGCGTGGCCTTCGAGACGCGGCTGCTGGCCGGGCATCGGCTGCTCTTCTTTCCCGAGGGCACCTCGACCGACGGTCGGCGGGTTCTTCCTTTCAAGTCCACGCTTTTCGAGGCGCTCTTCAACCCGGCACTGGCCCCGCGGATGCGGGTGCAGCCGGTCTCGGTGATCTGGCGCGCGCCTGCGGGCGAGGATCCGCGATTTTACGGCTGGTGGGGCGACATGGATTTCGGCCCCCATCTTCTGAAGCTTCTGGCCACGCCCGGGCGCGGCGCAGTGGAGGTCGTCTGGCATCCGCCCCTGGACGTCTCGGCGTTCGAGGGCCGCAAGGTGCTTGCCGCCACGCTCGAGGAGCGCGTGCGCGGGGGGATTGAGGCCGGTCTTGCCTAGCCCGCCATCGCCGCGATGAGCCGCCCGAGCGCCGCGGCCGGGTCGTCCTCGCGCCAGATCTCCTCGCCCACGGCGAAGAAATCGGTGACGGGCGCCAGGCGCGCCACGAGCGCCGCGTCGAGTGCGCCTTCGGCCACCACGGGCAGTTCGATCATCTCCGACCACCAGGCGAAAAGCTCTGCCTCCGCGACGGTTCCGTCCCCGAGCCCGGTCGCCCCCACCGGTCCGAAGCTCACGTAATCGGCGCCCGCCTCGCCGGCGGTCATGCCCTCGTGCCGCGACGTGGCGCAGAACGCGCCCAGGATGGGCTCCGCGCCGAGCGCCGCGCGGGCCTTGCGCACGCCGCGCGCCCCGTGAAGCAGGTGCACGCCGTCGAGGCCATGCGGCTCCACCAGCGCGAGGTGCTCGGCCACGACGATCGGCACGTCGCGGGCATGGGCCACCTCGCGCAGCGTGTCGGCGGCCCGCCCGACCTCGCCCGCGTCCTGCGTGGCCAGCGCCAGCCGCAGGCACGCCACGGGATGGGCATCGAGCACGCCCGCGAGGCGGTCGGCGAAGGCGTCGCGCTCGAAGGCGGGGGGCGTGACGAGGTAGATCTGCGGCTGCTCGGGCTCGGCCATTTCGCGGCTCCTGTCGGTCTGTCGCCGGCCCCTATAGCGCGGGGCGACGGGCTTGGCCACAACGCGGCGGCGGCGCTTGCGGCGACCCCCGGCGGCAGCTATCAGGCGCGCGCCCCGCCCCTCGCGCCCCGGAGCCCCATGACCGACACGCCGCGCCAGCCCGCCTTCGTTCTCGTGCGCCCGCAGATGGGCGAGAACATCGGCGCGGCGGCGCGCGGCATGTGGAACTTCGGGCTCGACCGGATGCGGGTGGTGGACCCGCGCGACGGCTGGCCCAACCCGAAGGCCGCGGCCATGGCGAGCGGGGCGGGGCGGCTTCTGGACGCGGCGCAGGTCTTCGCGGACACGCCCGCCGCCATCGCCGACGCCACCCATGTCTACGCCACGACCGCGCGCCCGCGCGACATGACCATCCCGGTGCTCAGCCCCGAACGCGCTATGGCGGACGCGCGCGACCGCCTCGCCGCGGGCGAACGTGTCGCGATCCTCTTCGGGCCCGAGCGCACCGGGCTCGAGAATGACGACATCGCCCGGGCCAACACGGTCATCACGGTGCCCGTGAACCCCGAGTTCCCGAGCCTGAACCTTGCGCAATGCGTGCTGCTGGCCGCCTATGAATGGCGCCGCCAGACCGCCGAGGTGGTGCACGAGGCGATCGACACCGGCCGTGGCGGCTGGGCCAGCGCGGGCGAGATGGAGATCCTCGCCCGGCACTGGGAGGACCGGCTCGACGAGGCGGGCTTCTTCTTCCCCGAGCACAAGGCGGAGGGAATGCGCCGGAATCTGCGCAACCTCTGGTCGCGGATGCCGCTGACGCAGGTGGATGTGCGAATCCTGCACGGGGCGCTGCGGCAGTTGGTCCGGGGGCGGAAGGGGCCGGAGTAGCTTGCCCGGAGGGGGTGGGCGACATAGGGTCTCGCGCGGTGCCGAGGAGGCGGGAATGAAAGAGAAACGCAAGCTCTTCGAGGACGTGGGAGAGGGCGGCCGGCCGGCGGACGCGCCGCGCGGCGGGATGATCGACGCCGGGCGGCGCGAAGCCCGCGGCGCGGTGCGCGTCTGGCTGATGATCCTCTTCGCGCTGGTGGTGGTGATGATCGCGGTGGGCGGGCTCACCCGGCTGACCGATTCCGGGCTTTCCATCACGGAGTGGCGGCCCGTGACAGGTGCGCTGCCGCCGATGTCGGCGGAGGACTGGGAGCGGGAATTCGACCTTTACCGGCAGATCCCCGAATATCAGTTGCAGAACAAGGGGATGAGCCTTGCAGAGTTCAAGTTCATCTACTGGTGGGAATGGGGCCACCGCCAGCTCGGCCGCTTCATCGGCCTCGTCTGGGCCACGGGCTTCCTGGGCCTCCTCGTGACGCGGAGGATGCCGCCGGGCTGGACCGGGCGGCTCTTTCTCCTGGGCGCGCTCGGCGGGCTTCAGGGCGCGATCGGCTGGTGGATGGTGGCCTCGGGGCTCGAAGGCAGCATGCTCGACGTGGCGAGCTACCGCCTCGCCACCCATCTGGGCCTCGCCTTCGTGATCCTGGGGCTCATCGCCTGGTATGTCTTCCGCCTCGGGCGGGAAGAGCGTGACCTGATGCAGGCGCGACGGGCCCGCGAGGGGGCGCTCGCGGGCTGGGGCGCGGCGCTCGGCGCTGTGGCGTTCCTCCAGATCCTCCTCGGCGCGCTGGTGGCCGGGATCGACGCGGGGCGGAACTACACCGACTGGCCGCTGATGGCGGGCGGTTTCTTCCCGCCCTATCCCTTCCAGCTGGAACCGGTCTGGCGGAACTTCTTCGAGGATGACGGGCTCGTGCAGTTCATGCACCGCATGGCGGGTTACGCGCTGTTCCTTCTGGGCCTCGTCGCGTGGTGGCGGTACCGCCGGTCGGCCAATGCGGCGACGCGGTTTTCCATGAACGCGGTGCTGGCCATCCTGTCCCTGCAGGTCGTCCTCGGAATCGTGACGGTGATCTACGGGGCGCCCTGGCATCTCGCCATCGTTCACCAGTTCGGCGCGGTGGTGCTCTGGGTGCTGATCCTGCGGGCGCGCTTCATGGCGCTCTACCCGGTGGCGCAGTCGGTGCGCGCGGCATGACCGCCTTCGAGAGTCTGATGGCCCACGCCCGGCGCACCGCGGCGCTGGAGCAGGTGGCCGGCCGCCTCGGCTGGGACCAGGAGACGGTGATGCCGCGCGGCGCGGTCGAGCAGCGCGCCGAGGAGATGGGCGCGATGGAGGCGGTGCTGCACGCCCGGCGGGCCGATCCGCGGGTGGGCGCGTGGCTCGCCGAGGCCGAGCCGCCCGACGCCGCCGGCGCGGCGCAGCTTCGCCTGATCCGCCGCGCCCACGAGCGCGCGGTCAAGGTGCCCGAAGATCTCGCCTCCGAGATCGCACGGGTGACGAGCCGCGCCCAGGGCATCTGGGCCGCCGCGCGCGCCGCCGACGATCCGGCCGGGTTCCTGCCCGTGCTCGCGGAGGTGGTGCGGCTGCGGCGGGAGGAGGGCGCGGCGCTCGCGGGCGCGGGCGACCCCTACGAGGCGCTGTTGCAGGACTACGAATCCGGCGCGCGCGTGGCGGAACTTCGGGCGATGTTCGAGGCCATGCGCCCGCGCCTCGCCACCCTTCGCGCGGCGGTGCTGGAGCGCCCCGCGCCGCCCGCGCTTTCGGGCCGCTTCGACGCGGCGCACCAGCGCGCGCTGGCCGAGGAACTCGCGCGGGCCTTCGGCTACGACCTGGCGCGGGGGCGGATCGACACCGCGGTGCATCCCTTCAGCTCCGGCTCGGGCGCGGACGTGCGCATCACCACGCGCACCGATCCCGCCGACCCTTTCAACTGCCTCTATTCCACCATCCACGAGGTGGGTCACGCCACCTACGAGCAGCGGATCGACCCGGCGCTCGCGCTCACGCCGGCGGGGCAGGGCGTCTCCATGGGCGTGCACGAAAGCCAGAGCCGCATCTACGAGAACCAGCTCGGCCGCTCGCGCGCCTTCACCGGCTGGCTTTTCGCGCGGATGCGCGAGGCCTTCGGGGAGGTCGGCGTGCCGGACGCGGAGGCGTTCCACGCCACCGTCAACCGCGTCCATCCGGGTTTCATCCGGACCGAGGCGGACGAACTGCACTACAACCTGCACATCCTGATGCGCTTCGATCTGGAGCGCGCGCTGATCGCGGGCGATCTTTCCGTGGCCGACCTTGAAGGCGCTTGGAACGATCGGTTCGCCGCCGATTTCGGCCAGCAGGTGACGCGCCCCTCCCAGGGTTTCCTGCAGGACGTGCATTGGTCGGTGGGCCTCTTCGGCTACTTCCCGACCTACACGCTGGGCAATGTCTATGCCGGGTGCCTGCACGCGGCGATACGGCGGGATCTGCCGGCGCTCGACGAGGATCTCGCCCGGGGCGACCCGTCGGCCGCGACCGCTTGGCTCGCCGAGCGGGTGCAGCGCCACGGCGGCGTGCTGGAACCGCGCGACCTCATCATGCGCGCGACCGGCGAGCCGCCCTCCGAGGCGCCCCTCATGGACTATCTCGAAACGAAATTCGGCGCGCTTTACGGGCTTTGAGGCGCGCCGGATCGGGCGCCGCGACGACGCGGGCGAGGGATCCTCAGCCCGCGTCCTCCTCCGTCTCCTCGCCCTGGTCCGCGATCCCCGCCACCGAGACGACCTCTTCGCCCTCGCGCGTGTCGAACACCTTCACCCCGCCCGCGCTGCGCGAGCGGAAGGAAATGCCCTCAACGGGCACGCGGATCGACTGGCCGCGCGAGGTGGCGAGCATCACCTGGTCGTCCATCTCTACGGGGAAGCAGGCCACCACGGGACCGCCGCGCAGGCCCTTGTCGATCGCCTGCACCCCGAGGCCGCCGCGTCCGCGCACCGGGTAGTCGTGGCTCGAGGTGATCTTGCCGAGCCCTTTGGCGGTAATCGTGAGGATCAGGTTCTCGGCGGCCGACATCCCGGCGTAGCGCGACGGCGCGATGGTCGCGTTGGCGTCCGTCGACTCCTCGTCGTCGTGGATTGCGTCTTCTTCGGCCGCACCGGCCACGGCGCGGCGCATCTTCAGATAGGCGGCGCGTTCGTCGGGCGTGGCCTCGAAGTGGCGAATGACCGACATCGACACCACGCGGTCGCCGCGCTGCAGTCGGATGCCCCGCACGCCGGTGGAATCGCGCCCCTTGAAGACTCGCACCTCCGTCGAGGGGAAGCGGATCGCGCGGCCGGAATCGGTGACGAGCATCACGTCCTCATCCTCGGAGGCGATGCGCGCGTTCACCAGTTCCACGCCTTCGGGCAGCCGCATCGCGATCTTGCCGTTCCGCATCACGTTGGTGAAGTCCGAGAGCGCATTGCGCCGCACGTCGCCGGCGGAGGTGGCGAACATGATCTGCAGCGCGTCCCACTCCTCTTCGGGGCGGTCCACCGGCATGATCGCGGCGATGGAGACGCCTTGCGGGATCGGCAGGATGTTGACGATCGCCTTTCCCCGCGCCGTGCGCGCCCCGAGCGGCAGGCGCCACGTCTTGAGCTTGTAGACCATCCCGTCGGTGGTGAAGAACAGAAGCGGCGTGTGGGTGTTGGCGACGAAGAGCGTGGTGACCACGTCGTCCTCTTTCGTGGCCATGCCGGAAAGCCCCTTGCCGCCGCGCTTCTGCGCGCGGAAGTCGCCGAGCGGCGTGCGCTTGATGTAGCCGGACTGGGTCACCGTCACGACCATGTCCTCGCGCTCGATCAGGTCCTCGTCTTCCAGATCGCCAGCCCAGTCCACGATCTCGGTGCGGCGCGGTACCGCGAAGAGGTCCTTCACCTCGCGCAGTTCGTCGCGGATGATGCCCATGATCCGCTCGCGCGAACCGAGGATCTCCAGGTACTCCTTGATCTTCGCGGCCAACTCCTCGAGCTCGTCGGTCACTTCCTTGACGCCGAGCTGCGTGAGGCGTTGCAGCCGCAGCTCGAGGATCGCGCGGGCTTGCGCCTCGGAGAGGTTGTAGGTGCCGTCCTCGTTGATCGTGTGGGTCGGATCGTCGATCAGGCGGATGTATTCCGCGATGTCGGCGGCGGGCCAGCGCCGGGTCATCAGCTTCTCGCGCGCCTCCGCGGCGTCCGCCGAGGCGCGGATCGTCGCCACGACCTCGTCCACGTTGGAGACCGCCACGGCGAGGCCGCAGAGGATATGGCTGCGCTCCCGCGCCTTGCGCAGAAGATAGGCGGTGCGCCGCGCCACGACCTCTTCCCGGAAGGAGATGAAGGCCGCCAGGAAGCCGCGCAGCGTGAGCTGCTCGGGCCGCCCGCCGTTCAGCGCCAGCATGTTGCAGCCGAAACTCGTCTGCATGGGCGTGAAGCGCCAAAGCTGGTTCAGCACCACGTCGGGCGTGGCGTCGCGTTTGAGTTCGATGACGACGCGCACGCCAGAACGGTCGGATTCGTCCTGGACATGGGCGATGCCCTCGATCCGCTTTTCGCGGACGGCCTCGGCGATCTTCTCGATCATCGACGCCTTGTTAACCTGGTAGGGGATCTCGTCGATGACGATGGCGTAGCGGTCGCGGCGCAGCTCCTCCACTCGGGTCCTGGCGCGGATGATGACGCTGCCGCGCCCTTCGAGATAGGCCTTGCGCGCGCCCGACCGGCCCAGCATGATCCCGCCCGTGGGGAAATCCGGGCCCGGAACATGCGCGATGAGCTGCTCGGACGACAGGTCCGGGTCGTCGATCAGCGCAAGCGTGGCGTCCACGATCTCGCCAAGGTTGTGGGGCGGGATGTTGGTGGCCATGCCCACGGCGATGCCGCCCGCGCCGTTGACCAGCATGTTGGGAAAGCGCGCGGGCAGGACGGTGGGTTCGCGGTCCTTGCCGTCGTAGTTGTCCTGAAAATCCACCGTGTCCTTGTCGATATCGGCCAGGACGTAGTCGGCGGGCTTGGCCATGCGCACCTCGGTGGAGCGCATGGCGGCGGGGTTGTCGCCGTCCATGGAGCCGAAATCGCCCTGCCCGTCGAGGAGCGGCAGCGACATCGAGAAGTCCTGCGCCATGCGCACCAGCGCGTCGTAGATCGCGCTGTCGCCATGCGGGTGGTAGCGCCCCATCACGTCGCCGACGGGCCGCGCGGATTTCCTGTAGGGCTTGTCGTGGCTGTTGCCGGTTTCGTGCATCGCGTAAAGAATGCGCCGGTGCACAGGCTTCAGGCCATCGCGAAGATCCGGGATCGCGCGGCTGACGATCACGCTCATCGCGTAGTCGAGATAGGAAGACCGCATTTCGTCGGCGATGTCGATCACCGGCCCGGAATAGGCGGGCGTCGCGTTTCCGCTTTCGTCGTCAGGGGGTTGGGGCGTGTCGTTCACGTGTTCTGCCTGCTCTTGTCGAAGCCCGGTGCGCTGTCGCCGAACTTATAGCACCGCGCGCGGGCGGGGCGCAATCAACGCCCTCTGCGCGGTGTTGGCAGCACGGTGCGGAGGCTGCCAACATGCTGTTTTCGTTGAAAAGTAAGTACGATTCGGCATCCTGTTCGGACCAGCAGGCCAGGAGGATGCGAATGGAGCGCGAAACCGAACTCATGCTGAAGGGCTACGGGCTGACGACAGCGCAACTCTTCTACCGGATGCCGGACTACAGGAGCGTCCTCAACAGTTTCATCTGGCAGGATTACGACCTCGCGCCGGATCATCCGCGCCTCTTCGATTTCATTGAATTCTGGCAGACAGAGATCGAGGGCCCGCTCCACTCGGTGCGCTTCACCCACCGCAAGATGATCGCGCCGGGCGAGTGGCGCAGCGTGGTGGGCGAATTCACGCTGCACTAGCCGGGTGCTGCGGCGCGCCCGTGCGGCGGGCGCGCCGGTCGCTCACGGGATGATGCGCGTGTACTTGGTGCCCTCGATCGTGGCGCCGACGCGCACCCCGGCCTGGCCGAAGACCACCGCGATCACCGGCGAGATCGAGGTCGTCGTCTCGGCCTTGAGCGCCTCTCCGATATTGTTGAAGACGTATTCGACGTCGGCGCCCGCCGCCCAGCCCGGGCTCGTGCGGAATTCCCGGAGCGCGTCTTCGGTCATGAAGAACAGCACATGGGAATATTGCTGGCCGCCGATCTGCGGGCCGATGCTGGCGCGGGTGGCCGAGTAGTAGTCCACCGTCACGCCGCCCACGCGAAGCGCGCCGCGCCCGTAGGCCCCGCCGAAGCCGAGACCGGCCTCGGTCACGACCGGCATGACCAGCATGCCCACCGACTTGTCGGCCAGCTGACGGGTTCCGGGGAAATCGGCGTACATGCGGGACAGCGTGGCGTCCACGCGGGCGTCGAGGCGCTGAGCGCCGTCACCGCCGATACCGTTCGAGCAGCCCGCGGCGAGCGCGAGAGCCGAGACGGCGAAGGCGCGTCGGGTCATGAGTGTCATCTGTCTGCCTGTTCCTTGCCTGAGCCTGGCCGGTTCTTGTGGTCGAACCGGTTACAGCCACTTTATACGGTGTCCCGGGGCGCGTGTCACCCTGCAACCGTCCGCTCGGCGGGGCTTCGCCCGTGACCGGCCGCGCGGCGTCACCCGTCGCGCAGCGCGCGCGCTGCCCGCGGGGCGAAATAGGTGAGAATGCCGTCGCAGCCCGCGCGCTTGAACGCCAGCAGGCTTTCCAGCATCACGCGCTCGCCGTCGACCCAGCCGTTGCGGGCGGCCGCCTCGATCATCGCGTATTCGCCCGACACCTGGTAGGCGAAGGTCGGCGCGCCGAAGCCGTCCTTCACGCGGCGGCAGATGTCGAGATACGGCATGCCGGGCTTCACCATCACCGCGTCCGCCCCTTCCGACAGGTCGCGCGCCACGAGCCGCAGCGCCTCGTCCGAATTGCCGGGATCCATCTGGTAGGTCTTCTTGTCGCCCTTGAGCGCGCCCGAGGCGCCGACCGCGTCGCGGAAGGGACCATAGAAGGCCGAGGCGTATTTCGCCGCGTAGCTCATCAGCATCACGTCGTGGTGGCCCTCCGCCTCGAGGGCGTCGCGCAGCGCGCCGATGCGCCCGTCCATCATGTCGGAGGGGCCGATGATGTCGGCGCCGGCCTCGGCCTGCGAAAGCGCCTGGCGCACCAGCGCCTCGACCGTCTCGTCGTTGACGACCCGGCCCGCGCGCACGAAGCCGTCATGGCCGTCGATGTTGTATGGGTCGAGCGCCACGTCGGTCATCACCGCGATGCCGCGAACCTCGGCCTTGATCGCGCGCGTCGCCCGGTTCGACAGGTTTTCCGGATTCCAGGCCTCGGCGCAGTCCTTCGTCTTCCTGTCCGGGTCGGTGTAGGGAAAAAGGCAGATCGCGGGGATGCCCCGCGCGTGTGCCTCCGCCGCCGCCTCCACCACCCGGTCCACGCTGCGCCGGAAGACGCCGGGCATAGATGGCACCTCTTCCTCCACGCCCTCGCCATCGCGCAGGAANTAGGGAAAAAGGCAGATCGCGGGGATGCCCAGCGCGTGTGCCTCCGCCGCCGCCTCCACCACCCGGTCCACGCTGCGCCGGAAGACGCCGGGCATAGATGGCACCTCTTCCTCCACGCCCTCGCCATCGCGCAGGAAGACTGGCCAGATGAGATCGTCGGCCGTGAGCGTCGTCTCCCGCGTCAGCGCGCGGGTCGCGGCGCGGGCCCGGCTGCGACGGAAACGCGTGGCGGGGAAGGGGGCCTGGATGGGCTGCATGGGCGGGCCTTTCGGAACGGGAACCNCCCCCCCCCCCCCCCCCCCCCCCCCCCCCCCCCCCCCCCCCCCCCCCCCCCCCCCCCCCCCCCCCCCCCCCCCCCCCCCCCCCCCCCCCCCTCGCGCGTCCTGCGCCCGGGCTATGGGCAAGCGCCGCGTGGCAGGTTAATGGGGCTTCACGACGAACGACGCGGGGCCCGACGCTGTGGATTGGCATCTTGTGGTTTTCGAAGTGATCGACATGCGATCGTTCTCGAACCTGTGGTACTGGATCGCGCTTGCCGTGGTCTGGTCCTCGGCCAGTCACTGGGTGCTGGGCGTGCCCTTCGACATGGTCGCCCGTGCCCGTCGCCATGGCGGCCGGGCCGAGGCAGACCTGCACGACCTGGTGCGCATCAACTGCGACCGGATGCTCCACATCGTGCATGTGGCGGGTCTGTGGCTCACGATGCTCGTCTTCTTCCTGCTCACCGGGCTGATCGTGATGGGCTTCGGTTACGGGATCGAGTTCGCCCAGGCCACGTTCCTTCTGGTGACGCCGCTGGGTTTCGTCTGGCTTCTGGGCCTGCGGGCCGCAGGCCAGATCCGGCGCGACGGCCTGAAGGGAGAGGCGCTGCGCCGCAAGCTGCGCGTCCTGCGTTTCTGGACGCAGGTGATCGGCCTGCTGTCGATCTTCGTCACCTCGCTCTGGGGCATGTATCAGAATATCGCGATCGGTGCCTTGCCCTACTGACGGTGGCCCCGGCGCTTGCGTCTTGACGAGGCGATGCGCGCGCGACAGATGAGGCGTCTCATGACAGACCCCCGCACGATCACGATGGGCGGCGCGCCCGAAGGCTACGACGCCAGGCTGCTTCTGCGCGAGGTCGCGCGCGCCGAAGGGCCCGTGATCCATGTCGCGCGCGACGACAAGCGCATGGCCGCCACCGAGGCCGCGCTCGCCTTCTTCGATCCGGGCATGCCGGTGCTGCGCTTTCCGGCCTGGGATTGCCTGCCCTATGACCGGGTGTCGCCCAACCCCGACATCTCGGCCGCGCGGATGGCGACACTCGCCGCGCTCGTGCACGGGGCGCCCTCGCGCTTCGTGCTCTTGACCACGATGAGTTCGGCCACCCAGTTTCTGCCGCCCCGCGAGGTGCTGCGCGAGGCCGCCTTCACCGCGCGGGTCGGCCACCGCCTCGACGAGGCGGCGCTGCGGGGCTTTCTCGCGCGGATGGGCTTCGCGCAGGCGCCGACCGTGACCGAACCGGGCGACTACGCGATCCGCGGCGGCATCATCGACATCTATCCGCCCGGCGAGGGCGGGCCGGTGCGCCTCGCCCTCTTCGGCGACGTTCTCGACGGGGCGCGCCGGTTCGACCCGGCAAGCCAGCGGACCACCGAAGCGCTGGAGCGGGTGGAGCTTGCCCCGGTCTCCGAGGTGATCCTGGACGAGGCGTCGATCCTGCGGTTCCGCCAGAATTACCGGATCGAGTTCGGCGCGGCGGGCAGCGACGATCCGCTCTACGAGGCGGTGAGCGCGGGGCGCAAGCACCAGGGCGCCGAACACTGGCTGCCGCTGTTCCACGAGAGGCTGGAGACGCTTTTCGACTATCTGCCGGGCGCGCCGGTGACGCTCGACGACCAGACCCGTCCGGCGCACCTCGCGCGGTGGGAGGGCATCGTCGACCAGTACGAGGCGCGCCGCGAGGCGATGAGCCAGAAGGGCCGCATCGACACCGTCTACAAGCCCGTCCCGCCGGGAGAGCTCTACCTCGACGAGGCGGCGCTCGACACGGCGCTCGGCGACCGGCGGGTGGTGCAGTTCTCCCCGCTTCCGCGGGCGTCCGGCCCGGGCATCGTGGACGCAGGCGGCCGGATCGGGCGCAGCTTCACGCCCGAACGACAAAACGAGAAGGTGAACCTTTTCAGTGTTCTGGCCGATCATATTCGCGCGAAGATGCAGGATGGCCCGGTGCTCGTCGCGTCCTATTCCGAAGGCGCGCGCGAACGGCTTTCCGGGCTTCTGGAGGACGAGGGCCTCGTGGGGGCCGTGCCCGTCGCCGACGCCTCGCGCCTCGGCAAGACGGGCCTGCACCTGGCCGTCTGGCCGCTCGAGCAGGGGTTCGAGACGACCGACATGACCGTGATCGCCGAGCAGGACGTGCTGGGCGACAGGCTGATCCGCGCCCCGAAGAAGCGCCGCCGCGCGGAGAATTTCCTGACCGAGGCGCAATCGCTTTCGCCGGGCGATCTGGTGGTCCATGTGGAGCATGGGATCGGGCGCTACATGGGCCTCGAGGTGATCACCGCGGCGGGCGCCGCGCATGAGTGCCTGCGCCTGGAATACGCCGAGGGCGCCAAGCTCTACCTGCCGGTCGAGAACATCGAGCTTCTGAGCCGCTACGGCCACGAGGAAGGGCTTCTCGACAAGCTGGGCGGCGGCGCGTGGCAGGCCAAGAAGGCGCGGCTCAAGGAACGCATCCGCGAGATGGCCGACCGGCTCATCCGCGTGGCGGCCGAGCGTGCGCTGCGCAAGGCGCCGGTGCTCGACCCGCCGCCCCACGCCTGGGAAGAGTTCTCGGCGCGCTTTCCCTACCAGGAAACCGACGACCAGCTTTCCGCCATCGAGGCGGTGCTCGACGACATGACCTCCGGCCATCCGATGGACCGGCTGATCTGCGGCGACGTGGGCTTCGGCAAGACCGAGGTGGCGATGCGCGCGGCCTTCGTGGCGGCCATGTCGGGCGTGCAGGTCGCGGTGATCGCGCCCACCACGCTGCTGGCCCGCCAGCATGCGCAAAGCTTCCGCGAGCGGTTCCGCGGCTTTCCGCTGGAGGTGCGCGCGCTCTCGCGCTTCGTGTCGCAGAAGGACGCGGCCGCCACGCGCGAGGGGCTTGCCAAGGGCACGGTGGACATCGTGGTGGGCACCCACGCGCTGCTGGCCAAGAGCGTGCGGTTCCGGAACCTCGGCCTCCTCGTCATCGACGAGGAGCAGCATTTCGGCGTCTCCCACAAGGAGCGGCTGAAGCAATTGCGCTCGGACGTGCATGTGCTCACGCTCACCGCGACGCCGATCCCGCGCACGCTGCAACTGTCGCTTTCGGGTGTGCGGGATCTCAGCATCATCGGGACCCCGCCCGTCGACCGGCTGGCGATTCGCACCTATGTGAGCGAGTTCGATGCGGTGACGGTGCGCGAGGCGCTTTTGCGCGAGCATTACCGCGGCGGGCAAAGCTTCTTCGTGGTGCCGCGCATCAAGGACCTGCCCGAGATGGAGGCGTTCCTTCAGGAGCAGGTGCCGGAGGTCAGCTACGTCATAGCCCACGGCCAGATGGCGGCCGGCGAGCTCGACGACCGGATGAACGCCTTCTACGACGGCAAGTACGACGTGCTGCTGGCCACCACGATCGTGGAATCCGGCCTCGACATCCCCACGGCCAACACGATGGTCGTGTGGCGCGCGGATCTCTTCGGGCTCGCGCAGCTCTACCAGATCCGGGGGCGGGTGGGGCGTGCCAAGACGCGCGCCTATGCCTACCTCACCACCAAGCCGCGCGCGCCGCTCACGCCCGCCGCGGAGAAGCGACTGAGGGTGCTGGGCAGCCTCGACACGCTCGGCGCGGGCTTCACGCTGGCAAGCCAGGATCTCGACATCCGCGGCGCGGGCAATCTTCTGGGCGAAGAGCAGTCCGGGCAGATGCGCGATGTGGGCTACGAACTCTACCAGACCATGCTGGAGGAGGCGATCGCCAAGATCCGCGCGGGCGAGATGGAAGGCCTTTCGGAGGCCGACGAGCAATGGGCGCCGCAGATCAACCTCGGCGTTCCGGTCCTCATTCCGGAGGATTACGTGCCGGACCTCGACGTGCGGCTGGGGCTTTATCGGCGTCTGTCGTCGCTCACGACCAAGGTGGAGCTCGAAGGCTTCGCCGCCGAGTTGATCGACCGCTTCGGCAAATTGCCGAAGGAGGTGAACACGCTTCTGCTGGTGGTGCGGATCAAGGCGATGTGCAAGCGCGCGGGCATCGCGAAGCTGGACGGCGGGCCCAAGGGCGCGACGATCCAGTTCCACAACGACAAGTTCGCCAACCCCGAAGGGCTGGTGGAATTCATCAAGGCGCAGGACGGCCTGGCGAAGGTCCGCGACAACAAGATCGTGGTCCGGCGCGACTGGGCAAGAGAGGCCGACAAGATTCGCGGCGCCTTCGCGATCGCGCGCGATCTGGCGGAAAAGGTCGCGGAAAAGAAGAAAGCCGCCAAGGCGCAAGCTTCTGCGGCGCGGTCCGAAAGCGCCTGAGGCGTGGCCCCGGGCAGGCGTGATCCACAGGATCTTCCTCTCCTTTGCAGCGCGTGGGTGCGGCGCCGCGCCACGCGGCCGGCCGACTGTTCCGGTCTAGCGATCGCCGTCGGTTTTCGGCCGCGGCGTTGCGGGCGGGCGCGGGATGCGCGGCCCCGACCGCCGCGTGTCCGCGCGCTTGGGCGCCGGGGCCGGGGCGGGGCCTGGCGCCGAGCTGCCCTTGGTCGCGGGCGTGGCGCCACTTTCCGCGCTGCCGTCCTTCGGGGCGGGCGCGGGCGTCGCGCCCTCGGCGCGCCGGCGCGCCACGGCCTTTTCGAGCACGCGCCGCGCGCGGCGTTCCGCGATGCGCACGCGCACCGATGTCATGAAGGCCTCCTCCGTCGTGGTGGAGGATTGGCCAAGCGCCTTGGCGACCTCGTCGATGACCGTGTCGTCGCCCAGCTCTTCGGCCGCCGCGATCACGTCGCGCGCCAGCGCGTCGGCGAGATCTTCGGCGACGCCCATCAGCGCGTCGTTTCCGTCAGCCGGCGTTTCACGTAGCCGGTCACGGTGTCGATCATGCTGTCCATGTGCGGGCCCTCGAAGAAGTGGCCCGCGCCTTCGATCTCTTCGTGGGTGATGGTGATGCCCTTCTGGTCCTTGAGCTTCGCGACCAGCGCGGCGGTGTCGGCAGGCGGGGCCACGCGGTCGGCCGAGCCGTTGATGATGAGGCCCGAGGACGGGCAGGGCGCGAGGAACGAGAAATCGTACATGTTGGCCGGCGGCGAGACCGAGACGAAGCCCGTGATCTCGGGGCGGCGCATCAGAAGCTGCATCCCGATCCAGGCGCCGAAGGAGAAGCCCGCGACCCAGCAATGCTTGGAGTTCGCGTTCAGCGACTGGAGGTAGTCGAGCGCGGAGGCCGCGTCGGACAGCTCTCCCACGCCCTGGTCGTACTCGCCCTGGCTGCGGCCCACGCCGCGAAAGTTGAAGCGCAGGACGGTGAAACCCATGCGATGGAACGCGTAATGCAGGTTGTAGACGACCTTGTTGTTCATCGTGCCCCCGAACTGCGGGTGCGGGTGCAGCATGATCGCGATGGGCGCGTCGCGTTCCTTCTGCGGATGGTAGCGGCCTTCCAGGCGCCCCTCCGGTCCTGCGAAAATCACCTCGGGCATGTCGGGAAGACTCCTTGCGACGCGGGAATTGTTGACGAATTCCCTCGCATACTTTAGAACTGTTCTAAGCCTGTGATGCTGGGCATGGCTTCGGGCTGGCGGTCAGTTAAGCGCTGGCGCGCATCAGGTCAACATTGTCGCAGGGGCGCAATCCAGTGAAACTCTCCACGAAGGGGCGCTACGCCATGGTCGCGCTGACCGACATCGCGCTGCAGCCGCAAGGCGAGCTCGTGTCCCTCGGCGACATATCACGGCGGCAGTCGATCTCGCTTCCTTACCTCGAGCAGCTTTTCGTGAAGCTTCGGCGCGCCGGTCTCGTCGAGTCGGTGCGCGGCCCGGGGGGCGGCTACAGGCTGGCCCGCCCGGCGACGGAGATCACCGTGGTGGACGTGCTGCAGGCCGTGGACGAGACGGTGGACGCCATGCACAAGGGCGCCGGCGCCAAGGGCGGGCTGTCCGGCAGCCGGGCGCAGTCGCTGACGAACCGGCTCTGGGAAAGCCTGTCGGCGCAGGTCTACGTCTTCCTGCACCAGACGCGGCTTTCCGACGTCGTGGAGAACGCGCTGGCCCCGTGCCCCGCGGTGCCGGACATCTTCGCGCTGGTGGACGAATGATCCGGGCCTTCCTCGACTGGAACGCCACCGCGCCGCTGCGCCCCGAGGCCCGCGCCGCGATAATCGCGGCGATGGAGGTGACGGGCAACCCGTCCTCGGTGCACGCCGAAGGCCGCGCGGCGAAGGCGCTGCTGGAGCGGGCCCGCGCGCAGGTGGCCGCGGCCTTCGGGGCCGAGGGCGCGGACATCGTGTTCACCTCGGGCGCGACGGAGGCCGCGGCGCTGGCCTGTGCCGGGCGCGGCCTCGTGGCGGGCGACGTGGAGCATGACGCCGTCGCGGCCTGGGTCGATCCCGTCCTGCCGGTGGATGGCGCGGGGCAGGTCGCGGTCGAGAATCCCGGGCGCACCGCCCTGCAACTCGCCAATTCCGAGACCGGCGTGGTGCAGGGCCTGCCCCGGGGGATCGCCGTGAGCGACATGACCCAGGCCTTCGGCAAGCTTCCCGTGGCGTTCAACTGGACGGGCGCGGAGATGGCGCTCGCCTCGGCGCACAAGCTGGGCGGGCCCAAGGGCGTGGGCGCGCTCGTTCTGCGGCAGGGCCTCGACGTGGGCGCGCAGATGCGCGGCGGCGGGCAGGAGATGGGGCGCCGGTCCGGCACGGAGAACCTGATCGGGATCGCGGGGTTCGGCGCCGCCGCCGAGGCGGCCGCGCGCGATCTGGCCGACGGTGTCTGGGACCGGGCCGCAGAACTTAGAAATATTCTAGAAAACGCTCTTGCTGCCCATTCAAGCGAGATTATTTTTGTCGGGAACTCGGGGCCGCGGCTGCCCAACACCAGCTGTTTCGCCGTGCCCGGATGGAAGGGCGAGACGCAGGTGATGCAGATGGATCTGGCGGGCTTCGCGGTATCGGCCGGGTCCGCGTGTTCCAGCGGCAAGGTCCGCGCGAGCCGCGTGCTCCGGACGATGGGATACGACGACGCCGTGGCCGGCGGCGCGCTGCGCGTCAGTCTCGGCCCGGACACGACAGAAGAGGATATCCTGCGCTTCGCCGAGGCGTGGGGACGACAGCACCGGAAGTTTCGCGCCCGCGCGGCGTGAGCCATCAAGGACAGGAGACCGTCATGGCCGCACTGGACAATGCCGAAGTGAAGGAAGGCGTGGACCGCGAGACCGTCGAGGCCGTTCGCGAGGTCGGCGGCAAGTACAAGTATGGCTGGGAAACCGAGATCGAGATGGATTTCGCGCCGAAGGGGCTGACGGCCGACATCGTGCGCCTGATCTCGGAGAAGAACGAAGAGCCCGGCTGGATGACCGAATGGCGGCTTCAGGCCTACGAGCGCTGGCTGGAGATGAAGGAGCCCTCCTGGGCGTTCATCGACTACCCCGAGATCGACTTTCAGAACCAGTATTACTATGCCCGGCCGAAGAGCATGGCGGAGAAGCCCAAGTCGCTGGACGACGTGGACCCCAAGCTGCTGGCCACCTACGAGAAGCTCGGCATCCCGCTCAAGGAGCAGATGATCCTCGCGGGGGTCGAGGGCGCCGAAGAGGCACCTGCCGAGGGCCGCAAGGTCGCCGTGGACGCCGTTTTCGACAGCGTGAGCGTGGGCACCACCTTTCAGGCGGAGCTGAAGAAGGCGGGCGTGATCTTCTGCTCGATCTCCGAGGCCATCAAGGAGCATCCGGATCTCGTGAAGAAATATCTGGGGTCGGTCGTGCCGGTCTCGGACAATTTCTACGCCACGCTGAACTCGGCCGTCTTCTCCGACGGCTCCTTCGTCTACATTCCGCCGGGCGTGCGCTGCCCGATGGAGCTCAGCACCTATTTCCGCATCAACGCGGAGAACACGGGCCAGTTCGAGCGGACGCTCATCATCGCCGACAAGGGCTCCTATGTCAGCTACCTCGAGGGCTGTACCGCGCCCCAGCGTGACGAGTCTCAGCTTCACGCCGCGGTGGTCGAGATCATCGCCGAGGAGGACGCGGAGGTGAAATACTCCACGGTCCAGAACTGGTACCCGGGCGACGAGGACGGCAAGGGCGGCATCTACAACTTTGTGACGAAGCGCGCCGACTGCCGCGGCGACCGCTCCAAGGTGATGTGGACGCAGGTCGAGACCGGCTCCTCGGTGACGTGGAAGTATCCCTCCTGCATCCTGCGGGGCGACGACAGCCAGGGCGAGTTCTACTCGATCGCGATCACGAACAACCACCAGCAGGCCGACACCGGCACGAAGATGGTGCACCTGGGCAAGAACACCCGTTCGCGGATCGTGTCCAAGGGCATCTCGGCGGGGCATGCGCAGAACACCTATCGCGGCCTCGTCTCGATGCACCCCAAGGCCAAGAACAGCCGGAACTATACCCAGTGCGACAGCCTGCTCATCGGCAACAAGTGCGGTGCGCACACGGTTCCCTACATCGAGGTGAAGAACAACTCGTCCCGGGTGGAGCACGAGGCCACCACCTCCAAGGTGGACGACGACCAGATGTTCTACTGCCGCCAGCGCGGCATGGACGAGGAGGAGGCCGTGGCGCTCATCGTCAACGGCTTCGCCAAGGAGGTGCTGCAGGCCCTTCCGATGGAGTTCGCGATGGAGGCGCAGCAACTCGTGGCCATCTCGCTCGAAGGGTCGGTGGGGTGAGCCGAAAGGGATGGACGGGGCCCGGGCGGGGCGCGCCGGCGCGCCCTGCGGTCTCCGGCAGGAGCGGCGCGGCATGATCGTGACCACCACGAACAGCGTCGAGGGTTACCAGATCGCCCGATACCACGGCATCGTCACCGGCGAGGCGATCCTCGGCGCGAATGTCTTCCGGGACGTTTTCGCCGGGATCACCGATATCATCGGCGGCCGCTCGGGCGCCTATGAGGCGAGCCTTGCCGAGGCGCGCGAGACCGCGCTCCGGGAGATGGAGGATCGCGCCGCGGCCAAGGGCGCCGATGCCGTGGTCGGCGTCGATATCGATTACGAGGTCATCAATTCCATGCTGATGGTGTCGGCCTCGGGCACGGCGGTAAAGCTGGGCTGAGCACGAAACGGCCCGACCGGGCTTGTCGCGCGTCGGGCGCGCGACGCGAGCGGGGGTCGGGCGAGGAAAGAGGATCGGCGCGCAAGCCGACGGAAAGGAAGAGAAAATGCTTGAAATCCGAAATCTTCACGCACGCCTCGAGGACGAAGAGGCGAAGGAGATCCTGAAGGGCGTGGACCTGACCGTCGAGGCGGGCAAGGTGCACGCGATCATGGGGCCCAACGGCTCGGGCAAGTCGACGCTGTCCTACGTGCTGGCCGGCCGCGACGGCTACGAGGTGACCGAGGGAAGCGCGACGCTGCTGGGCGAGGACATTCTCGGGATGGAGCCCGAGGAGCGCGCCGCCGTCGGCCTTTTCCTCGCCTTCCAGTATCCCGTGGAGATCCCGGGCGTCGGCAACATGACCTTCCTGCGTACCGCGGTGAACGCCCAGCGCAAGGCCCGCGGCGAGGAGGAGATGAGCTCCACCGATTTCCTCAAGCTCATCCGCGAGAAGGCCAAGGAGCTCGACATCGACGCCGAGATGCTGAAGCGCCCCGTCAACATGGGCTTCTCGGGCGGCGAGAAGAAGCGCAACGAGATCCTGCAGATGGCGATGCTCGAGCCCAAGATGTGCATCCTCGACGAGACCGATTCGGGCCTCGATGTCGATGCCATGAAGCTCGTCGCCCAAGGCGTGAACGCGCTGCGCGACGCGGGGCGCGGCTTCCTCGTCATCACGCACTACCAGCGTCTTCTCGACCATATCGTGCCCGACGTGGTGCACATCATGTCGAACGGCCGCATCGTGAAGACCGGCGGGCCCGATCTCGCGCTCGAGGTCGAGAAGAACGGCTACACCGATCTGCTGAGCGAGGTGGCGTGATGGCGCTTGCGCAACCCAAGACCGATCCGACCGAGGCGCGGCTGGCCGCGCTTGACGTGCCCGCGGGCGGCTGGAGCGGGGCCGCGCGCTCCGACGCGCTCGCACGGGTGCGCGAGATGGGCCTGCCGGGGCGGCGCGACGAATACTGGAAGTTCAGCCGCCCCGACACGCTGGTGGCCCCCGAGGCCCCCGAGGCCGCGCTTTTCGACGCCGGCGAACCGCCGATGTTCGACGCCTTCGACCGGCTGAAGATCGTTTTCGTCGATGGCGCGTTCGACGCCGAGGCCTCTGACGATCTCGCGCTCGAGGGCATCGAGATCGAGCGGCTGGCCGCGGCCGGTGTGGCGGACATTCACTGGGCGCAGGGCCTTTACGGCGCGCTCGAGGCGCGGGGCCATGCGCCGGTGCCGCGGCCGCTCGCCGCGCTGAACACCGCCGTCGCGCGCGACGGGCTCCTGATCCGGGCGACGGGCAAGCCCTCCAAGCCCGTCAGCCTGATCGACCACCACCGCGACACGGCATCGGACGCCTATCTGCATCATGTCGTCCGTGTGGAAGAGGGGGCCGAACTCACGCTGCTGGAAAACGGGCCGGCGGCGGCGCGGTTCAACAAGGTGCTCGAGGTGGATGTGGCCGATACCGGCGCGTTCCACCATGTTCGCGCACAGGGCCGCGACCACGAGCGTCGCGCCGCCACCCACACCTTCGCGCGGCTGGGCCGGGAAAGCGTCTTCAAGACCTTCACGCTCACGGTGAACGGGGTGATGACCCGCAACGAGACGGTGGTCGAGCTGACCGGCGACGACGCCGTGGCCCATGTGGCGGGCGCCGCGGTGGGCGATGGAGATTTCCACGGCGACAACACGGTCTTCGTCACCCATGACGCGCGGAATTGCGAAAGCCGCCAGGTCTTCAAGTACGTTCTGCGGAACGGCGCCACCGGCGTCTTCCAGGGCAAGATCCTCGTGAAGGCCGATGCGCAGAAGACCGACGGCTACCAGATCAGCCAGTCGCTGCTTCTGGACGACGACAGCCAGTTTCTCGCCAAGCCAGAGCTCGAGATCTATGCCGACGACGTGGCCTGTTCGCACGGGTCAACCTCGGGGGCGATCGACGAGGACGCGCTTTTCTACCTGCGCGCCCGTGGCGTGCCGGAGGGCGAGGCCACCGACATGCTGACCCTCGCCTTCCTCGCCGAGGCGGTGGATGAGATCGAGGACCGTGCCCTCGCCGACGACATCGTGGCGCGTCTTGAAGGCTGGTTCGCCCGGCGCAGGGACTGATGGCGGTCACGAGCGACATCGCGGCCACCTACCGACGGGGGCCGGCCGCGGTGGTGCGCCGGCTTCTGGACATGGGGCCGAACGAGGGCAGGGCGCTCGCGATCCTGATCGCCGCGTGCCTTGTCGTCTTCGTCTCCCAGTGGCCTCCGCTCGCGCGGCAGGCGCATTTCGAGGGAAGGGACGTGCAGCCGCTTCTCGGCGGGGCTCTGATGGCGTGGCTGTTCGTCGCGCCGCTCTTGCTCTACGGGCTGGCCGCGCTCTCTCACATTGTGGCGCGGGCGCTTGGCGGACGCGGCGGATGGTTCGGGGCGCGGCTTGCGCTTTTCTGGGCCTTGATGGCGTCCTCGCCGCTCATCCTGCTGCACGGGCTCGTGAAGGGGTTCGTCGGCGAAGGACCGGGCTTGCAGATCGTGGGGCTGTTATGGTTTCTCGCTTTCACATGGTTCTGGATCGCCGGCCTCAGAGAGGCGGAGAAAGGCCCCGCATGACCACGGCAGCGCTCTGGCAGCTGGCCCTCGACACGATCCGGGACCCGCGCGAGGCGGGACGTCGAATCCTTGCGATGGAGGTGCCGTCCGACGCGTTGTGGATGGCGCTCGCCCTCGCGGTCGTGCTCAATGCCGGGCTCTTCGGGCTTTCGAACGAGCTTGCCCCGCCGCCGCCCGACGTGCCGGTGGGAACGGTGTCGCCGGTGGCGTTCGCGCTTTTCCTCTTCACGGGGGTGCTGGCCACGGTTTTCGCGGTCTATCGTGTGGGCCGCGCGCTTGGTGGAGAGGCAAGCTTTCACGGCACGATGGCGCTTCTCGTGTGGTTGCAGTTCCTGCGCGTGCTGGTGCAGGCCGCGCTTCTGGTGCTGGTGCCGCTCTTGCCCGTGCTCGCCGCGATCGTGGTGATCGCGGCGGCGGTGATCGGGTTCTGGATCCTGCTGAATTTCATCGACGTGGCCCATGGCTACGACAACATCTTCAAGTCGCTCGGAGTGCTCGTGCTCAGCGTGCTGGCCATGGCTTTCGGCCTGTCGCTTCTGCTCGCGCTCTTCGGAGGCTCCTTCCTCGGAGTGTCAGGCAATGTATGACGTGTCCGCCATCCGCACCGAGTTCCCGATCCTCTCGCGGGAGGTGAACGGCAAGCCGCTCGTCTACCTCGACAACGGGGCCTCGGCGCAGAAGCCGCGCTGCGTGATCGACGCGGTGACGGAGGCCTACAGCCACGAATACGCCAACGTGCACCGGGGCCTGCACTATCTCTCGAACCTCGCCACCGAGAAATACGAGGGTGTGCGCGGCACGGTGGCGCGCTTCCTCGGCGCGCCCTCGGAGGACGAGATCGTGCTGAACTCCGGCACCACCGAGGGCATCAACCTCGTGGCCTATGGCTGGGCCATGCCGCGCATGGAGGCGGGCGACGAGATCGTTCTTTCGGTGATGGAGCATCACGCCAACATCGTGCCGTGGCACTTCCTGCGCGAACGGCAAGGCGTCGTGCTGAAATGGGTGGACGTGGACTCCACCGGCGCGCTCGACCCGCAGGCGGTGATCGACGCGATCGGGCCCCGCACCAAGCTCGTGGCGGTGACGCACCTGTCGAACGTGCTCGGCACCCGCGTGGACGTCAAAAGCATCTGCGAAGGCGCCCGCGAAAAGGGCGTGCCCGTGCTCGTCGACGGCAGCCAGGGCGCGGTCCACATGCGGGTGAATGTTTCCGACATTGGCTGCGACTTCTACGCGATCACCGGCCACAAGCTCTACGGGCCCTCGGGCTCGGGCGCGATCTACATCCGCCGCGAGCGGATGGAAGAGATGCGCCCCTTCATCGGCGGCGGCGACATGATCCGCGAGGTCCACAAGGACGAGGTCATCTACAACGATCCCCCGATGAAGTTCGAGGCGGGCACGCCCGGGATCGTCCAGCAGATCGGCCTCGGCGTTGCGCTCGAATGGCTGATGGAACTGGGCATGGACAATATCGCCGCGCATGAGGACCGGCTGCGCGACTACACCCGCGCGCGGCTTGACGGGCTCAACTGGCTTCACCAGCAGGGCACGACGCGCGACAAGGCAGCGATCTTTTCCTTCACGCTGGAAGGCGCAGCCCACGCGCACGACATCTCGACCATTCTCGACAAGAAGGGCGTGGCCGTTCGCGCGGGTCAGCACTGCACCGGGCCGCTGATGGATTTCCTTGGAATTCCGGCGACCTGCCGGGCGAGCTTCGGGCTTTACAACACCGAGGAGGAGGCCGACGCGCTGGTCGATGCGCTGGAGCTGGCCCACGACCTCTTCGCCTGAGCGTGATCCCTAGCCCTCCGGGCTCGCGTCGTGTCCGACAAGCCGGTCGATGGGGGCGTAGTCGTCGGTCAGCACCCCTGCGCCCGTCTCGCGCAGCAGATCATCGAGGAACGCGTCGGAGAGGACGGCGAAGCGGGTCGGCGCGGGCGCGGGCACCGTGAAGGCCGAGAAGGCGGAGGGCGCCGCGCTTGCCGCCAGCACGAAAACCCGTCGCTCGCCCGGTGCGGGCGGGGTGGCCTCGGTCCAGATCTCGACCGACGGGAAGACGGCGCGCAGCGTGGCCGCGATCGCGGCCAGCGCGTCGAGACGGTGCTCGAAATCCACGACATTCATCAGGTAGACCCCGCCGGGCGTCATGCGCTCGCGGACCAGCTCGAAGAATTCCCGCGTGACGAGATGCGCGGGCACCGCGATGTCGGTGAAGGCGTCGCCCACGATCACGTCGTAGCGCGCGGGATCCTCGCGCAGCGCGCGGCGCGCGTCGGCATGAAGGATGCGCGCGCTCTCGGGGTCGAACCAGAAATCGCGGGCCGCGGTGCGGGTCACCGCGGGGTCGATCTCGGCCACGGTGATGGGCCCCGCGGCGCGCGCGGCCCAGGCGCGCGGCACCGAGTAGGAGCCGCCGCCGATGAAGAAGCTCGAGAATTCCCGGCCCTCCATGCGCCCCCGCGCGATGCGGTCGAGCATTGCGGTGTACTCGGTGAACATCACCAGCGGCGCGTCGCGCGCGCTGATGCCGTGGGCCAGGTGGTCGAGCACCATCAGGTTCACGGGGCGGGCGGCGTCGGCGGCGATATCCACGGTGCGGATGCAGTAATACTGGCTTTCCGTGTCGCAGACGGCGGCGCGCGCGAGGCCGGTCGCGGCCAGCGCCACGGCCGCGGCGCCGGCGAGGGTGGAGCCCGCGCCGGGACGCACGCGCCCCATCCAGAAGCAGAGCGCGGCGGATCCCACGTAGAAGACCGTGACCACGGCGAGGGTGAGCGTCGAACCGAGCCATGCGATGAAGACGAACCCCGCAAGCAGCGTGCCCGCGATCGCGCCGATGGCGCCCGCGGCGAACATCGCGCCGAGCGCGGGGCCGGACCGGTCGCTTTCGCTCACGGCGATCTGCGCGAGCACCGGCGCGGGGATGCCCGCGAAGAGAGACGGCAGGAAGAAGACGGCCGCCGCGAGCGCGGTGATCCCGGCAACCGGGTGGCCGGAGAGCGCCAGCACGGGATCGGCCACGAGCCGCAGCAGCGCGACCGCCGCGCCCGTGGTGAGCGCCGCTGCGATAAGCGCCCAGCCCGTGCGCCGCAACGCCCCGGGCGCCGGGTGCTCGGCGATCCGCCCGCCCCACCAGTGCCCGGCAGAGAACCCTGCGAGCACGACCGCGATGATCGCCGTCCAGGTGTAAAGCGACATGCCGACATAGGGCGCCAGCATCCTCCCGGCGACGATCTCGACCACGAGGCTCGCGGCCGACACCCCGGCCTGCAGGATCACAAGAAGGGACAGCGGCGCGCGGATCATCGGCACGAACCTCGTCTTCGGGGGAGTGGCCGACAGTTACGCGGTCGCCGCGCCTCGCGGCAAGGGCAAACCGGTGGGCGGCCCCGGGGGTCAAGTTTGGGTTTGCAGGGCCGCGCGGTTTTGCCTATACGGCTCGTCGCAGGCACCCGTAGCTCAGCTGGATAGAGCGCTGCCCTCCGAAGGCAGAGGCCATAGGTTCGAATCCTATCGGGTGCGCCACCTTTCCCGCCTTTCAGTTTGGCCGGCCCCGGCTCGCGCCTGGCACGACGCGCTGCTTGCGGGCGCTGTCGGCACGTGCCGCGCGCGTCAGGCGCCGTATCGCGCGACGAAGTTCCGCAGTATGCGCTCGGGCCAGGTGACGGCGGCGGCGCGGCAGGCGATGGTCAGGGCATCGGCCTCCTCGGGATGGAAATAGCCGCGCTCGCGGTAGATCCTGATCCTCAGCGCGAACACCTCGCCGTCGGCTTCGGGGTGGAATTGCGTGGCGTAGACGTTGCGGCGGTGCCGGACCATCTGGAACGGGCAGGGGCCCGACGTCACCAGCGCCACCGCGTCGTTCGGAAGCGCCTCCATCGCTTCCTTGTGGCCCACGAGCGCGGCGAAGCTGTCGGGCAGGCCGTCGAGCAACGGATCGCCACGTCCGTCGGGCGTCACCTCGCAGGCCACGGCGCCGACCGGCTCTGCGTAAAGACCCTTGCCCACCGGCGCGCCGAGATGCCGGCCGAGAATCCCGATCCCGTAGCAGCAGCCAAGAAAGGGCAGGTCGCGCGCGCAGATCTCCGGCATGAGGCCAAGGACCGCGGCCTCGATCCGCGCCTCGACCGGCGCCTTCTCCTCGGGCGGGTCGCTCACGCAGCCGGGCCCCCCGCCCACGATCACGCCGGCATAATCGTCGAGGTCGAGGTCGGCCGGAAGCGCCTCCTGGTCGAGCCGGACGCGCCGCGCGCGGTCGGGCGCGATCCCGCCCTTGTCGAGGAAGGCGCGGTATTCTTCGTCGGCGACCTCGGTCTCGGGGCGAAGCTGGAGGATCAGGAAGGGTTTCATCGGGCTCTCCTGGCGCGGGGAACGAGAGTGCCGCGTGCCGGTCCGGCAGGCAACCGCGCGTCGTTCAGGCGGCGGGCACGGGGCCGCCCACCACGCCCTTGTCGAACAGCCGTCCGATCTCGCCCGAAGAAAGACCGGCCACATCGGCGAGCACCTCTTCGGTGTGCTGGCCCAGCTGCGGGGCCGGCGCGGGATCCGCGCGCCTCGCGGCCGAGAACGCGAAAGGGCTTTGCGGCGTCAGAAGCTCGCCGATGCCCGGCTGATCGATCCGGGTGAAGAGCGGGTTCTCGGTGGAAAGGTCGGGGTCTTCCTCCATCGCGGTACGGAAATCGCGGAAGACCGACCAGGCGACGCCCGCCTTGTCGAAGGCATCGGCGAAATCGGCCACCTTCCGCGCCGCGAACCAGGGTTCGAGGATCGCGATGATCTCGTGGCGCGCATGCCAGCGCTCGCCTTCCTGCGACAGGTCGCGGCCGAGTCTCCGGCCGAGCGCGTCCATCTCCTCCGCGGTGCCGGTGACGTCGAGCAGGCCGCGCCACTGGCGCTGCGTCAGCCCGACCACCATCACCCGCCGCCCGCAGGCACAGACGAAGTCCTGCCCGTAGGCCCCGTAAAGCGCGTTGCCCGCCTTTGGCCGGCTCTGGCCGGTCAACTCCGTCTCGCCGAGAATGCCGAGATTGCCGAGCATCGCCGCGGCCACGTCCTTGAGCGCGATCTCCACCTGCTGGCCGCGCCCCGTGCGCAGCCGCGCCCGTTCCGCCGCGAGAAGCCCCGCCACCGCCATGTTGCCCGCGATGCAGTCCCAGGCCGGGAGGACATGTGCGATCGGATCGGTCGAGCCCTCGGGCCCGGTGGCGTCGGGAAAGCCGAGCGACGGGTTCACGGTGTAATCCACCGCCGCGCGACCGTGGCGGTCGCCGGTGAGCGTCAGCATCACGAGGTCGGCCCGGTGCCGGGACAACGTCTCGTAGTCCATCCAGCCGCGCACCCGGAGATTGGTCAGGAAAAGCCCCGCATCCTCGCCGGGCGCGGTGACGATGCGGGTGATGAGCTCCCGCCCCTCGGGGCTTTTCATGTCGACCGCGACCGAGCGTTTGCCCTTGTTGAGCCCCGCCCAGAAGAGCGAGCGCCCGTTCGGCGCCACCGGCCAGCGCCGCGCGTCGAGCCCGCCCTCCAGCCGGTCGAAGCGGATCACGTCCGCGCCCATCTGCGCCAGTGTCATGCCCGCGAGCGGGATGGCGACGAAGGCGGAGCCCTCGACCACCCGCATGCCATTCAGGATCGCCATGTCATTCCTCCCATTCGGCGGTGGCCTGCATCCCCTGGTGGCCGGCGGCCGCCACGGTGCAGAGGCTCAGCCCCGGCGCGTCCTCCCCGCGCCAGGCGCAAAGCCCGATATCCTCCCCGGCGAACATCGGATGCACGCCGCGAAAGCTGAAACGGTCGGGCGCGCGGCCCGCGACCTCTGTGGCAAGCGCCATGAGGCACATGGCCTGCATGGGCCCGTGCACCACGAGGCCGGGATATTTCTCCACCCCGGTGGCGTAGGGCAGGTCGAAGTGGATGCGGTGCGCGTTGAAGGTCGCGGCGGAGTAGCGGAAAAGCCGCGCCTCGGTCATCGGCACTGTCAGCTTCGCCTCGCATCGCGTTGGGGCCGGGATCTTTTTCGGGGGAGAGAACGCTGTCGGCATCGGCATGTAGACGATGTCCTGCCGCTCTTCCACGGCCAGGCCCGACGGTCCGGAGAGGCGGTGCTCCACCGTGACGAAGATCATCTCGCCGCGCTCGTTCTCGACCTGCCGGATGCGCGCGATGCGCGACTGGCGCCGCACCTCGTCGCCGACGGCAAGCCCGGCGCGGAAGCGCAGCGCCCCGCCTGCCCACATGCGCCGTTCCAGCGTGATGGGCGGCAGGAAGGCCCCGCGCTCGGGGTGGCCGTCGGGGCCGAGGCGGTCCATCGGTGCCGCGGGATGGAAGAGACCCCAGTGCCAGAGCGGGGGCAGCGGCGTGCCGGGGGCGGGATCGGGCGGCGGCGTGCCGGGCAGGTCGGAGAGCGTGCAGGCCATCATCGACACGGCGGCCGGGCTTGCGGTGTCACGGTCTTCGCGCGTGCGCCCGACCCAGGCGTCGTAATCCGGTTCGCTCATCCTGCCGACGCTCCTCCCTTCGTCGTGGCGCCCGGCATAGCGAAGATGATTGGCCTTTCCTACGAATACTTATGTGCACAATTCCGCGGCCGGGCTGCCCCGAAACGAGAAGGGGCGCCCGCTGGCGCCCCTTGCGATACCGGCTTTCGCGTGCGTCGCCTCAGCTGCCCCAGCTGCGCACCGGGCCGCAGTCCATGTGCACGAAGTTGGAGCCCGTGTAGCGCCCCACGCCGCCGCCCTTGCAGGCAAGCGCCGCGCGCGACAGCTGGCTGACCGAACGGGAGTTCAGGCGCACGTCCGCCGCCTCTCCGCGCAGGTGGCGCGAATTCTTGGCGACGCCCGATCCGCGCGAGCGCAGCATGGCGTTGGTCTGCGGGCTGCGGTAGCCCGAGATCAGCATGTAGGGTTCGGAGGTGTCCATCATGTTGTGCGCGGCGGCAAGGATGTCGAGCGTGCGAAGGTCGATGGCCTTCACGTCGTTGCTCCGCCAGTCGCGCATGAACAGGTTGATCTCTTCCACGGCGTCGCGGATGTAGTTCCCGTCGATCCAGTAGATCATGTCGATCCGTTCGCCGGTGCGTCCGGAATACATCCGCAGCCGGCGGACGTCGCCGCCGCCGCGCAGGAAGCCCGCCGCGCTGGAATAGGTGGGCGCCGCCGCGACCGCCGTCGCCGCGAAAGCCGCCAGAACGCCGCGCCGCGAGAAAGTGCCGTTCGGTTTTTCCGTCATGTTAAGCCGCCTGTCCGTCGCCTCGTGCCGGGCGCGTCGTTGCGCGCCCGATCTTGCCCAGTTCTTTCCCCAGTGAAGTTCGTATCGCATGGCGGGGATGCGCCACCAAGGGGTGATTCTGGCTAAGCTCTTGTAAACAGGGATTTCGGCAAGTTTTCGCTCAGCCCTTGCGTCAAGCTGCGTCGGCCCGCCCGTGCAAGGCCACGACATCGCAAGGGATTTTTCGTCCGGCCACGCGAATGTGTCTGGACAGGGCGCAACCATCCCGCATCCTGCGAGCCGGGATCTGCGGCGCGCGCCCGCGGGTCCCGATATGATTGACGATGCCTGCGATTTCACGACGCGAGGAGCCTCGACGATGACCCTGACCTGCCTTCGCAAACGCCTTGCAGAGGCTGCCCTCGCCGTTCTTCTGGCCGCCGCGCTCCCGGCAGCGGCGGAACCGCTTACCGCCTACAAGCAGGCGCTCGCCGAGACGGCGTCGCGCGACGGCGACCTCGCGGCGGTCTACCGCGCGCGGGATTACGCGCCGATCTGGACGGGCCGCGAAGAGATCCATGCCGCCCGCCGCGCCGCGCTTCTCTCCGCGCTGGAGAACGCGCATCTTCACGCGCTTCCTGCCGCGGCCTACCGCGCCGACGAGGTGCGCGCCCGTCTCGCCGACACGCGGTCGGCGCGCGACCTGGGCGAGATCGAGGCGATGCTGTCGCGGCTGTTCCTCGTCTATGCGCGCGACGTGCAGACAGGCGTCGTCGAGGATCCCTCCGACATCGACCGCGCGATCGTGCGCGACATCGCCCGGCGCGACCGGCAGGAGTTGCTGAACGCGCTCGCCGAAGCGGAGAACCCGCGCGCCTTCTTCCGTGGCCTGCCGCCGCAAAGTGCGGACTACGCGCGCCTGATGAAGGCGCGGATGCAGCTTCTGGGCACCGTCGCGCGGGGCGGCTGGGGGCCGGCCGTGCCCGAGGGCGCGAAGCTCGAACCCGGCGACACCGGGCCCGCGGTGGTCGCGCTGCGCGACCGGCTCGTCGCCATGGGCTACCTCGACCGCACGCCCGCGCGGGACTATACCGCCGCACTCGCCAAGGCCGTCCGCCGCTTCCAGGAGGATCACGGGCTGGAGCCCGACGGCATCGCCGGCCCCTCGACGCTGGAAGAGATCAATGTGCCGCCTGCCCGGCGGCTGAGGTCCGTGGCGGTGGCGATGGAGCGCGAGCGCTGGCTCGACCCCGACCGCGGCGCGCGCCACATCCTGGTGAACCTCACCGATTTCTCGGCGCGCATCGTGGATGACGGCAAGGTCACCTTCGAGACCCGCGCGGTCGTGGGCGCGAGGAACGCCTCCAAGCCGACCCCCGAGTTCTCGGACGCGATGGAGTACATGGTCGTCAACCCGTCCTGGAACGTGCCGCGCTCGATCATGGCGCGCGACTACCTGCCGAGACTGCAGCGCAACCGCAACGCGGCCTCCTACATGCAGCTCGTCGACAGCCGGGGGCGGGTGGTGAGCCGCAGCAGCGTGAACTTCAACGCCTACAGCGCGCAGAGTTTCCCGTTCCGCCTGCGCCAGCCGCCCTCGCCGCGCAATGCGCTGGGGCTGGTGAAGTTCATGTTCCCCAACCCTTACGCCATCTATCTGCACGACACGCCCGACAAGCACCTGTTCGACCGCGAGGTGCGCACCTACTCGAGCGGCTGCGTACGTCTTCAGCAGCCCTTCGAATTCGCCTACGAGCTTCTGTCGCGGCAGACCGACGATCCCCGGGGCCTTTTCCACGCAAGGCTCGACACGGGCAACGAAACGCGGATCGACCTCGAGACGCCGGTGCCCGTGCACCTCGTCTACCGGACGGCCGTGACCACGGCCAAGGGGGGCCTGCAGTTCCGCCGGGACATCTACGGGCGCGACGCGCGGATCTGGGACGCTCTCGCGGCTGCGGGGGTGGCGCTCGGCGCGGCGGAGGGCTAGAGAAGCCGGGCAGGGCCCGGAGGAGTCATGAGCCACACAATTGCCGATATCGCCGCCGCGCTCGGGCTGGAGGCCTTCGGCGATACGGCCATCTCGGTGACCGGGGCGGCGGAGCCCGCGGATGCGGGCCGCTCCGACATCGCCGTCGCCATGAACCCCGCCTATGCGGAGCGCCTTGCCGAAGGCGCGGCGCGGGCCGCGATCCTCTGGTCCGGCGCGGACTGGCAGGCGCTGGGGCTGGAGGCCGCGATCGCTGCCCCGCGTCCGCGGCTCGCGATGGCGGGTCTGACCGCGATGCTCGACCGCGGGCAGGGCTATGCCCCCGGCATCCACCCGAGCGCGGTGATCGATCCCTCGGCGGAAATCGGCGCCGAGTGCAGCATCGGCCCGCTTGCCGTCATCGGCCCCGGGGCGCGCATCGGGCGCGGCACGACCGTGGGGCCGCAGGCCTTCGTCGGGGCGGAGGCGGTGCTGGGCGAGGGCTGCGTGCTGCGCGAGGGCGTGCGGATCGGGGCGCGCGTGCGCCTGGGCGCCCGCGTGATCCTGCAGCCGGGCGTGGTGATCGGCGGCGACGGGTTTTCCTTCGTGACGCCCGAGGTTTCCGGCGTGGAGCGCGTGCGGGAGTCCCTCGGCGATCAGGGCGAGATCGCGCCGCAAAGCTGGGTGCGCATTCATTCCCTGGGCGGGGTGAGCATCGGCGACGACGTGGAGATCGGCGCCAACTCCTGCATCGATCGCGGCACGATCCGCGACACCGCCGTCGGCGCGGGCACGAAACTCGACAATCTCGTGCAACTGGGCCACAACGTCGTGATCGGGCGCGACTGCCTGATCTGCGGCCTTGTCGGCGTGGCAGGGTCGTCGGTGGTCGGCGACAACGTGGTGCTGGGCGGGCAGACGGGCATCAGCGACAACCTGACCGTGGGCGACGGCGTGATCACCGGCGGGGGCACCAAGGTTCTGTCGAGCATCCCGGCCGGGCGGGTGATGCTGGGCTACCCGGCGACGAAAATGGACGCACAGATCGAGACCTACAAGGCGCTCCGCCGGCTGCCGCGTCTCGCCCGGGAGGTCGCGGCGCTGAAGAAAGCGGTTTCAAAGCTCGGAGCGAACGACTAGATCGGCGCCGAGCGCAAGGAAGGGGCGTGCCATGAGCGGTGTGCGGGACAAGGTGATCGAGATCATCGCCCAGCAGGCGGTGCTGGAGCCTTCCGACGTGTCGATGGACAGCACGCTCGAGGAGCTCGGGATCGACAGCCTGGGCCTTGTCGAGAGCATCTTCGCGATCGAGGAAGCCTTCGACATCTCCGTCCCCTTCAACGCAAACGATCCCCGGGAAAGCGATTTCGACATCTCGTCGGTGGCCTCCATCGTGGCCGGGATCGAGCGGCTCGTCGCAGAGCAGCACGCGTGAGCGGCCGGGACGGCGCGCGATGAACCGGGTGGTCATCACCGGGGCGGGCACGATCAATCCGCTCGGGCACTCGGTGCCGGAGACGCTTGAGGCCATGCGCGAGGGACGTTGCGGGATCGGCCCGCTCGAGTTCCGCGACGTCGAGCGGCTTTCGATCCGGATCGGCGGGCAGGTGAAGGGGTTCGAGGCGGAGGGGCATTTCAACCGCCAGCAGATGGCGCTTTACGACCGCTTCACGCAATTCACCCTGATCGCCGCGCGCGAGGCGATCGGGCAGGCGGGGCTGGAATTCGCCGGCGAGATCGCGGCGACTGCGGGGGTGGTGCTCGGCCCCGCCGGGGGTGGCGTGTCCACCTGGGACGAGAATTACCGCAGCGTCTACGAGGACGGAAAGAACCGCGTGCATCCCTTCGTGGTACCGAAGCTGATGAACAACGCGGCCGCCTCGCATGTGTCGATGGAATACAATCTGAAGGGGCCTTCCTTCACCGTCTCGACCGCCTGCGCCTCCTCGAACCACGCGATGGCGCTGGCCTTCCAGATGGTGCGGCTCGGCATGAGCAAGGTGATGGTGACCGGCGGCTCCGAATCGATGATGTGTTTTGGCGGCGTGAAGGCGTGGGAAGGCCTGCGCGTGATGAGCCGCGACGCCTGCCGCCCGTTCTCGGCCAACCGCAACGGCATGGTGCAGGGCGAGGGCGCGGGCGTGTTCGTGCTGGAGGAGTACGAGCACGCGCGCGCGCGCGGCGCCGAGATCCTCGCCGAGATCGTGGGCTTCGCCATGACCTCGGACGCGGCCGACATCGTCATGCCCTCCAAGCAGGGGGCGGCGCGGGCCATGTCGGGGGCGTTGCGCGACGCGCGCGTCCCGTTGGAGAGCGTGGGCTACATCAACGCCCATGGCACCGGCACCGCCGCCAACGACAAGACCGAGTGCGCCGCCGTCGCCGACGTCTTCGGCCCGCACGCCGATCACCTGATGATCTCTTCGACGAAGTCCATGCACGGCCACCTGATCGGCGGCACCGGCGCGGTGGAACTGCTGGCCTGCATCATGGCGCTTCGGGACGGGGTGATCGCGCCCACCATCGGCTACGAGGAGCCCGACCCCGAATGCGCCCTAGACGTGGTGCCCAACGTCGCGCGCGAGGCCGAGGTCGAGGTCGCGGTGTCGAACGCCTTCGCCTTCGGCGGTCTGAACGCCGTACTGGCGCTGCGCAGGGTGTGACGCCGGCGCGCGCGTGCCGCGCGCATCGTTTCGAGGCGCGTTCCGCGCCGGCGAGGGGCGCTGCCCCTCGCGCTCCCCGGAGTATTTTCACCAAGAAGAAGCAGGCGCGGTGCGTTTTCGATGGTCTGCCGGCACGGCCCGTGCGGCCGGACCCTGCCCGTCAGCGTCCCCGCCAGATCCAGCCGCCGCCCAGCACGCGGGTGCCGCCCGTTTCGTAGAAGACACAGGCCTGGCCGGGGCTCACGCCTTCCTCGGGGGCGAGAAGCTCCACCTCCGCCTCGGTCTCGGAGACCGGGCGCAGGATCGCCTCTGCCGGCGGGCGGGTGGAGCGTACGCGCACGGACACCGCGCGCTCCGCCTCCTCGGTGAAGGCGCCGTCGCCGATCCAGTTCACCTCGCGCACGGGCACCTTGCGGGTGGCGAGCATGGTTTTCGGGCCCACGATCACGCGGCGCCCGTCGACGTCGAGCTTCACGACGTAGAGCGGCTCGTCGAGGCCGCCGATGCCGAGGCCGCGGCGCTGGCCGATCGTGTAGTGGATCACCCCGCGATGTTCGCCGAGGACGCGCCCGTCGGCGTGCACGATCTCCCCGGGCTCCGCCGCGCCGGGGCGGAGCTTCTCGATCACCGCGGCGTAGTCGCCGTTCGGCACGAAGCAGATGTCCTGGCTGTCGGGCTTGTCGGCCACGGGAAGGCCGTAGCGCGCGGCGAGCGCGCGGGTTTCGTCCTTGGAGGCGAGATGCCCGAGCGGGAAGCGCAGATAGCCGAGCTGCTCCCGCGTGGTGGAGAACAGGAAGTAGCTCTGGTCGCGCGCGCCGTCGGCGGCCATGTGAAGCTCGGGCCCGCCGGGGCCGGTCTTGCGCCGGATGTAATGGCCCGTGGCCATGCAGTCGGCGTCGAGGTCCTTCGCGGTCTCCAGCAGGTCGCGGAACTTCACCCGCTCGTTGCAGCGGATGCAGGGCACGGGCGTGGCGCCGGCAAGGTAGCTGTCGGCGAACTCGTCGATCACCGCCTCGCGGAACGTGTTCTCGTAGTCGAGCACGTAGTGCGGGAAGCCCATCGCCTCGGCCACGCGGCGCGCATCGTGGATGTCGCGGCCGGCGCAGCACGCGCCCTTCTTCGCGAGCGCCGCGCCGTGATCGTAGAGCTGCAGCGTCACGCCCACGACGTCGTAGCCGTCCTCGGCGAGGCTGGCGGCCACGACGGAGCTGTCGACGCCGCCGGACATGGCGACGACCACGCGCGTCTCGGCCGGCGCCTTGGGCAGACCGAGGGAGTTCAGCTCTGGGTGACGGTCGAGGGGCATGCTGCGCTCCTTTGAAGCCTGCGAAATATAGGGAAATGCGCCGTACTCGCAACCCTCGCGTTTCACCGGCTGTTAAACGCGCCCGCGCGAGGTTGGCCGCGTCAAGGAGAGTGAGGCGGATGTATCTGAAAAAGGTGGATGGCCCGCGAGCCGTGACGCTTCCCGACGGGCGCGTGATGACCCGCGCCGACCTGCCACCCGCCAACACGAGCCGGTGGGTCGCGTCGCGCAAGGCCGCCGTCGTCCGGGGCGTGACCTGTGGGCTGATTTCGCGCGCCGACGCGCTGCGGCGCTATGGCCTCAGCGACGAGGAGTTCGACGGCTGGGTGGCCGCGGTGAAGGAACATGGCGAAAGCGCCCTCAAGGCGACGGCGCTCAGAAAATACAGACAACTTTAGATTGCGGGCGCGCGCGTCATGCTTATGATAACGGTACATTAACCTTTCTTGTTCACGGTGCGTTTCATCCGGAGCGAAGGAATGGAGCCTGGCCGATGCGCGTGTTGCTGGTGGAAGACGATCCGACGACGTCGAAGAGCATCGAGATGATGCTGACCCACGCGAACCTGAACGTCTACTCCACCGACCTGGGCGAGGAGGGCATCGATCTCGCGCGGCTTTACGATTACGATCTCATCTTGCTGGATCTCAACCTGCCGGACATGACCGGCCACGAGGTCCTGCGCCAGCTTCGCACGGCGCGCATCGCCACGCCGATCCTGATCCTGTCGGGCTCCGACGATACCGAGAGCAAGATCAAGGGCTTCGGCTTCGGGGCGGACGACTACATGACGAAACCGTTCCACCGCGACGAGCTCGTGGCGCGCATCCACGCCATCATCCGCCGCTCCAAGGGCCATTCCCAGTCGGTGATCCGGACGGGGAAGGTGGCGGTCAACCTCGACGCCAAGACGGCGGAGGTGGACGGCAAGCCCGTCCACCTGACCGGCAAGGAATACCAGATGCTCGAGCTCCTCTCGCTCCGGAAGGGCACGACGCTTACCAAGGAGATGTTCCTCAATCATCTTTACGGCGGCATGGACGAGCCCGAACTCAAGATCATCGACGTGTTCATCTGCAAGCTGCGCAAGAAGATCGCCGAGGCGACGGGCGGGGCCACCTACATCGAGACGGTGTGGGGGCGGGGCTATGTCCTTCGCGACCCCCAACCCGAGACCAGTGACAGGGTGGCCCGGTCGTTCGCCGCGAACGCCTGATCGCGCGACGCCCCCACTGGACCGCGCGGGCCTGCGCGCCTATCACTTCTCCCGGATTGCAGTCGGGAGGCGCGGGTGGCCCCGAAAGACCCTGAAGCGACGCCGGTCGAGGCGCTGAGCCGGGACGAGGCCGCGACCGAACTCCAGCGCCTTGCGCAGGCGATCGCGTGGGCGGATGCGGCCTATCACCGCGACGACGCTCCCGAGATCAGTGACGCCGACTACGACGCGCTCAAGCGGCGCAACGCCCGGATCGAGGCGCGTTTTCCCGACCTCAAGCGCCCCGACAGCCCCAGCGAGCGGGTGGGCGCCCCCCCCACAGAAGGCTTCGCCAAGGTCGTTCATTCAGTGCGGATGCTTTCGCTCGCGAATGCCTTCGACGACGAGGAAATCACCGAGTTCGACGCCCGCATCCGGCGCTATCTGGGGTTTGCCGCCGACGCGCCGCTGGCCTACACCGCCGAGCCCAAGATCGATGGGCTGAGCCTTTCGCTGCGCTACGAGGCCGGGGGGCTCGTGCAGGCGGCGACGCGCGGTGACGGCACCGAGGGGGAGGACGTGACCCGCAACGTCCGCACCATCGGCGAGATCCCCGAAAGGCTGGAGGGCGGCCCCGATCTCGTCGAGGTGCGCGGCGAGGTCTACATGGCGCATGCCGATTTCGAGGCGTTGAACGCGCGCCAGGAAGCGGCGGGCCGGAAACGCTTCGCCAATCCGCGGAACGCCGCGGCGGGCAGCCTGCGCCAGCTTGACCCTTCCGTCACCGCCGGCCGCCCGCTCCGCTTCTTCGCCTATGGCTGGGGCGCGCTCTCGGCGCCGCTCGCCGAGACGCAGATGGGCGCGATCGAGCGTCTCTCGGCGCTTGGCTTCCCGACGAACCCGCTCACCGCGCTCTGCGACGGACCCGGCGAGATGCTTGCCCGCTACCGCGAGGTCGAACGGCGCCGCGCCGCGCTTGGCTATGACATCGACGGCGTCGTCTACAAGGTGAACGACCTTGCGCTGCAAGAGCGGCTCGGCTTCCGGTCCACCACGCCCCGCTGGGCCATCGCCCACAAGTTTCCCGCCGAACTCGCCTGGACGCAGCTCGAGGCGATCGACATCCAGGTGGGCCGCACCGGCGCGCTTTCGCCCGTGGCGCGGCTGGTCCCGGTCACGGTGGGCGGGGTCGTCGTGTCAAACGCGACGCTGCACAACGAGGATTACAGCGCGGGGCGCGATTCGCAGGGCAACCCGATCCGCGACGGAAAGGACATGCGCGTGGGCGACTGGGTGCAGGTCTACCGCGCCGGCGACGTGATCCCGAAACTGGCGGATGTGGACCTGTCGCGCCGGCCGGAGGGCGCCACCGGCTATGTCTTCCCGACGAGCTGCCCCGAATGCGGCTCGGACGCGATCCGGGAGGAGGGGGATTCGGTGCGCCGCTGCACTGGCGGGCTGATCTGCCCCGCGCAGGCCATCGAGAAGCTGAAGCATTTCGTCTCGCGCGCGGCCTTCGATATCGAGGGGCTGGGCGCGAAGCAGGTGGAGCAGTTCTACCTCCTGGGCTGGATCCGCGAGCCCGCGGACATCTTCACCCTCGCCGCGCGCGACGCGGCGGGCGAGAAGGCGCTGGCGCCGCCGCAAGAGGTTCTCGCGGGCCTTCACGACGAAGAGCGCGGCGAAGCGCGGGAGCGCCTCGCCGATGCGCTGGGGCTCGAGGGATTCGACCGCGAGGAGGTCGCACGGACCTTCGAGCGCCGCAGCCGCACGCCCCTCTCCGAGCAACTCGGCTGGGGGGGGAAGAGCGTGAGAAATCTCTTCGACGCCATTGAAGAGCGTCGTGAAATTCCCATCGAACGAATGATTTTCGCGTTGGGCATCCGGCATGTCGGCGAGACGGCGGCACAGCTTCTGGCGCGCCACTATGGCCGCTGGGAGGCGTTCCTCGCGGCCATGGACGCGGCGACGGACCAGGCCGGCCCGGCCTGGGACGATCTGCTGTCCATCGACGGGGTGGGCGCGGTGCTCGCCCGCTCGCTCGTCACCTCGGTGACCCAGGATGCCGAGCGCGCCTCGATCGACCGGCTGGCCGGGGAACTGACCGTGCTGGAGGCGGAGCAGCCCGACACCGAGGGCAGCCCGGTCGCGGGCAAGACCGTCGTCTTCACCGGCACGCTGGAGAAGATGACCCGCGCCGAGGCCAAGGCGCGGGCGGAAAGCCTGGGCGCCAGGGTGTCGGGCTCGGTCTCGGCAAAGACCGATCTTCTGGTCGCAGGCCCGGGCGCGGGCTCCAAGGCGAAGAAGGCTACCGAGCTCGGCGTCGAGATCATCGACGAGGACGATTGGCTGAAGCTGATCGGCGCCGCATGAGCACGCGGCCGGAGCCGCTCTTCCCGCTTTTCGCAGAGCTCGAGTCGCTGGACGGGGTCGGCCCCAAGACCGCCCGGGCCCTGGCGCAGATGGGGGTGGAGCGGCCCCGCGACCTGCTCTTCGCGCTGCCGCATTCGGTGATCGACCGGCGCCGCCGCGACACGGTGCAGGGCGCGGAACTGCCCGCGGTTCTGACGGTCGAGGTGACGGTGGGCACGCATCGCGCGCCGCGCCAGCGCTCGGGCGCCTACCGCGTGCAGGTCGAGGACGCGGCGACGGGCTTTCAGCTCGTCTTCTTCCACGCCCGGCCGGATTACCTGCAACGCGTCCTTCCGCCCGGAAGCCGCCGGATCGTCTCCGGCAAGGTGGAATTGTTCGACGGCATCGCGCAGATGGTCCATCCCGACCACATCCTGCCGCCCGAGGAGGCGGGCGAGATGCCGGAGTTCGAGCCGGTCTATCCGCTCACCGCCGGGGTGACGCAGAAGACGATGGCGCGCGCCGTGCGGGCCGCGCTCGCCCGCGCGCCGGACCTGCCCGAATGGATCGACCCGGTGCAGAAGGCGCGCGCGGCCTGGCCCGGCTGGCGCGACGCGCTCGCCGCCGCCCACGCGCCCGAGGGGCAGGTGGATCTCGCGGCCACTGCGCCCGCGCGCGAGCGGCTCGCCTATGACGAGTTCATGGCCCATCAGCTGACCCTCGCGCTGGCCCGGGCGCGGCTGCGGCGCGGCAAGGGGCGGGAGACCCACGGCACCGGAGCCTTGCAGGCGAAGGGTCTGGAAAACCTGGAGTTTCGCCCGACCGCGGCCCAGACCCGCGCGGTCGAGGAGATCGCCGCCGACATGCGCGCGCCGCGGCGGATGAACCGGCTTCTCCAGGGCGACGTGGGCGCGGGCAAGACGCTGGTGGCCTTCCTCGCCCTGCTGATCGCGGTGGAGGCGGGCGGGCAGGGCGTGATGATGGCGCCGACCGAGATCCTCGCCCGCCAGCACCTCGAGGGGCTGCGCCCGCTCGCGGAGGTGGCGGGTGTGCGGCTGGAGGTCTTCACCGGGCGGGACAAGGGCGCGACACGCCAGGCGAAGCTCGTCGCGCTCGCCGAGGGCGGGATCGACGTGCTGGTGGGCACCCACGCCGTTTTCCAGAAGGATGTGGCGTTCCACGACCTGCGGCTCGCGATCGTGGACGAGCAGCACCGCTTCGGCGTGCGCCAGCGGCTGGAGCTTGGCCGCAAGGGCGCGCGGGCCGATGTTCTGGTGATGACCGCGACGCCGATCCCGCGCAGCCTGTCGCTGGCGCAGTACGGCGACATGGACATCTCGCTGCTTGACGAGAAGCCGCCGGGCCGCCAGCCGATCCGCACCGCCATGGTTTCCACCGCGCGGGGCGAGGAGGTGGTGGACCATCTGCGCCGCGCCGTGGCCGAGGGGCGGCAGGCCTACTGGGTCTGCCCGTTGGTTGAAGAGAGCGAGGCGGTGGACCTCATCGCCGCCGAGGACCGGTTCCGCCGGCTCCGCGCCGCGCTCGGCGAGGGGGTGGTGGGCCTCGTCCACGGGCAGATGCCGCCCGAGGACAAGGACGCGGCGATGGCGCGGTTCCAGTCGGGCGAGACGAAGGTGCTGGTCGCCACCACCGTGATCGAGGTGGGCGTGAACGTGCCCAACGCCACGATCATGGTGATCGAGCGCGCGGAGATCTTCGGCCTTGCCCAGCTTCACCAGCTGCGCGGCCGGGTGGGGCGGGGCAGCGGGGCCTCGACCTGCCTTCTGCTCTACCAGGCGCCGCTTTCGGACTCCGCGGCGCGGCGGCTCACCACGCTGCGCGACACCGAGGACGGCTTCCGGATCGCCGAGGTGGACCTCGAAATGCGCGGGGCGGGCGACCTTATTGGGACGGCGCAATCCGGCCTGCCGCGGTTTCGCGTGGCGGAGGTGGAGCGGCAGGCCGCGCTGATGGCGATCGCCCAGTCCGACGCAAGGCGCCTGCTGGCCGACGACCCGACGCTGGAGACGGCGCGGGGCCAGGCGGCGCGGACGCTTCTGTGGCTGATGGGGCAGGACGAAGCGATCCGCCTGATTTCCGTCGGCTGATGGCCGCGACCGGAATGTTCGCGAATGTTCCTTAAAAGTTCTTTACAATGCGGGTGGGGTGTGAGAACAAAGAAGCAACGAAGCCATGCAGGAGGCACCGCCATGATGACCCAGATCGCCGACATTCTTCGCCGCCAGCCGGCGGCCGTCGTCGAGGACATGGCCGGTGTCGTCGCGCTCGCCGTCATTCTTGTCGGCGCGCTGCACCTGCCGGGGCTCGTCTGATCTGCCTCGCGGTCCGCGAATGAAAGGCTCCCTGCGCATCCTGTCCCCAAAACGCGCGCCTGCCGACTAAATCCAGTCGCGGAAGAGACGCACTCTTCCGGCCAGAGCCTGACCTGTCCCCAAGCACGCGGACTGCACTTCACCGCCGCCTTCCTCACGGAAGCGCGGCGGTTTTTTTATAGGGGGTCGCCTGCGCGCTCAGGCGCAGTGGGCCGCTTCGGCCTGCGCCGCCGCCTCGGCCGCGGCCTCGATCGCGAGAAGGATCGAGGCGTGCCGGTTCTTGTAGTCGCGGGCGGGGCGCAGCACCTCGAACCCGTCGAAGGGTGCGTCCGGCACGGGACCGTCGGATTTCAGCATGGTCCGGAGCGCGTCGCGCGCGGCCTCAAGCTCCGGCCGGCTGCGTCCGATCACCGCCGCGCCCAGCACGGCCGCCGCCGCCTGGCCGAGCGCGCAGGCCTTCACGTCCTGACCGAAATCGGAGACGCGCCCGTCGGTCATGGTTAGGTCCACCGTCACCGTGGAGCCACAGAGCGGCGACCGTTTCCTGACGCTCGCGTCCGGGTGATCGAGCCGCCCCCGGTGCGGAATATCCGCTGCGAGCGCGAGAATGCGCCCAGAATAAAGCTTCATCAGGTCGTCGTCGCCAGCCATGGCCTTCCTCTTCGGCGCTTTCGGAAATAATTAGGTCCCCGCGCCAAAGATGCAAAGGATTTGCGCCATGCCCTTCGATCCCGCGACGCTTCGCTACAACGAGGCCGGCCTCGTTCCCGCCATCGCGCAGGAGGCGCGGACCGGCGAGGTGCTGATGCTGGCCTGGATGACCGCGGAGGCGGTCGCCCGCACGCTCGAGACGGGGCGCGTGACCTACTGGTCGCGCTCGCGCGGGGAATTCTGGGAGAAGGGCGCGACCTCGGGCCATGTGCAGGAATTGGTGGAGATGCGGGTGGATTGCGACCGTGACTGCCTGCTGCTTCTGGTGAACCAGACGGGGCCGGCCTGCCACACGGGGCGGCGAAGCTGCTTCTACACGGCAGTGCGCGACGGGGACGAGGTCGAGATCCTGACGCCGCAAGGCTGAGGGCGCTCAGCTCACGGGCGTCTTTCCACCAACAAGATCAGACGGTTGCAGGCCGACCATCATGCGAATGTCCGCGGGGCTGCGGCCGTCGGCGCGGTAGGTCGCGATGGCGCGCGCGTCGTCGCGCTTGGCGAGGCGGTGGCCCGCCTCGTCGCGGATCAGGCGGTGGTGATGGTAGACCGGCGTGGGCAGCCCGAGAAGCCGCTGGAGGAGCACGTGGATCGCCGTCGCGGGGGCGAGGTCCGCGCCGCGGATAACATGGGTGATCGCCTGGTCCGCGTCGTCGAGCACGACCGAGAGGTGATAGGACGCGCCCATGTCCCGGCGCGCGAGCGCCACGTCGCCGATGCCCGCGATCAGATTCTCGGGGTCGAGGGAAGGCGGCTCCGCAAGGCCCGTTTCCTCGAAGCCGAGCGGGCGCGCCGCGACACCGGCGAGGTCGAGCGCGCGCGCCATGTCGAGGCGCAGCGCCGGGCCTTCGGGCAGCGGCCCCGCGCGCGGCGCGTCGGCTCGGCAGGTGCCCGGATAGACCCGCCCGTCCGGCCCGAGGAGCGGCGCGCCCTCCTGCGGTGCGGCGGCCGCGGCCTCGATGTCGCGCCGGGTGCAGGTGCAGGGGTAGAGAAGCCCGCGCGCCCAGAGATCGCCAAGCGCCGCGCGGTAGCGCGGGATGCGGTCGGACTGGCGCAGCACGGGCGCGTCCCACGTGATGCCGAGCCAGCCGAGGTCGTCCTCGATCTGGCGGGCCCAGTGCGCGCGGGCGCGGGCCTGGTCGATGTCGTCGAGGCGCAGCAGGAAGGCGCCGCCCGCCGCGCGCGCACGATCATGGGCCAGCAGCGCGGAATAGGCGTGGCCGAGATGCAGCGGGCCTGTCGGCGATGGGGCGAAACGGGTCCGAAAGCTCACTTTCGTTCAAGCACATAGACGCGGGAGTTGAGATCGCGCGCCGGCAGGTGCGGGCCGTAGTCGCTGACCAGAAGCCGCGCTGCGCCCGTGTCCGTCCACTCGGAGACATGGGCTTCGTAGGATCGATTCTCGAGCGTGTGATCGTTGAAGGAAAAGGCGAAGAGCCCCCCGGGCTCGAGAAGCGCCATCAGCCGATCGAAGACCGCCAGCGGCGCCGCGCCCGCCCCGATCACCCCGATGGCCGCCACGGCAGCGTAGCGGCCGCGGCGGTCCGACAGGTCGTCGTCGAATCCGATGCGGTCGAGGCACCTGTAGGCGCCTTTCCCTTGCGCCTCGGCCAGCATCTCGTCGGAGACGTCCACGCCGTCGATCGTCGTGAGGCCCGCCGCCCGGAGCGCCGCGCCCGACAGCCCGGTGCCGCAGCCGAAATCGAGCACCGACGCGGAGCGGTCGCCCATATGCGCGGCGAGCGCCTTTGCGGTGCGGGCGGGCGTGGCGTAGCCGGCCGAGCCCAGCTCGGTATCGTAACTCGCGGCCCAGTCGTCGTAGAGGGCGCGGGTCTCTTCCATGCCGGAAACGTCGTAGACCTTGTCGAGAAACTTCTCGGGCATGGCCCAAGGGTAACCTGCGCGATCAGGCCGCGTCCAGCGCCGTCTGGGTCAGCCAGGCGGTCCAGGCCGCCTTGGCGCGGTCCGTGTAGGCCTTGTAGCGGTCGCGGCGCCCGCGACGTCCGCCCTTCACGCCGTCGAGAGGCCGGAAGAGCCCGAAATTCACGTTCATCGGCTGGAAGCTTTTCGCTTCCGCACCCCCGGTGATGTGGTGCACGAGTGCGCCCACGGCGCTGTCGGGCGGCGCGGGGGGCAGCCGGCGGCCCAGGATTTCCGCAGCGGCGAGCTTCCCCGCGAGAAGCCCCATGGCCGCGGATTCGACGTAGCCCTCCACCCCGGTGATCTGGCCCGCGAAGCGGATGTGGGGCCGCGCACGCAGGCGCAGTTCCGCGTCAAGCAGCGTGGGCGCGTTCAGGAAGGTGTTGCGGTGGATGCCGCCGAGACGCGCGAAGCGGGCGTTTTCCAGCCCTGGAATCATGCGGAATACATCGGTTTGCGCGCCGTACTTCATCTTCGTCTGGAAGCCCACCATGTTGTAGAGCGTGCCCAGCGCATTGTCGCGGCGCAGCTGGACCACCGCCCAGGGCTTCTTTTCGGGCTTGTGCGGGTTGGTCAGGCCGACGGGTTTCATCGGCCCGTGGCGCAGCGTCTCGCGCCCGCGCTCGGCCATCACCTCGATGGGCAGGCAGCCGTCGAAATAGCCCGCCGTCTCGCCTTCGTGGAACTCGGTCTTGTCCGCGGAGACGAGCGCGTCGATGAACGCCTCGTAGCGCTCGCGGTCCATCGGGCAGTTGAGATAGGCCTGCCGCTCCTCCTCCGTCTCGCCCTTGTCGTAGCGGGATTGCCGCCAGGCCACCGACATGTCCACCGAATCGGCATGCACGATGGGCGCGATCGCGTCGAAGAAGGCCAGCGCGTCCGCCCCCGTGATCCGCGCGATCGACTGGCCGAGCGCGGAGGACGTCAGCGGCCCGGTCGCCACGATCCAGCGGCCCTCGGACGGCAGTTCGGTGATCTCGCCCGTGGCGAGCGTGACATTGGGGTGCGCGGCGAGGGTCGCCGTCACGTCCCTTGCAAAGGCATCGCGATCCACGGCGAGCGCGCCGCCCGCGGGCAGGCGGTGGCGGTCGGCCATCGCCATGACGAGACCGCCCGCCTCGCGCATCTCCCAGTGGAGGAGCCCCACGGCGTTCTGCTCGTCATCGTCGGAGCGGAAGGAATTCGAGCACACCATCTCTGCCAGGTGGGCCGTGCGGTGCGCGAATGTGCCGGTCTCGGGGCGCATCTCGTGGATCACCACGGGAACGCCCATTCGGGCGGCCTGCCAGGCGGCCTCTGATCCGGCCATGCCGCCGCCGATGATGTGAATCGTCTCGGTCATGGGCATCGATCTAGGCGCTCGGGCGCGCGATGTCACGGGGCGCGGATCGTTTACTGCGCCCAGTCCGGCGCGCGCTTTTGCAGGAAGGCGTTGATCCCCTCGTCGGTATCGCGGTCGAGCATGTTCTCCACCATCGCCGCGCCGGTGAAGGCGTAGGCCTCGTCGAGCGGCATCTCGGACTGCGCGTAGAAGCCGCGCTTGCCGATCTTGACCGCGGTGCCGAGCTTGGCCGCCACGGTCCCGGCGAGCGCGGCCGTCTCCTCGGCGAGCGAGTCCTGCGGCACGACGCGGTTGACGAGGCCGAGCTCCCGGGCGCGGGTGGCGTCCACGAACTCGCCGGTCACCAGCATCTCGAAGGCGTGTTTCAGCGGCACGTTCCGCGTGAGAGCCACCATCGGCGTCGAGCAGAAGAGCCCGATATTCACCCCGTTCACGCCGAAGCGCGTGCCTTCGGCCGCCACGGCCATGTCGCAGGACGCGACGAGCTGGCAGCCCGCGGCGGTGGCGATGCCGTGGACCTGCGCGATCACCGGCTGGGGCACGTCGCGAATCGTCTGCATCATGCGGCCGCACCGCTCGAAGAGATCGCCGAAATAGCCCGCGCCGCCATCCTCGGACTGGCGGCCGGCCTGCATCTCCTTCAGGTCGTGACCCGCGCAGAAGGCCTTGCCCGCGCCCGAAAGCACCACCGCGCGCACGCCACGATCCTCCTTCAGCGCGTCGAACTCCGCCTGAAGGGCGGCCAGCATCGCGTCGGACAGCGCGTTCAGCCGTTCGGGCGCGTTCATCGTCAGATGCGCGACGGCGTCACGGTCGGTACGATCCAGAAGTGCCATCTTGTCCTCCTCGCCTCTTCGCGGGAACTCTATGCGCCAAAGGGGCAGGAGGAAAGCATGGCGGTCAAGATGGACGCGGGCGCGCTCACGCAGTTTTTGCGCCGCGAGTTCCCGCAGGTGGCGGAGGAGTTCGTGATCGAGCGGGTGGGCGAACGCGAGATCGACGTCCGCCTCGCCGTGGCCGAGCGGCATCTGCGCCCCGGCGGCACCGTCTCGGGGCCCTCGATGTTCGCGCTGGCCGACGTGTCGGTCTACCTCGCGCTTCTGGCGATGATCGGGCCGGAGGCGCTGGCGGTCACCACCGGCTGTTCGATGGATTTCATGCGCAAGCCCGCGGCCGGGCGCGACATGATCGCGCGCTGCCGCCTGCTGAAGCTGGGGCGCACGCTGGCGGTGGGCGACGTGCTGCTTTTCTCGGAAGGCGCGGAAGAGCCCGTGGCGCGCGCGAGCATGACCTACTCGATCCCGCCGCGACAGGGGCGCGCCGCGGGGTAGGGGGGCCGTCGGCCCCCCTCGCCCCTCGCGGGGCTCACCCCCCGAGAGTATTTGGGCCAAGAAGAAGCGGGGGCGGGGGCGCGCGCCCGGCGTCGGGCTCAGGCCAGCAGGCGCCGGACGTAGCCCGGCAGGGCGAAGGCCGCCTTGTGCACCTCGGGCGTGTAGTAGTCCGTCGCGATCCCGCTCTCGGCGAAGCGCCCCTCGAGCACGTCGAGCGGCGTGGCGCGCGCGTCCCCGTCGCTGCCCCAGCCGAAGGCCATGGGGCCGCCGGCATAGGTCGGGATCGTGGCGAGGTAGCAGGCCGGGTCGGCGAAGAGCGCCCGGAAGGCGCCCATCGTGCCGATCAGCTCGTCCGGTTGCAGGAAGGGCACGCCGTTCTGGGTGACGAGGATGCCGCCCTCCGCCAGGCGCCGCTTGGCGTGGCCGTAGAAGCTGTCGGTGAAAAGCACCTCGCCGGGTCCCACGGGATCCGTCGAATCGATGATGATGACGTCGTAATCCGGGCCGTCCGCGCGCATGAACTCCGCGCCGTCGGCGATCACCAGCTCGAGCCGCGGGTCGTCGAAGGCCCCGGCGGAGAGCATCGGCAGGTATTCCTTCGAGAAGGCCACGACGCCCGCGTCGATCTCGACCATGGTCAGCCGGGCGATGCCCGGGTGCTTGAGCACCTCGCGCGCCATTCCGCCGTCGCCGCCCCCCACGATGAGCACGCGCCGCGCCGCGCCATGGGCGAGGATCGGCACATGCGTCAGCATCTCGTGGTAGATGAAATTGTCGGCCTCGGTGGTCTGCACCACCCCGTCGAGCGTCAGCACGCGGCCGAAGGTTGCGTTCTCGAAGACCTGCAGGCGCTGGTGGTCGGTTTCGCTGTCATAGAGCAGCCGCTCCACGCGCAGGGCCTGCGCGTGGTCGCGGTGCAGCGTCTCGCGCATCCAGCCGGTCATGCCGCGATGCCCGCCTCGGCCACCACGCCCTCGCCGCGGCGCAGTTCCCTCACGCGGACGTCCGACGTGGCGAAGGCCGCCTTCAGGACATCGACCGCGCGCCATGGCCGGGCGTCGCCGCACATGAAGACGTCGAAGGCGCCGTAGCCGATCTCGGGCCAGGTGTGCACGCTGATGTGGCTTTCGGCCAGCACCGCCACGCCGCTCACGCCCTGGGGGTTGAACCTGTGCGTGTGGATGTGCAGCAGCGTCGCGCCGCAGCGGTCCACGCAGTCGTGGAACGCCTGCGCGATCCGCGCCTCGTCGTCGAGGCCATGGCCGTTCACCACCTCGATGATGGGATGCGTGCCCGCGAAGACGGCGCCGTCGTGGCGGATGAAATGGTCCTCGCGTGTCTCGTCGAAGAGATCCCGGGCGGGTGTTTGGATAAAAGGCACATTGGTGCCTGTGTCGGTGTCTTCCGCTTGGGCGCCTGTCTCCAGACCGATCCCCAGTTGGAAGAGGTTGGCGTCCTTCATGGCGCTCCCCTTCTAGCCAGCAGATTGAATCCAGCGGTCCCTTAGCGCCCCCCCGGTGGCCCGGAGTTGGGATCGGTCCCGATATCTGTAGCGCGCGCCTAGGGATGATTGGCGAGTCGCGCAACAGGCAATCGCCGCATCGCCGCATGAACGTGGCAAGCGCGGTTGATCTGCGTCATGGAAGCGACACCGCGCCGCGCGCAGGCAGGGGCGGCAGCATGCGAAACGGTCACGGGGAGCGCGGATGATGACGACAGGCAAGGCAGGGCAGGCCGGGGAGCAGGCGGGCAACCGTCTCGAACATTTCCCGATCACGTTTTTCGCGATCGTCATGGGGATCATGGGCCTCAGTCTCGCCTGCCATGCCGGCACGGTGCTCTGGCCGGGCCTTGCCCGCGCGTCGGAGGCCGCGATGTGGCTGGGCATCGCGATCTTCCTGGCGATCGCCGCTATCTACGCGCTCAAGATCCTGCGCCATCCAGGCGCGGTCGCGGCGGAGTGGCAGCACCCGGTCAAGCTGGCCTTCTTTCCCACCGTCTCGATTTCGCTGCTGCTGATGGCGACGGCGCTTCTGCCGCACCACCCCGGCGCCGCGCGGACGATCTGGTGGCTGGGCGGGGCGGGGCAGGCGGTCCTGACGCTGGCCGTGGTCTCCGGCTGGATCGGCCACCGCCCCTTCCAGGTGGGTCACCTCACGCCCGCGTGGTTCATTCCCGCGGTGGGCAACGTGATCGTGCCGGTGGCCGGCGTGCCGCTCGGCTACGCGGAATTGTCGTGGCTGTTCTTTTCGGCGGGGCTCGTGTTCTGGGGCGTGCTGCTGACGCTCGTCATGAACCGCCTCGTCTTCCACGACCCGGTTCCGGCGCGACTTTTCCCGACGCTCGTGATCCTGATCGCGCCGCCCGCGGTGGCGTTTCTGGCCTATGTTCAGCTTGCCGGCGGGCTCGACGCGTTCGCGCGGATCCTCTTCTACGCCGCCTGCGTCTTCGCCGCCCTGGTCGCGGTGCAGGTGCCGCAGCTTGCCAGGCTGTCCTTCGCGCTTTCCTTCTGGGCGCTGTCCTTCCCGGTCGCGGCGTTCTCGATCGCGGCGTTCCGCTATGGCGCGCTGGCGGACTCCGACGCCCATGGCTGGATCGGCGCGGCGGCGCTCGCGCTGCTCGGCGGGCTCGTGGCGGGGCTGCTTGCCCGAACGGGGCGCGCGATCGGACGCGGCGAGATCTGCCGGCCCGAGTGAGGCGATGGCGGGCAGAAATATGGGGTATCTTTATACCTATTTTCCAAGTTACTGAAACGCATTAATTTAATGGGGTGCGCGCGCCTTGACTGCACGCGCGCTCCGCGTATAACCCGGCCATTCAGACGCGGCGGGCGCTGTCCCGCCGTCGAACAGTTCCAGACCCTGAGGGCGACCCGAATGAAAACCTACTCTGCCACCCCGGCGGAGATCGACAAGAAGTGGATCGTGATCGACGCCGAGGGCGTCGTTCTCGGCCGCCTCGCCTCGATCGTCGCCACCCGGCTGCGCGGCAAGCACAAGCCGTCCTTCACCCCGCACATGGATTGCGGCGACAACGTCATCGTCATCAACGCCGACAAGGTGCAGCTGACCGGCAAGAAGCGCACCGAAGAGCACTTCTGGCACACCGGCTATCCCGGCGGGATCAAGTCGCGCACCAAGGCGCAGATCCTCGATGGCGCCCATCCCGAGCGCGTGGTGACGCTGGCGGTCAAGCGGATGCTTCCCGGCAACCGGCTTGCGCGGAAGCAGATGACCAACCTGCGTGTCTACGCCGGAACCCAGCATCCCCACGAGGCGCAGCAGCCCGAGGTGCTGGACGTGAAGTCGATGAATTCCAAGAACACGCGGGTGGCGAAGTGATGGCGGACGAAATCAAATCGCTCGAGGACCTCGAGACCGTGACCGGCGGCGAAAGCGCCGTGGCAGCGCCCGCGCCGACGCGCGAGGCGATCCGCGACGACCTGGGCCGGTCCTACGCGACGGGCAAGCGCAAGGATGCCGTGGCGCGCGTGTGGATCAAGCCGGGCTCCGGCAAGGTCAGCGTGAACGGCAAGGACATGAGCAAGTACTTCGCGCGGCCGGTGCTGCAGATGATCCTGCGGCAGCCGTTCCAGGTGGCGGGCGTCGAGGACCAGTTCGACGTGATGTGCACCGTGAAGGGCGGCGGGCTTTCCGGCCAGGCTGGCGCGGTGAAGCACGGCATCTCGCAGGCGCTGCAGTTCTACGACCCGGCCCGGCGCGGGCCGCTCAAGGCGGCGGGCTTTCTCACCCGCGACAGCCGCGTGGTGGAGCGCAAGAAATATGGCCGCGCCAAGGCGCGCCGGAGCTTCCAGTTCTCCAAGCGCTGAGGCGTATCGCACCGGATGGAAAGGGCCCCGCGAGGGGCCCTTTCTCGTTTCGGCGGTCGCGTGACGGTTGGAACGGCCCGACGCGCCGCATTAACCGGCTGGCGCCATCGAGGCGGGTCGATCCCCGCCGGCGGGACGGTCGTCGCGCGGGCGCTCACCCGTCGGGCGGGATGAGGCCCAGGCCGCGAAGGTAGATGCCGATCCCGCTTTCCAGCAATTCCTCGGGCGGAAAGGGCGACGCGCGGCCCGGGGCCTGCCGTGCGAAGAGTTCGACGACGCCGTGGCTCATCGCCCAGACATGGGCGGAGAACATCGCCGCGGGGGGGCGCTTCTCGGGCGGGATATGCCGCGAAAGATCCTCTGCCGCGCGTTCCAGAACGCCACGGGCCCGCGCGGCCGCGGCGGCCAGTTCGGGGGTGCGGTTCACGCCGACCCCGCTTTCGAACATCGCGATGTAGTGACCGGGATGCTTCCGCGCAAAGGCAAGATACGCGCGTCCCGTCGCCTCGAAGGCGGCGAGCGCCGAGGGCTGGCCGCTGTCATAGGCATGCTGCATCACGTCGGCGAAGATCTCGTAGCCCTGCCGCGCCGCCTCTGCGATGAGATCCGCGCGGCCCTCGAAATGCCGGTAGACCGCGGCGGGCGTCACGCCGGCCTGTTTCGCCGCTTCGCTGAGGGTGAACCCCTCGGGTCCTTTCGCCTCGATCAGCTCCAGCGCGGCATCCACCAGCGCCTGGCGAAGGTTGCCGTGGTGGTAACCCCGTTTAGCCACGCCAGAGCTCCGGTCCGCCGCGTATCTTCGGATCGCCCGTCCCGATCGCCGCATCGTCGCGTCCGGGATAGTCGAGCCGCTCCAGCACGGCGCGGATCGCCTCCAGCCGGGCGCGACGCTTGTCGTCGGAGCGGATCACCACCCAAGGGGCGATCGAGGCATGGGAGCGCGCGAAGGTCTCGGCGATGGCGTCGGTATACGCGTCCCAGAGGGAGAGCCCTTCCACGTCGATGCGCGAGAGCTTCCACCGCTTCAGCGGATCGGCCTCGCGGGCGAGGAAGCGGCGCAGCTGTTCCGCGCGGCCGACGTTGAGCCAGATCTTCACGAGCACGATACCCTCGTCCACGAGAAGCGTCTCGAACTCGGGCACCTGGCGGAAGAACGTCTCGCGCTCGGCCTCGGTGCAAAAGCCCATGACCTTTTCCACCACGCCGCGATTGTACCAGGACCTGTCGAAGAGCACGATCTCGCCCGCGGCGGGAAGCTGTTCGACGTAACGCTGGAAGTACCATTGCGTGGCCTCGCGGTCCGACGGCTTTGGCAGTGCCACGAGGCGCGCGACGCGCGGATTGAGGTTTTCGCGGAACCGCTTGATGGAGCCGCCCTTGCCGGCCGCGTCGCGGCCCTCGAAAACGACGGCGACGCGCGCGCCCGACGCCTTGGCCCAGGCCTGCAGCTTGGCCAGTTCGATCTGAAGCGTGCCGAGCTGGCGCTTGTAGCTCTTTTTCTCCATGCGGCTGTCGTGCGGGTAGTCGGGGTCGAGGATATCGCCCTTGCGGCCCCTTGCGATCGCCGCGCGGATCTCTGAAGGCGCGGAGGTTTCGTAGTAGCGGGTGATGGCCTCGTCGAAAGGCAGGCTCAGCGGCATGGTCGTCCCTCCTTTCGGGGGATCATGACGGGCAGGGTGGATCAGCGCAATCCGGCGCTGGCGGCGGCGCGGTCCACGGCCTCGATCACGGCTTCGGGCTCGGCGTGGTGCGGCATGTGGCCCACCCCGGCAAGGCGCGTCAGCCGGGCATGGGCGATCTGGCGGGCGAGCGGTTCGGAATGGATCCGCAGACCCACGGTCCGGTCCGCGGTGCCGTGCAGGATCTCCGTGGGAACGGTGATCGCGTCGTAGCGCGGGACCATGCCGATGATCTCGTCCTTGATCGCGGCGCGCTGAAGCGCGTTCTCGCGCAGCGTCGCGCGGCGCAGCGCAAGGCCCGGGCCGAAATGCGCGGCGTATCCCCGCGGCGGGGGCTGCGGCTCGAACACCTCGGCCACCGCGTCGGTCACCACCCTGTCGGGCACCCAGGCGGCGATAAGCGCCACAGTCACGGGGCCGAGCCAGGGATGCGAGGCGAGGCGGTAATAAAGGCTGAGACCCGCCTCCCACGGGTTCGAGGCCGCACCGAGAAGCACCAGGGCGGAGAGGCGGTCGGGCACATGCACCGCCCAGGCCAGCGCCACGGCGCCGCCGTAGGAATGGCCCAGCACCAGCGGCCGCTCGGCGCCTAGTGCCGCCGCCGCACCGGAGAGGAGGCGTGCCTGTGCCTCGAGGCTCGCCGGCTCCGCTCCGGGCAGGCGCGGGGTGTAGCCGAGGCCGGGACGGTCCAGCGCGATCACCCGGTAGTGCCGAGACAGCCGCCCGGCGAGGTCGAAGGTATAGTCGCGCAGGTTCCCGCTTGCCCCGTGGATCAGCACGACATCCGGCCCCGCGCCCGAGACGTAGGCGTGTACCGGGTGGCCGTCCACCGTCACGATCCGGCCCTGGGGCGGGTAGGTCGCCTCTGTCCGGGCCTCGTGCCGGGCCGCCTTCACGAGGGTCGCGAGCGTGCCGCCGCCGAGGACGAGCGCGAGGACGACCAGGCCGGTGGCGAGGGGGCTCACACGCGCTCCCGCCGAAGATCGGTGACGCTTTGCCCGATCTCGGAAAGGTCGAAGGGGGTGGTCAGGTAGATCTCGGCGATCCAGTTCCCGTATAGCAGGTGCGCGTGGCTGCGCCAGCGGTTGGCGGGCGGGCGCGTCGGGTCGTCGCCGGGATAATAGTTCACCGGCACCGCGATATCGGTCCCCGCCGCCGCGTCGCGGTCGTATTCCTGCTTCAGCGTATCGCTGTCGTATTCGAGATGGTTGAAGATGTAGAGCGCCCGGTGCGCGGTATCCTCGACAAGGCAGGGGCCCACCTCGTCGCTCGCGATCAGCGTACGCAGCCCCGGCGCGGCGTCGATCTCGGCCTGGCGCATCTCTGGCCAGCGGCTCACCGGGATCAGGCGGTCGTCGGAGGGACCGCGCAGGTAGGGAGAGGCGGGGGCCAGGTTGCGGTGGCGGAAGCATCCGAACGCCTTCTCGGGCAGCATGTGCTTCTCGACCCCGTGGAAATAGTGGATCATCGCCATGCCGCCCCAGCACACGCCGAAGGTGGCGTGGACGTGGCTCTGCGTCCACTCGAAGACGCGGCGGAGCTCTTCGATGTAGGTCACCTCGTCGAAGGGCAGATGCTCGATCGGCGCGCCGGTGATGACGAGGCCGTCGAACTTCTCGCCCGACGCCTCGACCTCGGCGAAGGGGCGGTAGAAGCTTTCCATGTGCTCGGGCGCGGTCGTCTTGGTCTGGTGCTCGGTCATGCGGATCAGGCTGAGCTCGATCTGCAGCGGCGTGGCCCCGATGAGCCGCGCGAACTGGGTCTCGGTCTGGATCTTCTGCGGCATGAGGTTGAGCAGCCCGATGCGCAGGGGCCGGATGTCCTGCCGCGCCGCAAGCTCTTCCGACATGACCATGACGCCCTCGCGCGAGAGGATGCCGTAGGCGGGCAGGTCGGACGGGATCTTGATCGGCATGGTCGCTCGGCCTTCTGGGGAAAAGGGCGGGGATACGCCTATTCGGCGCGGCGCTCAAGCGCGCGGGCCAGCAGCGCCTCGAAGCCCGCGGCGTCGCTGACGGCGGCGACCTCGTCGGCGCTTACCGTGACGCCCCAGCGCGCCATCGCGGCGTAGCGCGGCTGCCGGTGCGCGAGCGCGCGCGCATAGGTCCGCCGCACGAAGGCGTCCGGGTCCACTTCGGTTTCGCGAAGGCCCGTTTCCTCGAGGTGCTCCCTCCAGGCCGCGCGCAGGAAATCGGGCTGGTAATACATCGGCTTCGGGGCCCGGTCGAACCGGCGGACGAGCTCCGCGGTGTGGGCCTCGGATCCCTCGATCCACACCGGCAGGGCCGTTGCGGAGAGCGCCGCGAGGATCGCGTCGGCCGGGTTCTCGGGATCGACGATCTCGCAGATCGAGCCCGAGGTGTCGCAGACGAAGTTCCGGTAGCCGTAGATCTCGCGGGCGCGCGTCACGAAATGGCCGGTGTCGAGCATCGCCGAACGCTCGGCGGCCCGGTGCTGCGCCTGCCGGCGCATGTATTCTTCGAACTCCAGCCCGCCCTTCGCCGGATCCCCCGGTTTTCCAAGGTATTTCGACAGCGGCGCGAGGTTGTCGAAGCGGATCTTCGAGTCGATCGTGATCGAGTCGGACATCAGCAATTCGCGCAGGAACGGGAGCTTCATCGCCTCCCGCTTGAAAAGGTCGGCGATGTGCTCGCCCATGTAGCGCGTGCCGATGCGGTAATCGACGGAGTAATGGAACCAGCCTCCCTGCTCGCGCAGCAGGGCCGAAAGCCGTGTCTTGCCAAGCCCGGACATGCCGAAAAGCACCACGCGCTTTTCGGGCGCATCAAGCCAGTCCGTCGCGGTCTCGTAGATCATGCCGGGGGCCGTCCCATCGTTCCAGAAGCGCCTTAGCCAGAGCGCGAGCCCCGGTCAAACCCCCTCGCGCAGCAAAAGGCCCCGCCCGGGATGGGGCGGGGCCTTGAGCGGGGATGAAGGAATGTCAGAAATTGAACGAGACGCGCAGCCCCACGCCGACGACGTCATTGTCGGAAAAATCTGCGCGCGCGACGTCGGGCGTTCCCGTCTCGGGCTTGGCGTCGCCGAGGACGGTGTAACTCACGCCGCCCGCGATCTGCATCATCTCGGTCGCCTGGTAGGCCGCGCCGAGCGCGACCTGCGTATATCCCGTGGACGGGGCGAGCGGCGAGACGAGATCGTCGCCCGGCGCCTCGTACGCGAGGGTGACGGAGCCCGTCCACTTGTCGCTGAAGCGCCGCCCGAGGCCGAGCCGGTAGGTCGTCGTGTCCTCGAGGTCGATGAGGCCGTCGCCCGTGGCGCCGACGAACCCCTGCGGATCCACCCGGAAGGCCGAGTGCTCCACCCAGCGGACCGAGCCGAACAGCAGCGTGTCCTGCGCGATGCCGGTCTGGAAGTCGAGGTTGACGCTTTGCGGGGTCTTGACCTCTGTCACCGAAGGGGGCGCGATGGGGGTGCCGCCAATCGTCTCGCGCGTTCCCATCTCGTGGGTGATCTCGGAGTTGTAGGTCAGCGCCACGCGAAGCGCGATCTCCGGCACCTCGTAGGCGACGCCGAGGACATAGCCGGCCGCGGCGTCGCGGTCGAGCGAGACCTCGTAGCCGGAGACCGGCCCATACGCGGCGCCTTGCAGGCCGATGTCACCCTCGGCGGTCTGATATCGCAGGCCGCCGAAGGCCGAGACGCGTTCGTTGATCTGGTATTTCAGAAGTGCGGTGAGCGCGTTGGTCGAGGCCTCCGCCGAGGTGCCGCCGAGGACGGGATTGAGCGGGTCGTACTTCACGTCCGCGCCGAAGGGACGATCGTAGATAAGCGCGGCGGAGAGATTGTCGCCGAGATCCATCTTCAGGCCGAAGCCCGGCAGGAAGTAATCGTCCGCCACGTTGTCGATTTTCTGGGCAGGGAAAGGCCCGAGCGCGCGGCTCGTCCCGCTCACGCTGGGCGAGGCGCTGCCAAGGCTCAGCTCCCCGTAATTTCCGTCCTCGTAGAGGATCATCGCCGATTGCGTCGTGCGTTCGATGCCCCCCGCAAGCGCCCCGCCGGCGGCAAGCGCGAGCGCGGATGCCGCTCCGATCAGTGTCTTCATTGCATTCCTCCCCTGACGCGCCGACCGCAACAGCCCTCGGTAGCAGCGCAACCTCCTGAGTAGGAACGGGCTTCGACGGCTGTCAATATTGGCGGAACGTTAACATGGGGTAAGCAACGCAACGTCAACCTAGGGCTGAACCCCCGCCGGGACGGGCCGCCGGCCTCACTCCGGACGCAGGGCCTGCGTCGTTTCCCGCGTTTGCGCCCGGATGTTGATCCAGTTGGCCGCGAAGATCACCAGCGCGCCGACGAGAACCGCCCATTCCAGCGGCTCGGCGTAAAGTGCCATTCCGACGAAGGCGATCACCGGCAGCCGCGCGAAATCCATCGGCATGACCACCCCCGCCGGTGCCAGCCGCAGCGCGTTGGTCAGGCAGAAATGGGCCGAAAGCCCCGCGACACCCACCAGCGCGACAAAGGGCAGCGCGCCCGGACCGGGCAGGGCGATGTCGCCGTCCACCCCGGCCGCGGCCAGCCCGAGAACGGCCTGCATCAAAGTGAGCCAGAACATGATGCAGGTGATGCTCTCGGTGCGGGTCAGCGCGCGGGTGGCGAGCGCAGTCAGCGCGAAGCCCAGCGCCGCCCCCGCGGCGGTGACCTGCCCGGCCTCGAGCGGTGTCACGCCGGGGCGCGCGACGATCAGGATGCCGACGAAGCCCAGAAGCGCGGCAAGCGCGCGGACGGGCGTCAGACGCTCACCGAGGACGAGCGGCGCCAGCAGCACGACCCAGAGCGGCGAGGTGAACTCCAGCGCCACCACCTGCGCGAGCGGGATGGTCGCGATCGCGTAGAACCAGAGGTTCTGCGCGGTGAAATGGGTGACGTTGCGGATGACATGCAGGCGGAACCGCAGCACGCTCACCTGCGATAGCGTGCCCGCCGCGGCGCCGACCGCCAGCACGATCCCCACGCCCACGAGGCTGCGGTAGAGCATGATCTCGAAGGTATCGAGACCCGCCGACAGCTCCCGCCCCGCCACCGCCATCGATGTGAAAGAGAGGACCGTCCCGACCATCCAGAAACCGGCGAGGAGGGTCGGCGATCGGACCGGGGCAGGGGCGTCGCGCGTGGCCATGCCTTCGCTTAGCAGCCCGTCCGGCGGCGCGCCAGAGCGCCCCGGCGCGCCCGGGTCATTCCCACTCTATCGTGCCCGGGGGCTTCGACGTGATGTCGTAGGTCACCCGGTTGATGCCGCGCACCTCGTTGATGATGCGCGTCGCCGTCTCGGAGAGGAACTCGTGGCTGAACGGGTAGACGTCGGCCGTCATGCCGTCCACCGAGGTCACGGCGCGGAGCGCGCAGGCGTAGTCGTAGGTCCGCCCGTCGCCCATCACGCCCACCGTGCGCACGGGCAGGATCGCGGCGAAGGCCTGCCAGATCTCGTCGTAAAGCCCGTGCTTGCGGATCTGGTCGATGTAGACCGCGTCGGCCTTGCGCAGGATCTCCAGCTTGTCGCGGGTGATCTCGCCCGGGCAGCGGATGGCGAGGCCGGGGCCCGGGAAGGGGTGGCGGCCGATGAAGTTCCCGGGCAGGCCAAGCTCGCCGCCGAGGACGCGCACCTCGTCCTTGAAAAGCTCGCGCAAGGGCTCCACGAGCTTCAGGCCCATCTTCTCGGGCAGGCCGCCCACGTTGTGGTGGCTCTTGATCGTCACCGACGGACCGCCCGAGAAGGAGACCGATTCGATCACGTCGGGGTAAAGCGTGCCCTGGGCCAGGAATTCCGCCCCCTCGATGCCGTCGGCGTGCTCCTGGAAGACGTCGATGAACAGTCCTCCGATGATCTTGCGTTTCGTTTCCGGATCGGACACGCCTTCCAGCGCCGACAGGAAGCGTTCCGTCTCGTCCACGTGGACGAGCGGGATGTTGTAGTGATCGCGGAACATCGAGACGACTTCCTCGGCCTCGTTGAGGCGCAGAAGCCCGTGATCCACGAAGACGCAGGTCAGCTGGTCGCCGATCGCCTCGTGGATGAGGACGGCGGCCACCGAGGAATCGACACCCCCGGAAAGACCGCAGATCACCTTGGCGTCGCCCACCTGCGCGCGGATTTTCTCGATCGCCTCGTCGCGGTAGGCGCCCATGGTCCAGTCGCCGGTGAAACCCGCGATCTTCAGGAAGTTGGCGTAAAGCCTGCCGCCGTTCGGCGTGTGGTGCACCTCCGGGTGGAACTGCACGGCGTAGAAGTGGCGTTCGGGGTCGGCGGTCACGGCGAAGGGGGCGCCGGGCGAGGTGCCGAAGACCTCGAAACCCGGAGCGAGCGCGGCCACATGATCGCCGTGGCTCATCCAGACCTGCTCGCGCCCCGTGTCGAACCAGCCCTCCAGCAGATCGAGACGCGTCGCGGTGGGCACGACATAGGCGCGGCCGAACTCCGCAGTGCCGTCGCCGCGCTCCACCCGGCCGCCCAGCATCTGCATCATCACCTGCTGTCCGTAGCAGATGCCCAGCACCGGCACGCCGAGCGCGAAGACGGCCTCGGGCGGGCGCGGGCTCTCCGGATCGGTGACCGAGGCCGGTCCGCCCGACAGGATCACCGCCTTGGGGCGGAACGCTTCGAGAAACGCCTCGGTGACGTTCTGGAAGGGGTGGATCTCGCAATAGGTGTCGAGTTCGCGCAGGCGCCGCGCGATGAGCTGCGTCACCTGGGACCCGAAATCGACGATGAGCATGCGGTCATGGGCAGGCTGTGTCATGGCTGCCCTCTAAGCCGCGCGATGCGGACGCGCAAGCGCGCGCAAGGGCGCATGATGCCGCGCCATGTCGTTTTCGTCCGAAACTGGCCGCAAACGATCACCGCAGGAGGACGGGCGCGGCGTTACACCCTGTCCACCCGAAACCCTTGGCGCGCGAGGTGAGACATGACCGAGGCAGCAACCCGCAGACGGGCCCCAGGCAGTGGCGGCGGCGCGGCGCGGCGTGCGGAGCGGACCTCCGTGCGCATCGAGACCGCGCGCTTCATCGAGCGCAACATCCCGCTTTTCGAGATCCTGAACGCCGAGGCGCTGGAGATCATCGAGGCGAACGCCGAGATCCTCCTCGAGGAGATCGGGGTCAACTTCGTGCAGAACCCCGAGGCGCTGGCGCGCTGGCGCGAGGCGGGGGCGGACGTGCAGGGCGAGCGGGTGCACATTCCGCGCGGGCTGGCCCGCGAACTCTGCGCGAAGGCGCCCGCGCGCTACACACAGATGGCGCGCAACCCGGAAAAATCGGTGGAGATCGGTGGCAACACGCTGGTCTGCGCGCCGGTCTACGGCCCTCCCTTCGTGCGCGATCTCGCCGGCGGCCGGCGCTACGCCACGATGGAGGATTTCCGCAAGTTCGTGAAGCTGGGCTACATGTCGAAATGGCTGCACCATTCGGGCGGCACGGTCTGCGAGCCGACCGACGTGCCGGTGAACAAGCGCCATCTCGACATGCTGCTTGCGCACATGACGCTGTCGGACAAGCCCTTCATGGGCTCGGTGACCGAACCCTCGCGCGCGCAGGACAGCGTGGAGATGTGCGAGATCCTCTTCGGGCAGGAGTTCGTGCAGCAGAACACGGTGATGACCTCGCTCATCAACGTGAACTCGCCCATGACCTTCGACGACGTGATGATGGGCGCGCTCGAGGTCTATGTGCGCAACAACCAGGCCTGCATCGTCTCGCCCTTCATCGTGGGCGGCGCCATGGCGCCGGTCTCGGTGGCGGGCACGCTCACGCAGGTGCTGGCCGAGGTCATGGCCGGGATCGGCTACGCGCAGCTCGTGCGGCCGGGCGCGCCGGTGATCTTCGGCGCCTTCGTCACCTCGATCGACATGAACTCGGGCGCGCCCACCTTCGGCACCCCGGAGGCGAGCCAGATCCTCTACGGCGCGGGCCAGCTCGCGCGGCGGATGAACCTGCCCTTCCGCTCGGGCGGCGGGCTCTGCGGCTCCAAGCTGCCAGACGCGCAGGCGGCCTATGAGACGACGCAGACGCTGAACGCCGCGCTGCTCGGCGGCGTGAACTTCATGCTGCACTCCTGCGGCTGGCTCGAGGGCGGGCTCGTCGCCTCCTTCGAGAAGTTCGTGATGGACGCCGACCAGCTCGGCGTGCTGCACAAATTCGCCCAGGGCATCGCGATGGACGAGAACGCGCAGGCCCTCGACGCGATCCGCGAGGTCGGGCCGGGCGGCCATTACCTCGGCTGCGCGCACACCCAGGGCAACTTCAAGTCGGCGTTCTGGCGTACCGAGCTCTTCGACTACAAGCCCTTCGAGACCTGGGACGAGGAAGGCGCGCGCGACACGGTCTCGCTCGCCTCCGAGCGGGTCGACAAGCTGATGGGCCAATACCAGCAGCCCGCGCTCGATCCGGCGGTGACCGAGGCGCTTTCGGCCTATGTCGCCGAGAAGAAGGCCTCGATGCCCGACGCCTTCAGCTGACCCCGGGCGCGGCGCGCAACATCCGCGCCTCGCCCATGAGCGCGATCAGCACCTCGACATGGCGCGCGGGGCTGTAGTCGGCGCGCGCGTCGCGGCGCGCCGCCTCCAGTTCGCCCTCGAGCGTGAAGAGCCTCAGGGCCGCGTCGGCGCTGCGCGGCAGCGCCCCGTAGCCCAGCACGCGGGGCAGATGCGCCTCGCGGCGGTATTCCGCGGCGCCGATGCGCGCGGTCCGCACGAGCAGTGCCGGGCGGCGCAGATCGGCGAGCATTCTGGTGATATCCTGCATGGTATGTTCCCCTCTGCCTTGGCGAGACGGGACTGTGACACAACCTGAACGCGTGTTGCGCCGCGGCATGGAAGATCGCGCGGCCGCGTTGCAATTGTTTATCAATTGGAAACAATACTGCTTTGACGATCTGGAAATTTACGAATGGGTAACCAATTCTCGCAATGGTTGTGGACAACTCTGTGGAACGACGGGGGCGCGCGGAAACCGTGGGGGGATCGACGCCGATAGCGCGGAGCGAAGGCCGCTCCTTTCCGGTCGCCTGTCCGGACTGGGTTCCGGCGGCGGCCGTGCATTATCTCGCCCATACCGAGGCAGGACTCACGATCCGCCATCTCGCCCGAAGCGCGGGGTGCCACGCATCGACGGTGCTGCGGCAGGTGCGCCGCATCGAGGCGCGGCGCGACGACCCGCTGACCGATGCGGCGTTGCGCGGGCTGGGCACCGCGCTTTTCCCGGACCGCGGCGCAGCCCGCGCGGCCCAGCTCCGGGGCGCGCCGCTCATGGACGGAGACACCCTGACGCGCGAGGCGCGGCGCGTGCTGTCCCGCATGGCCGAAACCGGCGCGCGTCTCGCCGTGGCCGAGGGGATGGAGAAGGCCGTGGTGGTGCGCGACACGCCGGACGGCACGTCGATCCGCACCGCGGTGCTGGATGCCGAGGTGGCGCAGGCGCTCGCCCTCAAGGAATGGATCGAGTGTCTGAAGCCCGGGCGCATCGCGCAATACGCGCTGACCGCGGCAGGCCGGAGCGCGCTTCAGGAGTTCGCGGGCGAGCGCGACGACGACGCGACCGGGTTCGGCGAGGCTCAGGCCCGCTACCGCGCGAGCGCGGCGCGGCGCGGGCGCTATTGCGCGCAGGATACCCCGCTTGTCGCGCTTGCGCGGCGGCGCGACCGCGACGGCGCGCCGTTCCTGCCGGAGGCACTGCTGCGCGCGGGCGAGCGCCTGCGCGAAGATTTCGAGCTTGCGCAGGTGGGCAGCGCCGTCACCCAGAACTGGCAGCGCTTCCTGACGGCCGGTTGCACCGGGGCGCCGCCTGCGGGCGGCCGCGGCGCGTCGGAAGCCGCGCGCGAACGTGTCGCCGCGGCGCTGCGCGATCTCGGACCGGGGCTCGGCGACGTCGCGTTGCGGTGCTGTTGCTACCTCGAAGGGCTCGAAAGCGCCGAGCGCCGGCTGGGCTGGTCCGCGCGCTCGGGCAAGATCGTGCTGCGCATCGCGCTGCAACGGCTCAAGCGGCACTACGACGAAACGCAGGGGCCGGGCGGGCCGATGATCGGCTGAGACGGGGCGCGGCGTTGCCGCACTGGTCACCGCCCGTCGCGAGGACTATGCTTCCCTGTGAAGCAAACGCCCGGAGGCATGATGCGCGACCTCGCCGACCCCGCCCAGCGCCACCCCGAAAAGGCGCACCGCCCCGATACCGAGCGGCCGCGCAAGCCCGACTGGATCCGCGTCAAGGCGCCGGTGAGCGAGGGCTACAAGGAAACCCGCGACATCATCCGCGAGAACCGCCTCGTCACCGTCTGCGAGGAGGCGGGCTGCCCCAATGTCGGCGAATGCTGGAGCCAGGGTCACGCCACCATGATGATCATGGGCGAGATCTGCACCCGCGGCTGCACGTTCTGCAACGTGGCGACCGGGCGGCCCGAGGCGCTCGACGTGTTCGAGCCGGGGCGCGTGGCCCACGCGGTGGAGAAGCTCGGCCTCAACCATGTCGTCATCACCAGCGTGGACCGCGACGACCTCGAGGATGGCGGGGCGGAGCATTTCGCGCAGACCATCCGCGCGATCCGCCACCGCAGCCCCGAGACCACGATCGAGGTGCTGACGCCAGATTTCCTGCGCTGCGCCGACTCCGCCCTCGAAACCGTGGTCGAGGCGCGGCCGGACGTCTTCAATCACAACCTCGAGACGGTGCCGGGGCTCTATCCCGAGGTGCGGCCCGGCGCGCGCTACTTCCATTCCCTGCGCCTCCTGCAGCGGGTGAAGGAGATCGATCCGACGATCTTCACCAAGTCGGGCGTCATGGTCGGCCTCGGCGAGGCGCGCGCGCAGGTGCTGCAGGTGATGGACGACATGCGCTCGGCCGACGTGGATTTCCTGACGATCGGTCAGTACCTCCAGCCCACCTCGAAGCATCACCGGGTCGATCGCTTCATCACGCCGGACGAGTTCCGCTCCTACGAGAAGGCGGCCTGGGGCAAGGGGTTCCTGATGGTGTCCGCGACCCCGCTCACGCGCTCTTCCTACCACGCGGGCGAGGATTTCGCCCGGCTTCGGGAGAATCGGCTGGCCCGCCTGGGGCAGGACGCGTCCTGAACGGCCCGGCCCCGGCGGCCTTTCACCCGTCGCGGGGCAGGGCCAGCAGATAGGCCGCGATCGCCGCGCGATCCTCGTCGGGCAACTTTGAAAGGCCGGTGACCACCTTGGCCATGCTGCCGCCCGCGCTGTCGTAGTCCGGCGTGAAACCCGACTCGAGATACCAGGCGATTTCGGACGCGTCCCAGCCAAGCTCGTCGGGCGTGATCGCGGGAATGCGCCCGCGCCCCGAAGGATTGGGAGCTCCCGTCATCCAGCGCCCGATGTCGAGCGCGCCGGCGAAGTTTCGCGGGGTGTGGCATTCGGCGCAATGGCCCAGCGCCTCGACAAGGTAGCGGCCGCGCTCCAGTTCCGCGCCGGGCGCATCCGTCACGACCCACCCCTCGTCGAGAAAGGCGCGTTTCCAAAGCCCGATCCCGCGCGTCAGGGTGAAGGGAAACCCGACCTCGTGCGGCGCGCTTCCGGCGTCCGAGGGGGGCAGCCTGTCCATGTAGGCCTTCAGATCGGCCACGTCCTGCGGCGCCATCTTGGCGTAGGCCGTGTAGGGAAAGGCGGGGTAGTAATGGCGCCCGTCCGGCGCGACGCCCTTCGTCAGCGCGGTGGCGAACGCTTCGAGGCTCCATCCGCCGATGCCCGCGTCCGGATCCGGAGAGATGTTGGGCGCGACGAAGGTTCCGAAATCGCTTTCGAACCGCGCGCCGCCGGCCAGAACCAGCCGGGCCTCGCCCTCCGCGTCCGGGGCGGCATGGCAGGACGCGCAGCCCGCGGCGTGAAAGATCCTCTCGCCCGCGGCCGGGTCGCCCTCCAGCCCGGCATAGAGCGCGGCGTCGGCGCTCTGCGGAGCGCTCAGAAACCAGCCCGCCGCCCCGATCAGGGCGGCGAGCACGATGAAACCTGTCAGCAGGCGGCGCATGGCGCGGGATCAGTCTTCGGGCGCGCGATACTCGTCGTGGCACGCCTTGCAGGTGCCGCCGAGCTGCTGAAGCGCGGGGCCCACGGCGTCCAGCCCGTCGCCGGCGACCGCCTGCATCGCGGCGGCCTGTTCGCCGAAATCCCCCCATTTCGAGGCGAAATCGTCGAAGTTTTCCCAGATCGCCGCCTTGGCGCGCGTGCCGTCCAGCATCACCTCGTCGGTACCTTCGGGCCAGAGCTTGCCCTGGTGCACCCCGCTGATCGCCACCAGGGAATCGGCCGCGATCTGCGCCGCCTCGGCGTCATAGTCGATCTTGCCCTGGGCCATGCCGCCCAGAACGCCGATGTTCAGCGCCATGATGCGGAACTGGCCTTGCCGCGCCTTGAGCTGCGCCGAAAAGTCGTCTTGCGCAAAAGCGGCGGGCGCGACAAGCGCGGCCGCGGCGGCCAGAGCGATCACCTTGGTCTTCATGACGTGTCTCCCTATTTGGACATGCGCGGTCAGTATGCCTGAGATGCGTAACAAATCATCAACCATTTCTGCGCGCAACGTCTGCGCGCTCCCGCACGGCCCGGCGGTTCAGCGGGGCATCGGGGTGAGGCGCGGCGGGCGGTCCATCTGCATCCAGTCGGGCAGGCCCAGCCATGTCTCGAGCGCCCAGATGACCGCGGCGAGTGCCAGCACACCCCCGACGGTCCAGCGCAACGCGCGAGAGGGCGGACGACGGGACCACCTGTAAAGCCGAAGCAGCCAGCCCAGATACATCAGGTGAAGCGCACCGCGCCGATATAGGGCGATATGTTGTGGCTATAAAGCACTGTCATAACGTTACTTTCTGTTTATTAAGGTTGAGCAATGCAGCACGGTGCTTCGATCTTTCGGAGCGAGTTCTTTCGGGTGAGACGTCACGTCGGTGCGGTGAACATGCCTGTGACATATTTACGATACTGCATTTAGACCCCTTCACAGGGACGCACGCGACATGTATGTAGCGCATTCGAGGTGAAAGCCTCGTGAATAGGGCATAGTGAGCGCGCCGCCGCAAGGTGACGCCGCCAACCGAGCGCTTCACAGGCGTCACGGTGGTTTCCTCGAAAAGAGGCATGCGCCCCAGAGAGAGGGGAAAGGACAAGCGATGACCCATAACGATTTATTTGCGCGCTTCGTGCGCGCACTCCCGGCCTACTTCATAGAGGCCTCGGTGGAGGAGCTGGTCGACGCCCAGAGCAAGGCTGATCCGGCCTACTGGAGCCAGCCGCTCGACGCGGCGGCTGCCGCTGAGTTCCTGGGTACTACGACCGGCGCCTTGGCGACGAAGCGCAGTCGTGGCGAAGGGGCCCCTTGGTCGATGGTCGACGGCAGGATTATCTACCCGAGCCGGCTTGAGCTCCTGAAATGGGTCCGGGCGCGGATGGCGGCCGAGACCAAGCTCAAGCGCGCTGACCACGGGAAGGAGGTGGGTGATGTCTGATCGACCCACCGCCTACCAACTCGCCGCGGATCTCTGGGATCGGTTTGGCATTCCCTCCTTCCCTGTTCTGCTGGCGCAGGACGAGACCGGAAAATGGCAGAAGAAGCCACTGGTAAAGTGGGGCGCAGTCACGCCCGACACCCAGCCCGGCGAGTTCAACTGGGGCGGCACAAACGCGGTCGGCGTCCCTATGGGTCGGCGGTCGAACCTGTTCGCCTTCGATGTCGACAGCTACAAACCCGGCTGCGCTTACGATGAATGGGCGAGTGGCCACGAGCTACCGCCGACGCGAACGCACGGGACCACCTCGGGCGGCCGTCATCTGATCTATCAGATGCCGCCATGCCTGAGCCTTGGCAACAGTGCACCCAAGGTTCAAGGCCTCGATGTGCGGGGCGACGGAGGGTTCATTGTTTGGACCGACACGTTGGGCCGATACTCGGTCATAGACGATCGGGCACCGGCGGCCCTGCCACGACCGGTGATAAACCTGCTCATCGAATTGAACGCGGGCAAGGGGCGTATCCTACGCGATACCGAAGTCCCCGATCCCAAGTACGTCGGTGACACGGATCTTCTGCCAAAGTTGCGGAGTCTTCTGGGCGACCCGCTGCGTAACTGTGATCTGGTAAACCGCTTCCGCGGCGGTACCTCCGGTTTGAAGGACAAGTCGCGCTCGTCCATGGACATGTCAGTCGCTGGGCTGCTGAGCCGGGCCGGGTTCAGCTACGACGAGATTGTGACGACCCTTCTGCGGCACTTTCAACATGGAAAGGCGGGCCGCGACGGCTGGACCGATGCGGTCGAACGGGAGGTCTGCCGTTGCGCCCATAAGGCAGTGACGCAGCGCGATGAAAAACTCGTCCTAATCCGGCAGCAGCTCGAAACCAGCGTCTCCGATTTGAGGGAACGATTGTCCCTGCCGCAAAACGCGGAGGACCGGGCATGAAAGACCTCGTGAAACTCGAACGGCCGACCGCCGACGAAGAGGCGGCCTGCCTCGACGATATCCGCCAGCAGCTGGTTAAGAAGCGCGGTGCTAACGGGAAGTTAACGGTTCTCGCCAATATCGCGAACCTCGAGACTGTCCTGAGGCGGCACCCAGAGACACGGGACTGTTTTGCGCGGAACGACTTCAGCGGCGACGACTACCTCATGGTGCCCATACCAGGCACGGAAGACGCCGAGAAACCGAAAGCATTCGAACCGCGACCACTCGAGGACCATGACTACCTGGCTGTGATCCTGTGGCTGCAGCGCAGCTTCCCGTGGTTCGCGAATGTCGCCAAGGCGCTCGTTTGCGATGCAGTCGACGCGGTTTGCGCGGCGAACCGTTTCGACCCGCTGCAGGACTGGGTCGAACGATGCGCTGCGACCTGGGACGGCGAGTATCGAACGCAGGACCTGTTTGTCAGGTATTTCATCGCGGCAGAGCAGAACGCTTACACCGATGCGTTGGGCGAGATCGCGATGATGGCGCTCGTCTTGCGTGCGCTGGACCCCGGCGCCCATCAACGTATCGTGCCTGTCCTGCAAGGTTCTCAGGGGATTGGGAAGTCCTCGGGGTTGGCAGCGCTGTGCCCGAGGCCCGAGTGGTTCAGCGACAGTCTGCCGGCGCTGAGAACAAAGGACGCGCAGGATCATGTGCGGCGCCACTGGGTTATCGAGATGGGCGAGATGGATGTGGCGAGAAAGTCCGAGGCGGAGGAGTTGAAGGCCTTCCTGACACGGTCGCACGACACGTTCCGGGCCGCCTATGGGCGCAAGGAGCGGACGCACCCGCGTCGCTGCATGTTCTGGGGCACCACGAACGATCAACAGTACCTGCGCGACAACACCGGAAACGACCGTTTCTTCCCGGTTGTCATTGAGCGGGTCGACGTCGAAGCGATGAAGCGCGATCGCGACCAGCTTGTCGGTGAGGCGGTCCACCTGCTGCGCGAATTCGAGCGCGAGGGCCGGAACTGGTGGGAGTTTTCCGGCGAGGCACGGTCCAAGCTCGCAGAGCACCGCCAGCAAGCCGAGGTCGCCGACCCGTGGATGGGGATCATCGCGGCCGCCATTGATGGTCTCGACGAGGTCTGCCCAGGGCAACTCATGGACGAGCACGTCCGGATCATGCAGCGGGACGGCACGGAGAAGTTCACGACCAAGCCAGGCATCGGCAAGCCGATTCAGAGCCGGACGCCGCACGATGGTCGACGGATCGCCTCGATCTTGCAGAAGCTCGGCTGGGTGCCGGATGGCCGCATGCCGCACGGCAGCCCCTGGCCGAGGACAATGCGGTACGTGCCCGGAGATCGCAGGCATGACTAATGACCACAGTAAGAACAGGGCGAGAGTGATGCGCAGTACCCGGCTCGTCTCGGGGGGCATCCGGAGGGAGCTGTGTACTGCATGGTACCCAGCCGCTGAGGGGGGCAAACCGGACGTCTTGCTTTCCATGCTCCCAGAAAAAGCCGGGGTTTTTCATGCACATGGAAAGATGGAAAGATGGAAGAACAGGACATTTAGAGAGAGGAGCGGATGGTACCCCACGTGCTGGGCACTACACGCTCCGCTTGTCCGCAGAAACGTGCTTTCCGGCTCTCCACTAAGGCAAAAAATTGATTTTAAATGTTTTTGTTCGGAAGATCGTTGCCATCGATCATTCCAAGATCGCTGGACAGCGCACCGCCGCAAGAAACCTGACGACCCGGTACCGGGCGAGTTCCCAATTGATTTCGGCAAAATCTGAGGTGGGCCATGGGCGGCGTTGGTAGCGGGCGACACGTGCAGCTCAAGGCAAATACGACGGACGACTACCTCGCGCTCGACGTTCGATGGCTGAAACGCGAAGGCGTCTTGGATAGCGGGATCAGCCGCCGCATCACGTGGAAGCGCGGGGACATGGTAGCGGCATCGCTCGACATCCGTTCGGAGCCTGGGCGGGTGATCCTCGCGCATCGCCACCGGCATCACGACGGGGGCGAAAGTCAGACGCAGTGCTATCCCGTCCAGCTCGACACCACAGCCTGCCATATGGGCGGAGAGCGTCCCTGGTTCCTTTGTCCGGTTCAAGGCTGTGGCCGGCGGGTTGGAATCCTCTACGGCGGGTCCGTCTTCGCCTGCCGCCATTGCCACCGGCTGACTTATCCCTCGCAGCGTGAGAGGCCTTGGGAGCGAGCCGCGCGCCGCGCGAACCGTATCCGGAGGAAACTGGGCTGGCCGGGTGGCATTCTGGTCGAGGACCCCTGGGAAAAGCCCCAGGGAATGCACTGGGGCACATACGTGCGGCTCTGCGAGCAATACGACGAGCTGCGAGGTCGCGCTTTCGCCGGCATCCGGGAGCATCTGGACCGCACGTCCGATGGGTTCTGATCCCCTATTCCGCTTCGCGTCCTTGCGAAACCGCCCTGCCTCGCGAAATCGCGGGTCGGGTAGGCCCGACGTCTGATCCGCTCCCGTTTCAGCATCTGAACGTAGCTTTCAGCGAACGCGTTGTCGTGACAGTTGCCTCGTCTGCTCATGCTGGGTTCATGGTTATGCTGGCGCAGGAACGTCTGCCACTCCCGGCCGGTGAATTGGGAGCCCTGGTCTGAGTGGACCATGACCTTATCTGCGGGTTTGCGCCGCCACACGGCCATCAGCAGGGCTTGCAGGGCGAGGTCCGTCGTCATGCGGGACTTGGGCGGACCAGCCGACAAGCCGACGCAAGTACAGATAGATGACGACGCACAGGTATGGCCAGCCTTCATGGGTCTTGATGTAGGTGATGTGGGTCACCCAGACCTGATCGGGCTGAGACGCATCGAAGCGTTGCTCCAGCCTGTCCTCGCCGACCACACCGCAGGCTTGCCGCCGTAACGGCCGGGACGGCGTTTGTAACCAACCTGTGCAGCGATCCTGGCCAGAGACGCTAAACGCGCCACCCGGTTCTCAGAGATGCGTTCGCCCTGGTCGCGCAGATCGTTGGCCAGCTTGCGATAGACGCAGATCTTGCCGCGGCCGGCCCAGGCCTGCCGGATCAATTCGGTCTGGCGCGCGTCTTCCTGCGCACGGCGGCTTAACGGCTCCTTGAGTCATGCATGGAAGCCGGAGAAATGGACCCGCAGCACCCGGCACATGGCCCAAATGCCGAACTCCCCGCGATGCGGCCAGATGAAGGCATACTTCATTGGGACTCACGCGCGAAGTACGCCGATGCCATTTTTTAGGATATCGCGCGCCTCGGTCACCCGAACCAGCTCGCGCTTCAGGCGCCGCTTCTCAGCCTCATGGTCCACGCCCGGCTTCTGCGACGGCTCCCCGAACTGCTTCAGCCACTTGTAGAGAGAACACTTGCTAACCCCCCAAGCGGACTGTACACCTCTCGCAACGGATACCCGCGCACCCTGATCTGGTGCACCGCGTCCCGCTTGAACTCATCGCTGTAATTGCTTGTTCCCATGTCCGCCTCCTCGGCTTAAAGTAAGAGGGCAAAGCGGCTACAAATCTAGGGGCACCTCAGGCAGAGTTCGGCATACGACCGATCAACGGCATTTTCCCCGGGTCGGCTTTGGCGTGGGAATTTGGTGCCGTGCCTTGAATGCCTTCATCGCCTCGCCGGCAGCGGCCGCCACGTGAAGGGGAAACTGGAGGTCATCGGCCTCGGACAGCGCTAGCCGGATGTCCTTTTCCGCCCAAGGGATCGGTTTTTCCTCGGCGCGCGTGGTCAGTGCCCAGTTCCGGGCGCTGCTGATTGACAAGGCGTCGCGCACGGCCTCCTTGTCTGCGCCCAGTGCCTCGGCCAGTCGCAAAGCCTCGTCATTCGCCGCCATGCTGGCCCACAGGATCATGTTGTTCGCCAGCTTGGCGATCTGGCCCGCGCCGAAATCGCCAAGGTGCAGGATGTCGGCGCAGAAGGTTTCAAAGGCCGGGCGCCATCTATCGAACGTGTCCTTGTCGCCGGCCCCCAGAAGCAGGATCGTGCCCTCTTCGACAGCCTTCTCTCCGCGTGCCGATGGCACGTCGAGCGGTATCATTCCTCCGTCCGCCAGCCGCGATGCGAGGCTCCGGGCATAGCTCGGCGATATGGTCGACCCGATGGCGACCGTCGTTCCCGGATGCGCGCCTTCGATGACGCCGCAGGGTCCGAAGACCGAGGCTTCGACTTCGTCATCGAACCCGACCAGCACGAGCACGAGGTCCGACACCGCGGCGAGGGCGGCAGTGCATTCGAGCGTGTCGATCCCGGCCTCCCGGGCCAACGCTGCCGCCTCGGGTGAGGGATCAAAGCCCGTCACGCTGTAGCCTGCCGCTCTTAGGTGGCGGCCAACGGGACGCCCCATCTTGCCGAGGCCGACGATCCCAATGCGGTCAGGCGGGTTTGCGGTATCTGGCGTTTCCGTCATTGCGCTCACCGGTGTTGCGTGACGATGTCGACCAACGCGGGCTTGCCGTACTTTACCACCTCGAGAGCGCGGCGCAGGGCCGGGGCGACCTCCTCGGGATCGGTGATGGGCCCTTCGCCATGCAGGCCCATGCTGCGCGCCAGCATTCCGAAATCGGGATCTGGGCCGAAAAGGTCCATGCCAATATGGGCCTTGCCCACATCCGTGCCCCGTGCCTCGGCCATGTGGATCTGGTGGGCCCAGTCGTTGTAATAGGCGCGGTTGTTGTACATCACGATCAGAATCGGCACCTCGTATTTCGCAGCGAACCAGAGGGCCCCGGCGTCGAACATCAGGTCGCCGTCGGGCTGGATATCGACCACGATACGCCCGCTGTTCTTGTGGGCGAGCCCCACGCCGAGCGCGATCCCGATCTGGGTTGCAGTGCCCAGGTCGATGCCCGGGTGCCTGTGTGCGGCATCAAAATTCCAAGTCTTGCGGGCCCAGTCCTTGAGGGTTCCGCCTGTAAGCACCCAGTCCTCATCCTTGATCACGTCCCAGATTTCGAGGGACAGGCGCGGCACCGAGACTGGCGAGGCATCGCGGTTCTTCTGGGCGGCGAGCTGCCAGCCTTCCCAGCGTTCCGCGTGCCGGTCTGTCAGGCGCGCCTTGCGCGCCGCTATGCGGGAAGGGGCGGCGGGATCGGCCGCGATCCTCTCGGCGCAAAGGCGGGTCAGTTCGGGAATGCCAAGGCTCGTATCGCCAAGCGCTCGTATAGAGCAGGGCTGCATCCGTCCATAGTCCATGGCCCATTTGCTGATCCCGACCTCTGCCATACCGATCTCGACCCAGGTGCAGCTTTCGGGAGCAATCGGGCGCACCTCGCGCTCGGTCAGGACGTATTCCTGCGTTTCCTTCTCCCAATCGCGCATGTCCAGTCCGACAATCAGGTCGGCGTCGCGGAAGATCTCGCGATCGAAGCTGACATTCTGGGGATGGCGATTGGGGAAATTCAGGGCGGCATTCGCATCCCAGACCGCGGCACCGGTTGTCTCGGCAAGGGCGATCATGTTGTCGAACCCGACGGGGTGGCGGCCGACATACTGCGCGACCAGAACGGGATTCTCGGCGGCCGCGAGCAAATCCGCCATCCGGGCGAGATCGGCCGGGTTGGGCATGATCGGGCTGGGCGTTATGACGGCGCTCGCCGGTGGCAGGGGAATGTCCCGGGTCAGAGGCTCTTCCTGCATCGCGGCATCGTAGCACATGTAGATCGGGCCTTGCGGCGCGGTTGTCATGATCGAATAGGCGCGGGCGAAGCTTTCCGGAACGCCCTCGATGGCCGTCGGCTGATAGTCCCACTTGGTATATTGCCTGACGGCTTCGCCCTGCACGAGTGCGGTATGCGTCCAGTCAATCGCGGGCCGGCGCTTGCCCTCGTGCATCGGACCGGTCGCCCCGATGATGAAGATCGGTACCCTGTCGATGAAGGCATAGTAGATCGCCATGTTGGCGTGGAGCAGCCCCACCAGGTTGTGGAGTATGACCGCCATCGGGCGGTTGGTGACCTTCGCGTATCCATGGGCGATCTGGACGGCGATTTCCTCGTGCTGGCAGAGCAGCATCGGAGGATCGTTTTCACCGTAGTTGATGAGGCTGTCGTGAAGTCCTCGGAAGCTGGCGCCCGGGTTCATCGTGATGAAGGGGAAGTCGTATTGCTTGATCAGATCGACGATCACGTCAGAATTGTAGCGGCCGGTGCCCGGCTTTCCATCTTCCATCGAATCCTCCCCAGGACATTGTTTTTGAGCTCTTTTCCCTATGAGCCCAATAAGGCAGCGGGACGTCGTTATGCGTCTCTGGACGGGCAGCCACCTCTTCGTCGGGATAGGTGCCCACAGCGTTTTGTTAATCGCTTAACCTCTTGACGTTCGAACTGTCAATGTCCTTTGCCGCGTGCCTCGGCACCGCTGCCACCCCGGCAGGGTGCGCTTTTCGTCAGCTTTCCCGAGCTAGGATGAGCCACTGAAAGATCAGGGGAGAGATGATTACCGCGACCATGATCCGGACCAGGTGGTGCACCGCGACGAAGACCGGATCAGAGCCCAGAGAGATTGCGATCAGGCCCATCTCGACGAGGCCGCCCGGCGCAAAGGAGACGAAGACGACCGTTCTGGACACCTCCTGCAGCGCGGCAATCGTGAGCGCGATGAGCGTGGCCAGCACCAGTGCATTGAACAGCGCGACGAACGACAATCCGAATCCACCCAGCAACGTCTTTGGCGCCTGACCGTAGAATTTCGTTCCAAGGTTCGTGCCGATCACCACAAGCGCCAGGTTGACCAGCAGGTCGGGAACCTGCGCGGTGGTCACGCCGGTCGCGTGCAGCGCCGCGCTGACCACGAACGGGCCCAGCAGCAGCGCCGCCGGCAGTTTCAGGCGTCTTGCGACGAGGACGCCGAGGTATCCGCCGATCCCAAGCATGAGCACCTCGTGCAGCCCCGGGATCCGGTAGGTAGGCTCGGACGTGGTGCCTGCGGCCGACCCCACGGAGGTTCCGAGGGCGATGGACAGGATTACCGGGACCAGAATGACGCACAGCGTCACGCGGGCAAAGTGCTGGATCGTCATGAGAGCAGGATTCCCACCATTTGCCTCGCCGACCAGCAATGACTCTGCGACGCCGCCTGGGTTGGCCGCGAAGAACGCCGTCGCCTGGTCATAGCCGCCGAGGCGCCGCAGGACGTTGTAGTTCATAAGCTGGACAATGATTACGAACGGTATCACGCTGAGAAGGCTCGGCCACCATTGCGCCATCTGGTCCAGAATGTCCGGAGTTACCTTGGCGCCGATCATGATCCCGATGATGGGAATCATCGCGTTTCTGGCTCGAGAGGGGATCTTGGGCGGCTGCCCCCCGATCTTAACGCCGGCTAGGGACACGATCGCCGTTAGACCGAGTGAACCCAGCATGAAGGGAAGCGGCAGTCCCAGAAAGCTCGCAACTAAGCCGCCGGCGAGACCAAGGGCTACAGTAAACAAGACCGAGGGCAGGTGTTGGAGTGGCATCGGACCCTCCGGTCGATCCGCGCGCCAGCGCAAATGGCACTGAGCCAAAGTTTAGTTAACTGATTAACTACTGGTAATCCCATTTTTCGGTAGGAACAAGCTGCGGAACTTCCCGGACTGTACTGACCTAGAGCAGCCGTGCCTGAGAGCCCAACCGCCGTGAATAGAGCGCCACGAGCGGGCCAAGCAGAAGTTCGCGGATCTTGGCGGGTACGTCCGCGCCGCTTTTTTCCGACCAGATGAGATACAGCGTGCGGACCACGTCCGTTTCCGAAATTGGTCGCGCGACGAATGCCTTCCGGGAAAGCTCTTGAGCAATGATCCCGTAGGGCATGACGCTTGTTGCGACGCCGCGTTCCACGAGGGCCTTGATAGCGCCCGTCGACTGGACCTCGAAAGCGACGTCGACATCGAGTGAGCGGCGGGCGGCGGCCTTGTGGATAATGTTCCAGATGATGTCGCGGCTCGACAGAAGCGCCAGGTCAGTGCGCAATATCTCCTCAAGCCCGATCGGGCTCCGGTCACGCTCTCCGTCATCGGCGGTGACGAAATACAGGCGCTCCTCCAGCAGGGCCTCGCGGCAGACGCCGGACGTCGGGTCGATGTTGAAGGCGAAGGCGTAGTCGATCTCGTCGCGGGTCAGCGCGGCGAGAAGCTGAAAAGACAGCTCTTCCACAAAACGAAACGTGGCGCTGTCTGCCGTTTGCGAGACCGTGAGCAGCTCTGCCCCGACAAGGCGCATGATGCTGGGGGTCACTCCGATAATGAAGGACTTCTTTTCCAGCCCCGTGGCCCCGCGAACTTCTTCGAGGGCGGTATCGATGCGTTGCAGGATTTCGTATGCATGCGTTTCGAGGATCTTGCCCGCGCGGGTCGGCCGGACCCCTCGCGAATGCCGTTCGAGCAGGGCGACCCCGACCTCCTCCTCGAGGTTCCTGATCTGGATGCCAAGCGCGGTCTGGGCGAGGTTCAACTGCTCGGCGGCGCGGGTAATGTTCCCATGCTCGATGATCTTCGTGAAATAGATCAGTTGCTTGAGGTTCACCGCGCCGCCCCCGATTGCTTGGCTCATAAGGCCAAAGATTTTTCGCGGGCTCAACAGCAACTTTTGTATTGGACGGGTGCGCGTGACTGCGTGAAGATCAGCCGGACGAGAAGCGAAGTTGAAATCGCCAGCGTCAGGGAGGATCACGGACATGGGTCGCAGGACCATCAACTTCGGCTGCTGGGACTATGATCGCATGGTCCCGCTGATAGACGGACGCGTGCGTGCCGACGGTATCGACCTGAATTTCCTGAACCTGCCGGTCGAGGAAACCTTCTTCAGGATGCTGAGGCACCAGGAGTTCGACGCCGCAGAGATGTCGCTGTCGTCCTATGTCGTATCGCGCTTTCGGGCCGATGAGCCATTCGTTGCGATCCCGGCCTTTCCATCTCGCTTCTTCCGGCACTGCTCGATCTATGTGAATGCCAACGCAGGCATCGAAGAGCCCAAGGACCTGATTGGCAAGCGCATCGGGTGCCCGGAATACCAGATGACGGCGCCGGTCTGGATCCGCGGGATCCTGAGCGACGAATATGGCGTGCCGGTCGACTCGGTGACCTACGTGACCGGCGGCGAGGAGTCACCGAACCGCAAGGAGAAGCTGAATCTGGACCTGCCGAGCTCGATCAGGGTGGAACCGATCGGCCCGGACAAGACGCTCGCGACCATGCTGCGCGACGGCGAGATTGACGCGCTTTATACGGCCCGCAAGCCCAGCACCTATACCGGCAGGGATGGATCGGTCCGCCGCCTCTTCGAGGATTACGAGGCTGTCGAGCGCGATTACTTCGCGCGCACCGGCATCTTCCCGATAATGCATACGGTGGTGGTCCGGCGCAGCGTCGTCGAGGAGGCACCCTGGGTCTGCCAGTCGCTTCTCAAGGCGCTGACGCAGTCAAAGGACATCGTGCTCGATGGCCTGCGCGAAACCGCGGCCCTCAAAGCAAGCCTGCCGTGGCTCGTCGCGCATGTCGAGGATGCCGAACGGTTCATGGGCAAGGATTTCTGGACCTACGGGTTCGAGGGCAACCGAACCACCATAGATACCTTCCTGCGCTACCACCACGAGCAGGGACTGTCGAAAACGCGGTTGAAGCCGGAGGAGATCTTCGCGGCGTCGACCATGGAGTCATTCGTAATCTGAAAAGGAGGGCTGGACTTGATCGACAACTGCCTTGGCGCCCCGGTCGAGGACCAAAACAGAACCTGTGCGGGACACTGATACCCATCCACGCTTTCGAAGGGGAGACGAAGGCAAGACGGGCGACCTGCGCGACAACACTTTGGCGAGGAGGAACAAATGAAAAATTCGTTCATGAAGATAAGTGGCGCTGTTGCAGGCGCCCTGATGTTCGCGGCACCGCTCCAGGCGCAGAGCGTTGAGGAATTCTATTCAGGCAAGACCGTTGAACTCTACATAGGCTACAGCGTCGGGGGCGGCTACGACACCTACGCTCGCACGATCGCATCCCATATCGGCAAGCACATTCCCGGCAATCCGACTGTCGTGGCGCAGAACATGCCCGGCGCGGGCAGCCTGCGGTTGACCAACTGGCTGTACCAGGCCGCTCCGCAGGACGGCACCGTTTTTGGCACCATCTCCCGAAGCGCTCCGTTCGAGCCACTGATCGGCAACCAGGCGGCCGACTTCCAAGCTGATCAGCTGAACTATATCGGCAATGCAAACAAGGAAACGTCGCTTTGCGCATCGACCAGCGCTTCCGGCATCGAGTCGATTGAAGAAGTCATGGAGTCGACACTTCTGGTCGGCGGGACAGGGGCCGGCTCAGATCCAGGCTTCCACGCCGAGGTCCTGAACGCGACCATCGGGACCCAGTTCGAGGTAATCGACGGCTATCCCGGCGGCAATGACGTGGTGCTCGCGATGGAACGCGGCGAAGTTGGTGGACGCTGTGGCTGGTCTTGGTCGTCGGTGAAGTCGCGCAACATGGAAATGGTCGAGGACGGTTCGGTCACGCTGCTGGTCCAGATCGCGAACAATGCGCATCCTGACCTTCCCGACGTTCCGCTGGCCATCGACCTTGCGCCCGACCAACGCAGCCGCCAGTTGATCAACTTCATTGTCGCGCCGCAGGAAATGGGCCGGCCCTATGTCGCGCCGCCGAATGTTCCGGCGGACCGCCTTGCCGCGCTGCGCGCGGCCTTCGTGGCCACGATGAATGATCCCGATTTCCTCGCGGAAGCGGCGGCGACCAATCTGGAGATCACGCCGACCACCGGCGAGGAGATGCAGGCTGTCGTGGAGAGTGTCTACGCGACCGATCCGGCCGTGATCGAAGAGATCGTCGCCATTCAGCAGTGACGTGAAGACGGGCGCGCCGGCCTTAAACCGAAGGGCCGGCGCGTGCTTCCGCGCCTTGGCGCCTTGGCAGAACGCCGAACGTGCCGACCGGAGGAAAATGAGGCATGCCGATCCGCAATCTGCTCGTTGCCTTTGATGGCATGAAGGGGGGCATGTCTTCGCTGCGGTTGGGCCTGACCCTTGCCGCCAAACATGGGGCCCATGTTACTGGCGCATTCGCCTACGAGGGCCCGCGAGTGCTGTCCGCACCGTCCCGGCTTGCGACGCGGGGGCTTTCGAGAGAATTCCGCAATATTGCCGACAGGATCGAGGCGCCGGAACGCGAGGCGATCACCCGCCTGTTCCACGAGGCCACCGAGGACCGGCTGCCGGAGGATCACCTTACATGGCTTGACCTGAAGGGCAGGGCAGATACCGCGATCACCGAGATCGGACGCTATTTCGACCTGACACTGATCGGAGCATCCGCCGCGACGACCGATAGCAGCCCGCATGCGGCCCGGCCCGACGTGGTCGCCCTGCGCAGCGGAAAGCCAGTCCTGATCGTGCCGGGAAACTGGCCGGAAGATCGCCAGGTCGGCCATCGTGTCGTGGTGGCCTGGGACGGGCAGCGTGCAGCGGCACGGGCTCTGGGCGACGCGATCGATCTGCTCAGCCCGTTCGACGAGATCAGCATCGTCAGTGTCGGGCTTCTTGAATCGGAGGATGATTTCCTGGCGCGGCAACTGCGTTTCGCAATAGAACGCCACGGAATGACGCCGCACTTCATCATAGAGAAGGCTACCCGGTCGGTCGCGAAGGTGATCACAAAAGTCTGCGAGGCTGGCGGCGCCGATCTGCTGGTGATGGGGGCCTACGAGCACTCGAAGTTCAGCGAGGATCTGATCGGGGGAACCACCAATGATATCCTGCGCGACCTTCGGATACCGGTCCTGATGGCGCACTAGAAAAAAACCATGCCCGCACCTGCACGGACTGGATTGGCCCGTCATCAGGGCTTCTTGGCATTACGGGGAAAATCATGATCGAAGCTGCGGGCGATGCCCTGTTGATGATGATGCAGTTCGAGCGGCTGGCCTATCTCGGGGCCGGCGTCGTGCTCGGCCTGATGTTCGGCATCATGCCCGGGGTTGGCGGGCTGGCCGGCATGGCCCTGCTATTGCCGTTCACCTTCCAGCTTGAGCCGGTCTCGGCATTCGCGTTCCTGCTCGGACTCGCGGCTGTCACGTCGACCAGTGACACGATCCCGGCCGTCCTGTTCGGTGTTCCCGGTACGGCGGCCTCGCAGGCGACGGTCATTGATGGGCACGCGATGGCGAAGAGGGGCGAGGCGGGCCGTGCGTTGAGCGCGGCTTACGTGTCCTCGGTGATCGGCGGGCTCTTTGGGGCGCTGCTGCTGGCGGTAACGATCCCGGTTCTGCGGCCTGTGATGCTCTACATGGGCTCGCCAGAACTGCTTGCCTGCGCCATCTTCGGCATCTCGATGGTCGCCGTGCTCTCGGGAAGCTCGCCTCTCAGGGGGATCGGGGTCGCCGGCCTTGGCATCATGTTGGCGATGATCGGAAGCGATCCGCAGGCCGGCGAACTGCGATGGACCATGGACACGCTCTATCTCTACGACGGTCTGCCGCTCCTGCCCATTGCGCTCGGCCTGTTCGCTTTGCCCGAGCTCTGTGATCTGGCCGTGCGGAGGGTCGCGATCGCTAGTGGAAGCAAGCATAATGTCAGGAGGGGCATGATCCTTGGCGCACGCGACGCGTTCCAGAACTTCTGGCTCGTGATCCGCTGTTCGAGCCTTGGCACAGCGATCGGCGCGATCCCGGGACTCGGGGGCGCCGTGGTCGACTGGTTCGCTTACGGCTATGCGGCCAAGAGCCTTCCCGGCGCTCGGGAAACCTTCGGCACCGGTGACGTGCGCGGTGTCATCGCCCCGGAAAGTGCCAATAACGCCAAGGAAGGCGGGGCCCTCGTTCCGACCATCGCGTTCGGCGTTCCGGGAAGCGCGAGCATGGCAATCCTGCTCGGTGCGTTTCTCGTGCACGGGCTCGTGCCCGGTCCTGCGATGCTGACGTCCAATCTGGACACTACCTATTCGATGGTCTGGAGCATCGCGATCGCCAACATCCTTGGCGCGGGGATCTGCTTTGCCTTGAGCGGTCAACTCGCGAAGATCGCGACCCTGCGCTACACCCTGATCCTTCCGACCATACTGTGCATCGTTTATATCGGCGCCTTCCAAGGCAATCGTGATTGGGGAGATCTCTTCGCGCTGCTGGCCTTCGGTGTGCTTGGCTGGACCATGAAGAGCCTGCGCTGGCCACGCCCGCCGCTGATCCTTGGCTTCGTCCTCGGGGCGATCATCGAGCGGTACATGTTCATCTCCACGGCCCGGTACTCCTACGAGTGGCTGTTCCGTCCGCTCGTCGCGATCCTGCTTCTCGCTGCCCTGCTGGGTATTGTGCGCCCGTTCATCTCGGAATACCTCGAAAGGCGGCGCTCGTGCACGGCTGCGCCGCCGTTCCACGCGCCGGTGTTCCGCCTTCCGGACATCTTCACCATCGCGCTGATCGTGCTTGTGGGGGTCATGGTCCTGGAGGCGACGACCTTTGACCCCGCGGCCCGCCTGGCGCCGTTGGTCGTCGGCAGCGTGGCGCTGGCCTGCCTCGTGCTTAGTTTGCTGGGGCAGGTTCTGTGGCGGCCGCGCACGGCCTCGGTCTCGCTTGCGGGAGAGGACAGCAGCCGCGAAGTGCACATGGACCTGGAGTCCGATCACCAGGGCATGTCGGTGGGGACCATCGTGAAACGGGCCGGGACGTTCTTTGGCTGGATGCTAGGCTTCATGGCTTCGATGAGCGCGATCGGCCTGATCCCGACATCGTTCCTGTTCGTCATCGGCTTCATGCGCATGGAGAACCGCGAACCCTGGAAGCTTGTCCTTCCTATCGCGGCATCAACTTCGATCTTCATCTACGTGGTGTTCGACATGTTCATGAGCATTCCGTGGCCCGCCACGATCCTGGGACGGTTCGTTCCCGCGATGACATTGATCCCGTCCGTCTGAGCTGAAGGCGAGCAGGGGAGGCTAGGCCTCGAAGCTGATCGTGATCTCGGGCGTTTTCGCGCGCGAGCAGCAGATTATGATGTTGTCATCATACTCGTCATCGAAAAGCACGAGGTCCCGGTGATCGGCCTCGCCATCCACCAGTTTCGTCCGGCAGGTCCCGCAGGTCCCTGCTTCGCAGGAGCTGGGCGCGTCGAGCCCTTGCTCGGTCAGCACCTCGAGGATCGTCTTGCCGGGCGGAACGACATAGCGCGCACCGGTTTCCTTGATCACCACGACGAATGCCTCGTCGCCACTGCGCTCGGCGGGCGTGTCCGTTCCGAAATCCTCGAAATGCACGCAGCCCCTGGGCCAGCCGCTTGTCTTGTCCCGTACTGCCGCCAGAAGGCCGGTCGGACCGCAGCAGTAGACTTCCACATCGTCCAGCGGCTGAAGGAACGTGTCGAGGTCGAACGCGTCCTCGGGGTTCCCGCGATCATGATGGATCGTGGAGACCTCGGCCAACGGTCCGTCAAGGATCTCCTGCCGATAGGCAGTCAATTCGGGGCTGCGGGTCAGGTAGGCGAGGCGGAAGCGGCGCTTGCCGGTACGTGACAGCACGCGCGCCATCGACAGGATCGGTGTGATCCCGATGCCGCCGGCGACCAGCAGCACATCGCCCGTCTTGTCCGAAAGCTCGAAATCGTTCTGAGGTTCGGACACCTCGATCGTGTCACCGGTGTCGACACTGTCGATCAGGCTGACAGACCCTCCGGTCCCGCCGGCCTCGCGCTTGACCGCGATGACGTATTGCGTGTCATCGACGGGATCATTGACGAGCGAGTATTGCCGCGTCCCGCCACTGGGCACGTCGACATGTATATGCGCACCGGACGTGAAGGCCGGCAGCGCGGCCTTGTCCGGGCGTTCGAGGCGGAATTCCTTGATGTCCTCGGCGATCATCTCGGCCGAAGCGACGGTCAGTGTCAGCTTGGTCATTGCGTGTCTCCTGTTGCGTGATCGTGGCGAGGGTGGGCAGCGAGTGCCCTCGACTCAACGACCGAGACGACGCACAAGGTAGTCGAAGTTGATCGTGAACTGCTCGGGCTTGGAGATGTTTTGCCTCAGGATCGCGATGTCCTCGTCGGGGAAACAGTCGGAAAGCTCACCCGCGGCCTGAGCGATCATCTGGGTCTGGGCCGCGTTCTCCAGCATGATCGCGCCGATCACCGTTTCCTCGATACTGGCGCCTGTGCAGACGATGCCGTGATGTTTGAGCAAGACGGCACGGTTGCCGTTGAGCGCGCGTGCGATGCCTGCCCCCATCTCGGCGGACCGGATCAGGTTGATGGTGTCTTCATAATAGCCGACCGATTGGTGGAACAACGCGCCGGGCTGGCTGACCGGCAGCAATGGCGTTCGGGTCGCTGAAAGCGCAACGCAATAGGTCGGATGGGTGTGCAGGATCGAGATCACGTCCTCGCGCGCCTTGAATATCTCGGTATGGATGAAAACTTCGCTGTGCCGCCGCGCGGTTCCGGCGACGACGTTTCCGTTGAGATCCACCGTCAGGATGTTCTTAGGTGTTAGCTCGTCCAGCCCGATGCTGTGGGGCTTCATCAGGAACAGGGACGGGTCTTCGGGCAGACGCACCGAGATATGACCGCGGGTAAAATCGTCCTGACCATTGGCAAAAAGCACACGGCCCGCATCGATCATTTTCTGCCGGAGGTCGTTGTGGTCCATTCTTCGCTCCCGTCCTGTGCTGCGCCCATATTCAGGCGGTCTTGTCGTCCGCGGTTTCGGCTGCCTGCCGGGCGATCATCAGTTTCGCCAAGGAAAATTCGAACGAGGTCACGAGGTCCTCGATCTGCGCCCGCGACAGGCGCAGGGCGATCCATCCCAGCCCCGCATGGTTCAGAGCCAGCACCACCCCGCGAAGCGCTCGGTCAGGAAAAGTCTCCCACAGAAGATTGTCGGCCTGGAACGGCGCAGCGGTTTCGTCGGAGATCCGCCCCGTATGGGCCGGCGCCATCTTCGCGCGCATTTCCGCCAGCTCGCCGATCAGCTGATCCACTTCCCGGGTCGTCAGGTCGAGATCGACGGTGCTGTCGTCGCTCGCCGCCTGCAGCCTGATTTTCGTCAGGGCATCGCTGCGGGTTACTTTCACGGGCATTCTGCGTCTCCTTCAGTTCCTAAGCCTGGAACACCTGGTGCTTCAGTTCCATCCGACGTCCGGTGCGTCCGGCCTCCACGACCGCGGCGCAAAGCTCTACGATGGCGGCGCCCCAACGCCCGTCTCGCAGACATGGCCGGCTTCCCTCGATGGCTGCTGCGAAGTCCTGCAGGACAAGGTCCCGGGGCGTGAGATCCGTCGGCAATTCGATCTTCTCGGCGCCGTCCGTCGTGTAGACCAGAAGTCCGTCGCGCGTCTGGCGCATCTCGCCCTTCTCGCCCGTTACCAGCGTCAGTCCGAAATGGGGTTGGTAGGGGGCGGCGCTGGGTATCGCGCCGCGTGCACGCGCGCGCTTCAGCTCGATCTCGGCTGCCTCCGCTTCGGGGGTTTCGGGAGCCCTCGGGGGCCGCTCCGGAGGGGTCGCCTCGTGTCCCCATTCACCAATCCCGTCGGTCAACTCAGTGCTCAGAAACCGACCATAACCGTTGTAGAAGACGTTCCCGACTGCCCCGTTCCGGAAGGTGATCATCGCGCTGTGCGCACCGATCGTTGAGCGGCCCGGGTCGAGGTCAAACGTGGCAGCCGTCACGGTCTGGGCGGTGTCGTTGGCGAGAGTGTTGAGGATATCGAACTGGTGTCCACCTTGGCGATAGGTGACACCGCCTCCCAGCTCAACCTTCAACTCGTCGGGGCGCCGGGGCCTGTAAACCCAGTCAGTATAGCACATCGTATTCACGACCCGCACTCGGCCGAGGCGGCCCGACAGAACAATGTCCCGCATCATCTTGATCGGAAGGTCGTAGCCATGCGCATGGCCGACGGACAGGACCAATCCGGCGGCCTCGGCGGCTTCGGCCATGTCCAGGGCATCGGCAACGCTGGTCGCCATCGGCTTCTCGACCAGTACGTGCTTGCCGGCTGCGAGGGCCGCCATCACATGCGCGTGGTGCATGTCGGTCGGGGTGCCGATGTAGACGGCGTCGATGCCAGGTGCGGTGAACAGTTCATCCGGTGAGGTGAAGATCGCAACATCCTCATAGACAAGGCCGGACGCGGTGTCCGGCGACAGGTCGCAGACAGCGCAAAGCCGAAACGCCTGACTGCGCGCAATCGATGGCAGGAATGCCTGTCCTGCCGCGCCCAGCCCGAGCATGCCCAGTCTTGCCGTCGGCATCTGCATGACCCTTCTAGCTTCTATGAAATGCGTTCATGGCTACCAAACGCCGTCACTTGCCCGCGCGCGGCGGCTAGCCTGACCGCAGCTTTCGGTGCTCCCACGCCCCAGGCATCTTTCGACGCCCGGCGAGATCCGGGTGGGGATCAGGCGTGTTCCTTGACCGGCATCACGCTGCCGGGCTCGTAGAGCTCCACGAGGTCGTCAACGATGGGCGAGTAGCGCATGTGCGTACGCTCCAGCCAGGATTTCATGCCATCGCTGTTGTGGTGCTTCTTTTTCTCGTTTGGCAACTCGATGCACGCGTTCTGTTCGGGATCGCGAATGGTCATCATCGGATCTTCGCCTGCCTCGACCTTCTTGATCTCGCGGCGCAGCATCCGTCGGTAGGCGGCGACGCCCTGGTCGGTGGACCCGAGGCTCTCGCGGCTCCGATCTGTGATCGGACCTTGAGATATCCACGCCATCATGTCCTGGTTGTCCACGTTATCGACGATGTAGTCGCCGTTCTCGTCGAAAATCGGAACTTCGTAGACGGGCACTTCTTCCAGCAGATGCGATGCCACTTTCGCCGAGCGGGGTGGAACGAAGGCCGTGAACCAGATGTGCAGCGTGTGTGTGTCGTCCACCGGCACGCGGATCTGAAACGCGTAATAGCGGTCGTCGTCCTCGCCGTTGCCTACCGAAAGGATGTTCGGAAAAACGATCGGGTGACCGATCTTCCAGTCGTCGGACTCCTCGGACTGACCGACAAGCAGGCGGTGCTTCGTCATGCCATACTCGAATTCCTTGAAGGCGATCTTCTTGTGCTTGGCGCTGATCGCGACCTTCACGTTCTGGTCTTCCTTCAGGAACTCGGTCAGGTGACCGTGCAGCCACTCGGTGTGTACGGGATCGAGCGAGTTCTCCATGCATTGCAACCAGTTGCAGGGGATCACGGTGCGGCCGATCATGCGCACCGTGCCCTCGGCAACAAAGCCATCGAGCCGAGGCAGCAGCGGGGCAGGGTCGGGTCCCATATATGCGAAGATCAGCCCACCCAGGGCCTCGACCTTGTAGGCGGTCGTCTTGATCTTCTTGCAGAAATTCGAACCTTCCGGCTCGTTGGGCTGCTCGAGACACTGGCCGTCATGACCGAAGGCCCAGCCATGATAAGGACAACGAAGCCCGTCATTGGTAGGGATACCGTTTACGAGCGACGCGCTGCGGTGGGGGCATTGCCTTTCCAGAAGGCCGAGTTTCCCGGTTCGGTCCCGGAAGAGCACGAGGTCCTCACCGAGAAGGCGGACCGGAATCGTCCACTTATCCTTCATGTCGCTCTCAACCGCGATCGGGTGCCAGTAGCGCCGCATCAACTCCCCCGTTGGGGTGCCGGGGCCTACGAGGGTCAGCATTTCATTCTGTTCCTGAGTTAGCATGGTCGCTCCTCCCGCTGTTGAGTTTGCGTCGCAAATGCCGTTTCTATCGTGATGTCTGTGAGGACATCTCGACACGCGCTGTACGCTATTGTTAACCATTTAACTAAAATGGCCGCCCGCTGTCAACGTCATCAACATGGTCGCTGCGGACGGAATCCATAGGCAGAGGAGCCGTGCAGATGAGCAATCAAAAAACCGAGGCGCTGGACTCATCTATCGCGCATGACCGCGCCACGCATCTGCTGAAGCTGGCCAGTAAGGCCGCGGCGCGCGCGCTTCAGGATAAGCTGGCGGAGCGCTCGGTGGCCTATGGTCACTGGACGTTCATGCGAATCCTTTGGAAGTGCGACGGGATCGGCATTACCGATCTCAGCCGGCGCGCTCATGTTGCCAAACCTGCTGCCGTAAGCGCGGTGCAAGCGATGGAGAAACTCGGATATGTCAGGCGCGTCAGGCGCGAAGGTAACCAGAAAAACGTCTACATCCACCTGACACCCAGCGGATGGGCGCTCGAAAAAAAGCTCGTTCCACTTGCCGAAGAGGTCAACGACCTCGCGCTTGCCGGCCTCGATGAGGCCGAGCGCGATGCCTTCCGGCATGCCTTGCTCACCGTGATCCGCAACATTGACGCCGCCCGGGGCGACACGGGCACGAGCTAGGCGAGGCGCGTGGCTTGGCTGCCGACGGTTTACCGCCTGCGATGTGGCTTACGCCGGTCAGTCCGATTGACCTGCTCCCCTGAAACTTCCCCACTCCTAGGCTAGTCTGTTCCTCGACAGAGGAGACGGACAATGAAGCGCAGCAGGTTCGGCGATGAGCAGATCATCGGCATCCTGAAGGAGCACCAGGCCGGGCTGAGCGCGGCCGAGCTCTGCCGGAAGCACGGCGTGAGCGAGCCGACGTTCTACATCTATGGATGGGCGTCCCTTGGCAAGCGTTTCGAGGCAGTCTCCGATCATGACGGGTGCTGACATCTATTTGGCGTCGCCGGTTGATGGTGGCGCGCCCAAATGGGTAATCCGAGAAGCATGGCCCTCAACACATGGTTGACCTCTCGGGCCTATACAAAAGCCAGGGTCTCCGTTCGCCGGGTCCGTCCGGTCGGTTCATTTCCTTCTTCGCCTGCACATCCAACCGTCCCGCGTCAAGCAGCGGGACGGTATTCCTCGTTCCTGGCCAGCAGGGCCTAGATGATACGCGCATTCTTGTTGGCGACGGCCGCGATGGCGCAGTTCTGCCGGATGATGGCCATGG